>NZ_JBEZLM010000018.1:0-200852 GCF_040652095.1 Streptomyces sp. NPDC048290
GGGCGGTGTCCGTGCTGGAGGTAGGCGTGCAGGATGTCGGGGGTGTTGGCGAAGAAGTTGGGCCGCATGTAGGAGGCGGTCTCGCCGGAGAGTTCGGTCAGGTACTCGGTGAGTTCGGCTTTCGAGTTCCGCCAGGTGAAGTAGGTGTAGGACTGCTGGAATCCGGCCTGGGCGAGGGCGTGCATCATCGCGGGGCGGGTGAAGGCCTCGGCGAGGAAGATGACGTCGGGGTCGGTGGTGTTGATGGTGCCGATGACGCGTTCCCAGAAGAGGACGGGTTTGGTGTGGGGGTTGTCGACGCGGAAGATGCGGACCCCGGTGCTCATCCAGTGGCGCAGGACGCGGACGGTCTCGGTGACGAGTCCGTCGAGGTCGGCGTCGAAGGCGATGGGGTAGATGTCCTGGTACTTCTTGGGCGGGTTCTCGGCGTAGGCGATGGTGCCGTCGGTGCGGTGGTGGAACCACTCGGGGTGTTTGTCGACCCAGGGGTGGTCGGGGGAGCACTGGAGGGCGAAGTCCAGGGCAATCTCCAGGCCGAGTTCGCGGCCGGTGGCGACGAAGCGGGTGAAGTCCTCCAGCGTGCCGAGCGCCGGGTGGACGGCGTCGTGACCGCCCTCGGGTGAGCCGATCGCCCAGGGGACGCCTACGTCGTCGGGTCCGGCGGCGAGGGTGTTGTTGGGTCCCTTGCGGTGGGTCGTCCCGATGGGGTGGATCGGGGGGAGGTAGACGACGTCGAAGCCCATCGCGGCGATGGCGGGCAGCCGTCGGGCGGCGGTCGCGAACGTCCCGTGGGGCACCTCGGCAGTGCCCTCCGAGCGGGGGAAGAACTCGTACCAGGAGCCGAACAACGCCCGCTCGCGCTCCACGAGCAGGGGCAGCGGCTCGGAGGCGGTGACCAGGTCCCGCAGGGGATGCCGGGCGAGGACCGCCTCCACCTCCGGCGTCAACGCCCCCGCGAGGCGCTCCAGTACCGGTCGGTCGTCGTCGCGCAGGGAGTGCGCGGCACGCAGCACGGCCGCCCGGTCCTTGCGGTGCGGGACACCGGCCGCCGCGCGCTCATGGAGGTCGGCGCCCTCCTCCAGGACCAGCCCCGCGTCGATCCCGGCGGGCACCTTGATCCGGGCGATCCTGCGCCAGGTGGTGACCGGGTCGCTCCACGCCTCGACGGCGAAGGTCCAGCGGCCCTCGGCGTCCGGGGTCACCTCGGCGCCCCAGCGGTCGGTGCCGGGGGCGAGTTCCCGCATCGGCGTCCAGGGACCGGGGCGGCCCTGGGGGTCGACCAGGACCACGTTCGCGGCGACGGCGTCATGGCCCTCGCGGAACACGGTGGCGGTGACCTCGAACGTCTCCCGCACCACTGCCTTCGCGGGGCGGCTGCCGCCCGCGACCGCCGGTCGGACGTCCCGTACGGGGATGCGCCCGATGGTCGGACTGGTGCTCATGGGTCCTCACCTCCGTCGTGCTCGAAGCCGGGCCATGGGCGGCCCGGCTGGGGGGAACTGCGGTGTGGGAGGACTACCTCCCAGCGCTGGTGGGCAGGGCCGTGGGTGGGCCCCGCCGGGCGGCCCGGCCGATGTGCCGCCGCCCGTTCTGCTCCAGCAGATACGCGGTCAGGGTGGTGCGCAGATAGCGCTCGGCGGCGTCCGCGGCCTCGCGCGCGCACCGCTTGCCCATGAGCACGCACAATGTGTAGCCCGAGTCCTCGAAGACGGCCCGCACCGCGCGATCGGCGGGTGCGGCCAGCATCATCCGTTCCCAGGCCCGGTACCGCCGCAACTGCCGGGTGACCTCGGCCTTGGCGGGTAGCAGCATGGCGCGGTTCACCTTCCGGGCGACGAAGGCACGCTCCCGACCCTCGGGCGCCGCTCGAAGCCTTCACTCATGGTGCACGCGCGGCGACGCAGCGTCTTGTTGGAGCTTCAACGATCTCAGATGTGTATGTATTTGTCTCAAATGTGCGCTCAGATGCGTCGGAGGCGCGCTCGTGTTGCACGAATGGCCTAGCGCGCCCACTGTGGGAGATGACTCAGAAGCGATCGGTGTTCACGCTTCGTGTTCGGGGCCGGGTCCGCGGGACCCGGAGACGCGCGGCCACCGCCGGTGAGGAGCCGACAACGATGAAGACCGCAGTTCCCTGCTACTACCACCTTGACGTGGACATCACCCCGGAACGCGTAGGACAGGTCCAGCGCATCCTGGCGGCCCATCTGCGCCACTGGGACCTCGACCCGCTGGTCGCCCCCGTCTGTGGCAACACCGGACTGCTGCTGGCCGCCATAGCGGCCCATGCCACCGGCACCTCCACCACCGTCGAACTGTGGTGGAACGGCCAGCACCTGATCACCGCCGTCGGCGAGCACGACGACACGCTCCGCCCGGACCAGGAGCTGCGCGGCTGCCTGGAGCGGATCGCCGCGATGAGCGACGGCTGGGGCTGCTGCGCCACCGGCACCGGAAGCAAGGTCATCTGGTTCTCCCAGCGGGCCCGCGACGGCGAGCGCCTCCCCCTGGTGCCGACCGCCCCCGGGCCCCGGCTCCGCGCGGTCCGCCAGGTGCCCCGGTCCGCCCGCCCGGCCACCGCCCTCGCCGCTCCCGCCCCGGGGCGGGGCCGGACGCCGGAGGGGGCGCGGTGACACCGGTGCCGTACCGAGGCGACGGCGACAGCGACGGGGAAGGCGTGCCCGCGTGGAGCGGACACCCCTGTCCACTGGGCGCCACCTACGACGGCGAGGGCACCAACTTCGCCCTCTTCAGCGAGGTCGCCGAACGGGTCGACCTGGTGCTGTACGACGACCAGGGCGGCAGCGAGACCGTCCGCCTGACCGAGACGGACGGTTTCGTCTGGCACACCTATCTGCCCGGCGTCGGCCCCGGCCGCCGCTACGGCTACCGGGTGCACGGCCCCTGGGACCCCGCCTCCGGCCACCGCTGCAACCCCGCCAAGCTGCTGCTCGACCCGTACGCCACCGCCGTCGACGGCCAGATCGACAACCACCCCTCCCTGTACGAACGCGCGGGGGACGCCCCCGACCCCGCCGACAGCGCCGGGCACACCCTGCTCGGGGTGGTCACCGATCCGTCCTTCGACTGGGGCGACGACCGCCCGCCGCGGCGGCCGTACGCGGACAGCGTGATCTACGAGGCCCATGTCAAGGGCCTCACCATGCGCCACCCCGAGCTGCCCCCGGAGCTGCGCGGCACCTACGCCGGGCTCGCGCACCCCGCGATCACCGGGCACCTGGTGTCGCTCGGGGTGACGGCGGTCGAGCTGATGCCGGTCCACCAGTTCGTCCAGGACGGCGTCCTCCAGGACCGGGGCCTGACCAACTACTGGGGCTACAACACCATCGGCTACTTCGCCCCGCACCACGCCTACGCGGCCCACGGCGGCCGGGGTGAGCAGGTCGCCGAGTTCAAGTCCATGGTCAAGGCGCTGCACGAGGCCGGACTCGAAGTCATCCTGGACGTGGTCTACAACCACACCGCCGAGGGCAACGAGCACGGCCCCACCCTGTCCTTCCGGGGCATCGACAACGCCTCCTACTACCGGTTGGTGGACGGCGACTGGGGCCACTACTACGACACCACCGGCACCGGCAACAGCCTGCTGATGCGCCACCCGCACGTCCTCCAGCTGATCATGGACTCACTGCGCTACTGGGTGACCGAGATGCATGTCGACGGCTTCCGCTTCGACCTCGCGGCCACCCTCGCCCGGCAGTTCCACGAGGTGGACCGGCTCTCCGCGTTCTTCGACCTGATCCAGCAGGACCCGGTGATCAGCCGGGTCAAACTGATCGCCGAGCCCTGGGACCTCGGGGAAGGCGGCTACCAGGTCGGCAACTTCCCCCCGCTGTGGTCGGAGTGGAACGGCAGATACCGCGACGCCGTACGGGACTTCTGGCGGGCCGAGCCGCACACCCTCGGCGAGTTCGCCTCCCGGCTCACCGGGTCGTCCGACCTCTACCAGCACAGCAGGCGCCGCCCCCGCGCCAGCGTCAACTTCATCACCGCGCACGACGGCTTCACCCTGCGCGACCTGGTGTCCTACGACACCAAGCACAACGCGGCCAACGGCGAGGACGACCGGGACGGCGAGAGCGTCAACCGGTCCTGGAACAGCGGCGCCGAGGGCGCCACCTCCGACCCGGCCGTACGGGAGCTGCGCGCCCGGCGGCAGCGCACCTTCCTCGCCACCCTGCTGCTCTCCCAGGGCATCCCCATGCTCGGCCACGGCGATGAACTCGGCCGCACCCAGGGCGGCAACAACAACGCCTACTGCCAGGACAACGAGACCTCCTGGATCGATTGGCGGCTCACCCCGGACCAGCGCGACCTGCTGGAGTTCACCCGGCGGCTGATCGCGCTGCGCGCCGCCCACCCGGTGCTGCGCCGCCGCCGCTTCTTCCACGGCGAGACGGTCACCCACGCCGGGCAGCCGCTGCCCGACCTGGTGTGGCTGGCGCCGGACGCCCGGGAGATGACCGAGGCGGACTGGGAGCGCCCGGACGCCCACACCGTCGGCGTGTTCCTCAACGGCGACGCCATCGCCGAGCCCGACCCGCGCGGGCGGCGAGTCGTGGACGACTCGTTCCTGCTGCTCCTCAACGCCTACTGGGAACCCGTCCGCTACCGCCTCCCGGACGCCTCCTTCGGCGACCGCTGGACCGCCCTCGTCGACACCGCCGACCCCCGGGGCGAGCCCGGCCGCACCGGACACAAGGCGGGCGGCGGGCTCACGGTCGAACCGCGCTCCCTGCTGCTGCTCTCACGGGGACCGCTGACTTGAGTGTCCCGCCCGGCTTTGGTGCGGGCGGCTGACATGTGTGTGCCGCCCGGCTTTGGTGCGGGCGGCTGACATGTGTGTGCCGCCCGGTTCTGGTGCGGGCGGCTGACATGTGTGTGCCGCCCGGCTTTGGTGCGGGCGGCTGACATGAGTGCCCCGCCCGCTTTGGCGCGGGCCGCTGACCTGAGTGTCCCGCCCGGCTCTGGTGCGGGCCGCTGACCCGCGACCCCGCCTGGCTCCCGCGCGGGACCTTGGCCCGAGCGCCCCGCCCAGCCCTCGCGGCCCAGCCCTCGCGCGCGGTGCCGACCCGCGCGCCCCGCTCAGGGCGCGCGCTCGGACGTCACCGTGAACTGGGCCCCGTCGGGATCGCGCAGCACCGCGCCCGCGGGGCCGCCGGTGAGGACACTGCCGCCACGCAGCTCGGCCGCCCGGACACAGGCCGCCACATCGGCGACCGCGAAGTGCACCTGCCAGTGCGGGCGGATGGTGGGATCGGGCGCGGCGCCCAGCGCGCCCGACCTGATCCGCGCCACCGCGTGCCCTCCCCGCCGCAGCACCACCTCGTCGCCCTCGTAGTGCACCTCGCAGGAGCCGGGCCGGTCCGACGCCCATTCCAGGACCTCGCCGTAGAAGATCGCCGCGTCGAAGGCGTCCCGGGTGTGCAGCCGGATGAACGCCGGGGCCGAGCGGTGCCACACCTCCCAGTGGCCCACGAGTTCGCCCTCCCACACCCCGAAGGTCGCCCCGTCCCGGTCGGCCAGCAGCGCCGCGCGCCCCGGCGGCAGCGAGATCGGCCCCACGGCCGCCGTACCGCCCCGCTCCTTGGCCCGCGCCACCGCCTGGTCGGCGCTGATCACCGCGAAGTACGGGGTCCAGGCGACCGCCATCTGCCACATCGCCGCCACCGCGGCGACCCCGGCCACCGGCACCCCTTCCACCAGCGCGATCCGGAAGTGGTCGCCGAGGGTGGCGGGCCGCCACTGCCAGCCCAGCACCGCGGTGTAGAACGCGGCCGTCGCGTCCAGGTTCCGGCTGGTCAGACTGACCCAGCAGGGAGTGCCGAAGACGGCCTGCGTGGTGACGAGGTCGGGCGCGGGGCGGGCGGGTGTCGGCTGCTGGTTCATGGGCACGTCCGTCTCTGCTCGGCCGCCGGCCCTCGGCCGTCCGGTTAGACACCAGTCTCATCCGGCAACCGCCACGCGGCCCGCCGAGCGCCCGTCCGGCGGTCACCCCGTTCTCCGGCCGCACGGCCCGCCCCGTACCCCTCCGGCTGTCACCCCGTCTCCGCCAGTACCTCCGCGCGCAGCCGGGCGCAGCACCCGTTCAGCAGCCGGGACACATGCATCTGCGAGATGCCCAGTTGCTGCGCGATCCGCCGCTGGGTCATGCCCCGGTAGAACCGCAGATAGAGGATGGTCCGCTCGCGCTCGGGCAGCGCCCGCAGACACGGCCGTACGGCGGCCAGGTCGACCACGGTGTCGAAGCCCGGGTCGGTGCCGCCCAGGGTGTCGGCGAGGCTGTGGCCGTCGGCGCCGGACGGCTCGGCGTCCAGCGACAGCGCGGTGAAGCACTCCAGCGCCTCCATACCGGCCCGCACCTCCGCCTCGGTCAGCCCGGTGTGCGCGGCGATCTCGGCGACCGTGGGGGAGCGGCCCGGCACGGTCTGCGCCAGCTCGGCCGCCGCCCGGCGCACCTGGTTGCGCAGCTCCTGCACCCGGCGCGGTACGTGCAGGGTCCACAGATGGTCCCGGAAGTGCCGCTTGACCTCGCCGGTGACGGTCGGCACGGCGTACGCCTCGAAGGCGTGGCCGCGTCCGGGGTCGTAGTGGTCGACGGCCTTGACCAGCCCGAGCGCCGCGACCTGGTAGAGGTCCTCCAGGGTCTCGCCCCGGCCCCGGAAGCGGACCGCGATCCGCTCGGCCATCGGCAGCCAGGCCCGCACCAGCTCGTCCCGCAGCTCCTGGCGCGCGGGCCCGTCCGGCATCCGGGTGAGCCGGGCGAAGGCGTCGGCGGTGTCGGGTGCGTCGTGGTGCGGGTGCTGGTTCCTGCCGGTGTCACGCATACGGCGGACCTTTCTCAGCCGAAGCCCCGGGCGGGCACACCTCGGTACCCGTGCGGCAGCACTGACAGGCCGATGCCCGGACAAAACGGTCTCGAAACGAACAAATCAATCATCGAGGAAGGAGCCAGTGCGGGGCCCTCGCTCAAACGGTCGAAACAGGGGCCGTTCTTGACCTCCCCTTGAGGCACTATCTCCTTAGCAGAGCTAACGTTGAAGACATGGATCAGACGGATCAGACGGATCGGATGGATCGGACAGATGGAGCGGGTCTGGTGAATCCGGGCGGCGGCGGACACCTGGACACCCTCCTGGAAGGCCGCCCGGACACGGCACCGGACGGCTTCCCCGAGGAACTCGCCGACGCCCTGGTCGGCGTCCAGCGCCTGATCCGGCGCCGGGTCCGCGCCGAACTGCCGGACGCCCGGCTGCGCGGCGGCGAGGTGGAACTGCTCCGCCTCACGGCCACGCACCCCGGCATCGGCATCTCGGAGGCCGCCCGGAAGCTCGGCCTCGCCGGGAACTCGGTGTCGACCCTGGTCAACCAGCTCGTGAAGGACGGCTGGCTGGTCCGTGAGACCGATCCCGCCGACCGCCGCGCCGCCCGGCTGCTGCCGACCCCGGCCGCCGAGACCCGGCTGGCGGACTGGCGCCGACGCCGCGCCGATGTCGTACGGCGTCAGGTCGCCCGGCTGGACGACACCGACCGGGACGCCCTGCGCGCCGCCCTTCCGGCGCTGCTCCGGCTGACCGACACCCTGCGTGAGGAGGACGCGTGACCACCGACGACGCCGTTTCCTGCACCGGCCTGAGCTACGCCTTCGGGAGCACCAAGGCCGTCGACGGTCTTGACCTGACCGTGCGCGAGGGCGAGGTCTTCGGTCTGCTCGGCCCCAACGGCGCGGGCAAGACCACGGCGATCCGCTGCATCACCACCCTGCTGCCGGTCCCGGCCGGAATGGTGCGGGTCTTCGGACGGGACTCCGCCAGCGACAAGATGGGCGTGCGCCGGATGCTCGGCTATGTCCCCCAGCAGCTCTCCGCCGACGCCGGACTCACCGGACGGGAGAACGTCACCCTGTTCGCCCGGGTCTACGACGTCCCCCGCCGCGAACGCGCCGAACGGGTCCGCCAGGCGCTCACCGCCGTCGGTCTCGCCGATGCCGCCGACCGCCTCGCCAGCACCTACTCCGGCGGCATGGTCCGCCGCCTCGAACTCGCCCAGGCCCTGGTCAGCGCCCCCCGGCTGCTGATCCTGGACGAGCCCACCATCGGCCTCGACCCGATCGCCCGCACCGGCGTGTGGGAGCACATCGACGCCGTACGCGCGGCGACCGGCATGACGGTCCTGGTCACCACCCACTACATGGACGAGGCCGACCAGTACTGCGACCGCGTCGGTCTGATGCACCACGGCAAGGTCCGCGCCCTCGGCACCCCCACCGAACTCCGCCGGGGCCTGGCCGAACGCCGGTCCGGCGCCACCGCCACCGGTCCGCTGCCGACGCTGGAGGACGTCTTCCGGGACGTCGCCGGCGGCGGCCTGGACGACGAGCCAGGAGGTTTCCGCGATGTCCGAAGCACCCGCCGCACCGCAGGCCGTGTCGGCTGACGCCACGCACACCGGCACCACCGGTGACATAGGACTGCTCCTCAAGCCGCCCTCGCCGCGCGCGGGCTGGCGACTGCTGCCCGCCCGGGTCGTCGCGATGTGCGCCGTCGAACTCCAGAAGCTCAGCCACGACCGCACCGAGCTGTACACCCGGGCCGTGCAGCCCGCCCTCTGGCTGCTGATCTTCGGCCAGACCTTCACCCAGATCCACGCCATCCCGACCGGCGGCGTCCCCTACACCGACTTCCTCGCCCCCGGGATCATCGCCCAGTCCGCGATGTTCATCGCGATCTTCTACGGCATCCAGATCATCTGGGAGCGCGACGCCGGAATCCTCAACAAACTGCTGGTCACCCCGACTCCCCGGGCCGCCCTGATCACCGGCAAGGCGTTCGCCTCCGGCGTCAAGGCGCTGATCCAGGCCGCCGTGGTGATCGTGATCGCCGCCCTGCTGGGCGTCTCCCTGACCTGGAACCCGCTCAAGCTCCTCGGGGTCGCCCTGATCGTGATCCTCGGCTCGGCGTTCTTCGCCTGTCTGTCGATGACCATCGCCGGGATCGTCCTCAACCGGGACCGGCTGATGGGCTTCGGCCAGGCGATCACCATGCCGCTGTTCTTCGCCTCCAACGCCCTGTACCCGGTGGCGATCATGCCGGGCTGGCTCCAGGCGATCAGCAAGGCCAACCCGCTGAGCTACGAGGTGGACGCCCTGCGCGGACTGCTGATCGGCACCCCCTCGCATCTCGCGCTCGACTTCGGGGTGCTGGCCGTGGCCGCCGCCGTCGGGATCGCCGCCGCCTCCTCGCTGCTCGGCCGGCTCGCCCGCTGAGCGGACCGCCGACGTGATGTGCAGCACGCACGGACCCCAGCCGCCCCGGCCCGCGCGGGAATCCTCCCTGGGCACGGCTTGATCACCGATCACCCTGGAATATTCCCTGATCACAGCGCCTTCCACCCGTTTGACAGCGTGCCGGACGCACGGATAGGAAGCAGCTCTTGGAGTACGAGGGGTGCAAGGTGTACGAGCCGAACGTGGTCGGGGACTGGCAGGAGTACGACGAGCATGCCGGTCTGCGGGTCCGTGTCCACCGGTTGAACGCCCAGGAACCCCCGCGCGGACGCGACGACGCCGCCGAGGGACTGACGTACTTCACGCTCCGGGTCACCGTCGAGAACCGCGGCTCCGAGCGGTTCGGCGTCCATCTGGAGGACGGCCAGCTCGACATCCGGATCGGCCCCGACGGCGAGAGCGCCTTCGTCGACTGGCGCAACTCCCAGTTCATCGAGGGCTACGACGTCTACCCGCTGCGCCGCGCCACCGCCGTGCTGTTCGCCGCCGGACCCGAGGCCGCGCTCGCCCGGGTCGACGTCCAGGTGCATCTGCGGATCGACGAGGAGTGGACCGACCGCCGGATGTGGTCCGGCGGCCTCGGACTCCAGGAGGACCCGCACGGCACCGGCGGCGGCCCCGCCCGCGAGGGCCTGGCCTGCCAGGTCAGCAACTTCCTGCGCGGTCAGGCCGAGGAGGGCACCGGCTGATCCGCTCGTCCGGACGCTGACGCGGTCGGTGGTGGACCGCCCGCCCCGCCCCGGTCAGTGCGGGATGCCGTCGATGATCTCCCGGGCGCCCTGGCGCAGCAGCGCCACCGCGACCGAGGTACCGAGCGTCGCCGCGTCCAGCCGCCCCGCCCACTCATGGGCGTTCAGCCGGGTCTTGCCGTCGGGTGTGAAGACACAGGCCCGCAGGGAGAGTTCGCCGCCCCGGTCGACCCGCGCGTAACCGGCGATCGGGCTGTTGCAGTGCCCTTGCAGCACATGCAGGAACATCCGCTCCGCTGTGGCCTCCCGGTGGGTGTCCGGATCGCCGAGCGCGCTCACCGCGTCTATCACGTCCGTGTCGCCCTCACGGCACTGGAGGGCCAGCACGCCTGCGCCGATCGGCGGCATCATCGTCTCCGGCGACAGCAGCTCGCTGATCGTGTCCGTGCGCCCGATGCGCTCCAGCCCGGCCGCCGCGAGCAGCAGCGCGTCCGCCTCCCCGGCGGCGAGCTTCTCCAGCCGCCGGTTGGCGTTGCCGCGGAACGGCACACAGTTCAGGTGCGGATAGGTGGCCGCGAGCTGGGCGACCCGGCGCACCGACGAGGTGCCGATCCGGGTCCCGGCGGGCAGTTCGTCCAGGGTCAGCCCGCCCGGGTGGACCAGGGCGTCCCGGATGTCGTCCCGCTTCAGGAACGCGGCGAAGACCGTACCGGCGGGCAGCGGCCGGTCGGCGGGCACGTCCTTCACACAGTGCACGGCGAGATCGGCCTGTCCGGCCACCAGCGCGGCGTCGACCTCCTTGGTGAAGGCGCCCTTGCCGTCCACCTTCGACAGCTCGCCCAGCCACTTGTCACCGGTGGTCTTCACCGGCACGACCTCGGTGCGGACGGCGGGGTGGCGGGCGCGCAGTTCGGCGCGGACCCGCTCCACCTGGGCGAGTGCCATGGGCGAGTCGCGGGAGACGATGCGGATCAGTTCGGGGACCGGCATGGGCCCACGATAGTCCGTCGCAGGACCGCCCACGGCCGGGTCGGCGGGCGGTCCCCCGGACGCCGGAGCGTCAGGCGTTCGGATCGAAGGGGATGCCCGCGGGCTTCGCCGACGACAGATGGGCGGCGAAGGCACTGTCCTTGAGGCCGAAGTTGGCGCTGCCGAAGTTGTACGACACCAGCTTGTCGCGGACACCGGCCGGGTAGCCGTTCCAGCCGACCAGCGGCGGATACTGCCAGGTCCCCCGGTGGTTCTCCGGCGGCTCGTCGCCCGCGCTCGCGGCCCGGAAGCAGTGGGTGCTGATGCCGTCCTTGTGATAGACGATCTTCGGGTGGGTGCCGTCGAAGCGGATCGCCGACGCGTTGTGCACGGTGAACGAGCCGTGGTTGGACGTCGAGACGTATCTCACCTGGTCGTCCTGCACCCACACCACGACATGCTCCCAGTCGTGGCGGTGCCCGCCCAGGCTGACCCCGGGCAGGGCCTGGTCCTTCTCGAAGTACAGCGCGTAGACGATCCCGCACCAGCCGTTGTCGCACTTGTAGCGTGCGTAGCCGTTGGTGTTGTCCAGGTCCCAGGCGTCCCGGCACTGGCCGTTGAGCGCGCCCGTCGGGTTGAGGCCCGGGTTGACCGTGCCGTCGGTGCCGATGGCGGGCGTGGAGTAGCAGCCGTCGGTGTCGTAGTCGTACGCGGGCTGGAACGTCTGCTCGAACCCGTCGGCGTTGGCGGGCAGTCCGGCCGGGGGCGCGGCCTGGGCGGTGGCGGGGTGGACGAGGACCAGCGCGCAGGCACCGGCGAGACCGGCGAGCCAGCGTCTGGCGTGCGGGGCGGACTTCTGCGTGGGCACGGCGGCTCCTTGGGGGGTGCAGCCCAACGGCTGTGGGGGGACGGGGAGTTCAGGGTGCCTCCCGGTCCCCGCCCGCGCCAAGAGCACACGGGCGTCACACGGGTGAAGCGCGGACCAATAGTCGTGGCGACCGCCGAGGGGGGCCGGTCAGCGGAGTTCCTCCGGGAGCAGCGCCGCCGAGTCCTCGGGCGTGACGTCCTGGCGCAGCCGCAGCCACGACGGCTGGCGCAGCAGCCCGGACCGGGTACGGGTGCTGTACCGGACCTCGCCGACCAGCCGGGGCAGCACCCAGTGGACGCCCGTGACCGGCGGCACCGGGTCGAAGGGGCACACCGGGGCGGCGTACCCGGCCAGCAGCGCGGCGAGTTCGGCGCGCTCGGCCTCGTTCCAGCCGGTGCCCACACCGCCGACGTACCGCAGCCGCCCGGTGGCGTCGAACTGGCCGAGCAGCAGGGAGCCGGGCAGTCCGCTCAGCCTGCCCCTGCCGGGCTGCCAGCCGCCCACCACCACGTCGACGCCCCGGGTGTTGCGGATCTTGATCCAGGAGCGGGACCGGACGCCCGGCTCGTACACCGAGTCCAGCCGCTTGCACACCAGCCCTTCGAGACCGTGCTCCCGGGTCGCCCGCAGCGCCCGCTCGCCGTGTCCCACCAGCGCGCCCGGCGTCGACCAGTACGGCCCGGCCAGCTCCAGCGACTCCAGCAGCGCGCGCCGCCGCCGGTACGGCTCCCGCAGCAGCGCCCGCCCCCCGAGATGCAGCACGTCGAACAGCGCCAGATGGACCGGCGTCCCCGCGGCCCGCCGCGCCGCCCGGCCCGGCGCGTGCGCCAGCCCCATCCGGGACTGGAGCGCCTGGAAGTCGGCCCGTCCCTCCGCGTCCAGCGCGAGCACCTCCCCGTCCAGCACGGCCGGGGTGTCCCCGAGCGCCGTACCGAGCCCCGCGAGTTCGGGGTAGGCGGCGGTGATGTCCTCCCCGGAGCGGGCCCGCAGCAGCACGCTCCCGTCACCGGCGAGGTACACCACCGCCCGCTGTCCGTCCTGCTTGGTCTCGTACGCCCAGCGCGCGTCCTGAGCGGCGGACGGCAGCACACCAGGCGTGGCGAGCATGGGGGCGACACGGGGGAGGGACACGCCCACACATGTGGACGGCGTACGGCGCTGTCACGCGCGGGGCGCGACGGTTTCGCCCGAACGGCGGGCAGGGCGCCTTGTGCGGGACCGAGGGGCCCACGTGGTCGGCCCTGTCCCGTGCACATGTCCGCGCCCCGATTTAATTGAGTTAGGCAACGATATGGTAAAGTCGAGGTATGTCCTCGACGTCGCCGCCCACCACCCCCGCCTCCCCGGAAGTGACCGAGATCGAGCGCGCGCTCTCCCGGATCACCTACCTCAGCTCGCGTGCCCGGCAGCACGACCGGCTGATGGCCGTGGCCGGGGTGCCCCTGGACCGCGCCGCCACGGGCGTGCTGCGCCGCATGGCCGACGGCGAACCGCCCCGCCCCGGCGAACTCGCCGCCCGGCTCGGCGTGGAGGCGTCCCATGTGACCCGCACGGTCCAGCAACTGGAGCGCGCCGGATACGTCAGCCGGGTCCCCGACCCGGACGACCGTCGCGCCCAGCGCATCGAGCTGACCGAGGCGGGCCGGGAGGCCATCGCCCGCATCCGGGACGCCGGGGCGCGCGGTATGCAGGTCGCCCTCGCCGACTGGAAACCCGAGGAACTGCGCCAGCTCGCCACGCTGTTCCACCGGATGGTGGATGACTTTCTGGCTCATATGACGGTCGAGGAGGGCGAGGGGGAGGGCGGCGAGGCATAGCCGGACGCCGCGCGTCCGGCGTCGAGCCGTGAGCGGGGCTGCCGTCCGGCCGACCGGCGTCGGGCCATCCACGGGGCTGCCGTCCGGCCGCCCACCCAGCAGCCCTCCGGGTACCCGCCCCGGCGTCAGGATCCACCGGGCTGCCCTCCCCGTACCCGCCCAGCGTCAGGACACCCGCCCAGCCGCCCTCCGGGTACCCGCCCCGCGTCAGCACACCCGCCCAGCCATCCCGGAGGCCCGACTCCGGCTCGCGCAGCCCCTCACCACCGGCAGCACCACCAGCACCATCCGCGGACGCGCCGCAGATGCCCGCCGAGGGCCCGTCCGGTGCCCGCCCCGCGTCAGCACACCCGCCCAGCCACCCCGGGGGCTCCGCCCCAGGCCCGCGCAGCCCCCGCACCAGCAGCCCCCACCACCGGCGGCACCACCAGCGCGCCCAGCGCCGTCCGCAGATGCCTGACGTCCGCGACCGAGCCCAGCGCCGTCCGTCGCCAGCCCGCCACCACTCACCGCCAGCCCCAGCGCGACCCCGCTCGCGCTGCCCAGGTGCCGGGGCGGACGAAGGCGTTCAGCCGCACGAACCCGATCGAACGGCGCACGATCGCCGCCGAGAAGCTCAGGAACGCGAGCCGGTCGCACCCATTCGCCCCGCGGCCGAACAGCCCCCGGTTACCGTCGCGTAGTATCCGCCGCACATTCCCCTCTCCCCTCCGGAGGAAGCCGTGGCTGGACGCGTCGAAGTCGGTGACCGGATCGAGGACTTCGAGCTGCGGGACGAGACCGGTACCGCCCGGCGCCTGTCCGACCTGCTCGCCGACGGCCCCGTCGTGCTGTTCTTCTACCCCGCCGCCCTCACCCCCGGCTGCACCGCCGAAGCCTGTCACTTCCGCGATCTGGCCGCCGAGTTCACCGCGGCCGGCGCCCGTGCCGTCGGGATCAGCGGCGACCCGGTGGAGCGGCAGCAGGAGTTCGCCGGGAAGCACGGCCTCGGGATGCCGCTGCTGTCCGACCCCGACGGCGGCGTCCGGGAACGCTTCGGCGTCAAGCGCGGCTTCAGTCTCGCCCCGACCAAGCGGGCCACGTTCGTCATCGACGGGGACCGGACCGTCCTCGCCGTCGTCCGCAGCGAACTGCGGATGAACACCCACGCCGACCAGGCCCTCGCCGCGCTGCGCGCCCGCCGCGCCTGACGCCGCCCTCAGCACTCCTCGCGGTCGTCCGGATCGCCGCCCCGCCGCCGGTGGGCCGGGGCGCCGATCGCGCGCGGCGTCCTGTGGGAACAGCGGATGCAGCTCGCTCTGGTGCACCGCGGGCAGCACACCCGTCCGACCACGGGTGACCTTCCTTCGACTCGTCAGGCGCCCCGGGCGCCCGGGACCCGGCGGGCCGCCAGGCCGGGGGCCCTGTCGCCGGTGGGTCGCCGCACTGCCACGATCCTCCCAGGGGCCGACACGGAAGACGCGGAAGACGACGACCGACGGAGTGGGAAGCATGACGACAGGGCAGGGCGGGGGCATCGAGGTGCGGCCGGTCGCCGGACACATCGGGGCCGAGATCACCGGTGTCGATCTGGCAGCCGGACTGGACGAGGCGCAGGTCGCGGCCGTCCGGGCGGCGGTACTGCGGTGGAAGGTGGTGTTCTTCCGGGGCCAGCGGCTCGGCCACGAGGCACATGTGCGGTTCGCCCGCCGGTTCGGCGAGCCGGTGGTGCTGCGCCGCCGCGGCGCGGCCTCACCCGCCGGGCACCCGGAGATCGAGACCACCGCGGACCGGCTGGAACTGGGCGGCCGGTACGGCATGGAGCACGACGAATGGCTGCGGCGCCGCCGCCATGTCCCGCTGCGCGGCTGGCACTGCGACCATGGCGCCCGGATCGACCCCCCGGCCGCGACGATCCTGCGCGCCGAGACCGTACCGCCCTACGGCGGCGACACCACCTGGTCCAATCTGGCCGCCGCCTACGCGGGTCTCTCCGGCCCGGTGCGCGCCTTCGTGGACGGACTGCGCGCCGAGCACCGGCTCGGCGTCGGCTACCAGTCCCGCCCCGGCGACGACGCCTACGTCCGCCATCTCCTGGACCATCAGATCGCCAGCCTGCACCCCCTGGTCCGGGTCCATCCGGAGACCGGCGAGCGGCTGCTGTCCGTCAACGGCTACTACGTCGAGCACATCGAGGACGTCTCCCGCGCCGAGAGCAGACTGCTGCTGGAGCTGCTCCTCGAACAGGCCACCCGCCCCGAGTACACGGTCCGGTTCCGCTGGGAGCCCGGCTCCGTCGCCTTCTGGGACAACCGGGCCACCATCCATCTCGCCCCGTCCGACAACGCCCACCTCGGCCATCCCCGGACCATGCACCGGGTGATGCTCGCCGGGGACGTCCCGGTCGGTGTCGACGGCAAGCCGTCCGAGGCACTGGTGGGCAGCGCCCCGGGCCACTGGTGAGCGACGGTCAGGGCGCGGGACGGCCCAGCGCCGGGCCCAGCCTGGTCGCCATGTCGGTGAGGATCTGCGTGTAGTCCTCGGGCTCGAAGTCGAACGGCAGCGCGAACGCCACCTCGTCCACCTCACGGAAGGCGAGGTGCGCGTGCAGCCGTTCGGCGATCTCCTGCGAGGTGCCCACGATGTCCGGCGCGAACAGCAGCCGCGCCGGACCCTGCGGGGCCGCGGTACGGGCGGCGCGCCGGGCCGCGTACGCGCTGTACCTGGCGCGCTGGGCGGGGGTGGCCGAGTCCGTCGGGATCACCACCAGCCCCTGGGAGACCCGGGCCGCCTCGCCGTCCGGGTGCGCGGCCCGGAAGGCACGGATCTGGGCCAGCTGGATCGCCGCGAAGTCCCAGGACCCGGGCGCCATGTCCGGGTCGTCCGGACCTTCGGCCTTGACCACGCTGCTGGTCAGCAGGTTCATCCCGTGCTCGCCCGCCCAGCGGGCGGAGGACAGGCTGCCGCCGCCGTACCACAGCCGTCCGCCCAGGCTGGGGGAGTGCGGCTGCACCCGGTCCGAGTAGACCTCGAACCCCTCGGTGCCGCTGAAGTCGCTGGCGGGCTCGCCCCGCACCAGGTCCAGCAGCCGCCGCACCCGCCCGTACCCGAAGTCCTCGGCGTCGGCGGTGTCCGGGTACAGGGCGTCGCGCACCCGCTCGAAGTGGGTCGGTGTGCCGACACTCACCCCGGGGTTCAGCCGGCCGCCGGACAGCAGGTCGACGGTGGCCAGGTCCTCGGCGAGCCGCAGCGGGTTCTCCCAGCCCAGCGGGATCACCGCGGTGCCGAGGTCGATACGGCGGGTCCGCTGCGAGGCGGCGGCGAGAACGGCGACCGGGGAGGAGATGCCGTACTGGAGGTGGCGGTGCCGTACCCAGGCGCTGTCGAAGCCGAGCTGCTCACCGCGCTCGATGATCTCCAGGGTCGTCTCGTGGCCGCGGCGCGGATCGGCGCCGTCGAACAGCCCGATGGTCAGGAATCCCAGCTTGCGCAGGGGGCGTGGGGTGGGGGGCACGGGTTCCTCCGTCCGGCGGGGGTGGACAGACGTCCGCCGGACGTCAACCGCGCGCGGGACATGGCTGTTCCCGGCGCCCGGGTCACCACTGCCGCGGGGCGGGCGGCTCCCCGAACGGGGCGGCGGCCGTCCCGGCGCCGGTCTCGACGGCGGCGGCCGGGCGGCGGCGGGGCGAACGGGCGGCCGGGCCGGGGCGGTTCCACTCGCCGTCGCCCAGCACCAGCAGCGGGTCGAACATCACCACGACCCCGGCCAGCAGCAGGAACACCACCGGTCCGATCAGCATGGGCAGCGCCAGCGACGAGGCCGAGGCGCCGCTCCAGGACGTGGCCAGCGTGCCGTGCACCTCGACGCTGACCGCGGCCATGCCCGTGTAGTGCATCCCGGAGACGGCGACCCCCATCACCAGGCTGGCGCCGAGGCTGGCCAGGAAGCCGCGGATGGTGACGGCCGCCCACAGCGCGGCGGTCGCGGCGACGATCGCGATCACCACGGACAGGGTCACCGTCACGGCGTCGTAGTGCATCTCACCGTTCATGCGCAGCGCCGCCATGCCCAGGTAGTGCATGGCGGCGACGCCGAGTCCGGTGATGACACCGGCGAGCAGCAGCGTGCCCCGGCCCGCGCCGCGCACCCCGACCAGGAACACGCCGATACCGACCACGACCACCGCGACCAGCAGGCTGAGCAGGGTCAGTCCGGTGTCGTAGCGGATCCAGGTCTCCTGGACGTGGAAGCCCATCATCGCGATGAAGTGCATGGTCCAGATCCCGCAGCCGATCGACGCGGCGCCCAGCGCCAGCCAGCCCGGCCGCCATGTCCGTCCGTCCAGCAGCGACCGGACGGTGCACCGCAGTCCCAGCGCACCGCCCAGACAGGCCATCAGATACGCCGCAATCGGCGTCACCGCCCCATAACGGAAACCGTCCACTGTGCCGTCCATCGCCCCACTCCTCACAGATGTAAATGTTGTGTGGATTATCCATGGGGATGGTGGGGCTGATGAGGGACGGGTGTGTGCTCGCTCGGTGAACTCTTCACCCCGCCGTCCGCCGGACGGGGCCGCGCCCGGAGCGCCGGACCGGTCAGGAGAGCGGGTCCAGCGTCAGCCGGGCCTGCTGCGGGTTCCCGTCGTGCACCAGCGACTCATGGTTGCCGACGTCGTCGAAGGCGAACGCGTACGCCTTGCCGTCCGCCATCCGCTCATGGATGACCCGGGCGTAGTGGTTGGTCACCCCGTCCCGGTAGAAGTTCGCCGCCGACGGGTCCGGCTGGTTGGCGTTGACCAGCAGCGTCGAGCGGTTGAACCCCGCGCACAGGGTGCGGGAGATCGGGCCGCGCACCTGGTCGTTGGGGGCGTCCAGCAGCTTGTGGCAGCCGAAGACACTGTCCGCGTCGGGCTTGCGGAAGCTGGTCACCGTCGCGCCCGCGCCATTGGTGAAGTTCATGACGTCACCCGAGACCCGGCCGAAGTACTTGACGTCCGGCCGGTCCCCGAACGGGGTGACCGTCAGGGTCGTCGTCGAGTACCGCTGCCAGACCCGGTTGATGTAGTCGTCCAGTACGGTCCGGGACAGCCCGCCCGTCTCCATGCCGTACAGCGGGGCCAGCGCGCGCAGCACCGTGCCGTCCGGCCGGGTCTGCACCAGCCCCGACCAGCCGGGCTGGGCCCGCAGCGCCGCGAACACCCCGTTGTAGCCGCCCGCCTTGAGCTTCCCGGTGCTGACGACCCCGCCGTCGGCCCGCTGCACCCCGACCGAGTAGGGCGCGGAGAACATGTCGACCTGGGTGCTGTTCAGCCAGATACCGGCGTCGTTCAGCGTGTACTCGGACCAGTTGAAGAGGATGTTGCGGTTCGGGTCGCTCGGGTTCTGCACGGCGGGCTGCACCAGACCGCCGGTGGTCAGCCGGAAGTCCAGCTTCTGGCCGTAGGAGAAGTAGATCCGGCCCGACAGCTTGGGGATACGGATCGTCTTGGACTGCCCGGCGGCCGGACCCGGGATCGACGCGTCCGGCGCCGGGGTCGGCGGATTGCCCCCGGCGGGCCAGGCATGGAAGGCGCCGGACGCGTCCGCCCAGCCCTGCCGGCCGTCGGGCGCGGTACCGAGCACATAGACATGGACCGCGTCCGCGCGGCCCGAGTTGTTGGTGAGCGACAGCGGGATCGTGGCGGGTACGGCGGCCGTCGCGGGCGCCGGGGAACTCGCGCCGGCCGGTCCGCCGAGCGAGACCAGCGTGACGACCAGCGCGGTCGCCGCCGCGGCGGCCAGGGCGCGGTGCGTGTGGACGGTGGGCACTCTCCACCTCCGTGCGGGTGTGGGGGAAGCGGTGTGGAAGGGGCGTAGCGGGTGGGGGCTGTTCCAAGGTGATCAGTTGGTCCGGACCAGATCTGAGAGCGCTCTCAGATTCTCGCCGCGACGCGGGCATGTCAATGGAGCGGGTGTGGAGAGATGGGGAGCGGAGGGGGAGTGCGGAGACGGGGAGACGGGGTCCCGTCCTATGGGGACCGTCCTACGGGGACCCGCCCTACAGGACCGCCCTACGGGGACCCGCCCTACAGGACCGTCCTACGCGGACCCGCCCTACAGGACCGTCCTACGCGGACCCGCCCTACAGGACCGTCTACGGGGACCCGTCCTACATGAACCCGTCCTACAGGGACCCGCCCTGAAGGGTCCGCCCGAACAGCTCCAGCAGCGCGGCCCAGTGCCGCTCGTCCGCCGCCGCGTCGTACGCCGCGGTGTCCCGCTGGGTGAACCCGTGACCGGCGCCCGCGTACACCTCGCTCCGGTACCGCACACCCGCCGCCGTCAGCGCCTGCTCCAGCCGCTCGATCGCCTCCGGCGGGTTGGAGCGGTCGCCGTCGGCGTGGCCGAAGTACAGCTCGGCCGTGATCCGGTCGGCCAGCAGTTGCGGACTGTCCGGGTCCGTGGACGCCAGGTTCCCGCCGTGGAAACCGGCCGCCGCCGCCACCCGGTCCGGTCGGCTGCCCGCCGTGAACAGGGCCAGCCGCGCGCCCAGGCAGTAGCCCACGACCCCCACCGGCCCGTCCGTGACCGCCGGGTCCTCGGCGAGACGGCGCAGATAGAAGTCGGCGTCCCGCACCGCCCGCTCCGGGGTCAGCGCCCGGATCATCGGCAGGACCTGCTGGAACAGCTCCGGCCGGGC
Organism: Streptomyces sp. NPDC048290; assembly: GCF_040652095.1. NCBI lineage: Bacteria > Bacillati > Actinomycetota > Actinomycetes > Kitasatosporales > Streptomycetaceae > Streptomyces > Streptomyces sp. NPDC048290. Next base: position 20,312 of record NZ_JBEZLM010000018.1, read on the forward strand.
CACCGGATCGATGAACTCCGGCAGCTCCACGACCGGCGCGCGCCCCTGACGGTAGAACACATTGGGCAGCAGGACCGCGTACCCGGCCGCCGCCAGCCGGTCCGCCATGGCGGTCAGCGCGGGCCGCAGCCCGAAGCCGTCCATGTACATCAGCACCCCCGGGTGCGGACCGCCCCCGGCCGGGCGCACCAGATACGCGTCGGCGGTGCCGTCCGCGGCGGGGACGTCGACGTGCGTACTGTGTACGGCGGTCATGGGGATGCCTCCTGTGCGCTCGACGGCGGCGCCCGCGGGCCCGGTGGGGCGGACGCCGGTCATCGTGTCACGGCAGGTGCGCGCGGGCGCCCCGGAGCGTCACTCGAAGCGGGACGTGTCGCCCGCCCCGTACCGGACGATCTCCGCCTCGCCGTCCGAGAAGTCGATCACCGTGGTCGGCTCCGTGTCGCAGTCCCCGGAGTCCACCACCCCGTCCAGCACATGGTCGAGCCGGTCCTTGATCTCCCAGCCCTGGGTGAGCGGCTCCTCCTCGTCGGGCAGCAGCAGGGTGCTGGACAGCAGCGGCTCGCCCAGCGCGTGCAGCAGCGCCTGGGTCACCACATGGTCCGGGATGCGCACCCCGACGGTCTTCTTCTTGGGGTGCTGGAGCATCCGCGGCACCTCCTTGGTGGCCGGGAGGATGAAGGTGTAACTGCCGGGCGTGGACGCCTTGATCGCCCGGAACACATCGTTGTCCACCCGGACGAACTGCCCGAGCTGCGCGAAGTCCTGGCACACCAGGGTGAAGTGGTGCCGGTCGTCCAGATGCCGGATGGCCCGAATGCGTTCGATGCCGTCCCGGCTGCCGATCCGGCACCCGAGGGCGTAGCAGGAGTCCGTCGGGTACGCGATCAGCGCGTCCGCGCGGATGCTGTCGGCGATCTGGCCGATGGTCCGCGGCTGGGGGTTGTCGGGGTGCACGTCGTAGTACTTCGCCATTGGCCGAGCTTATGCCGTGCGGGCACGGACCGGGCGGGCCGCGCGGTACGCCGGACGGGCTCCAGTGGCCCGTGCCACAGCGGCCACCACCGGAGTGTGGGGTACGGTCCCTGGGCGGGACCGGGCCGACACCAGGAACGAGGAGTGGGACGCATGGCCGGCCAGGAAGGGGACGCCAGCGTCCCCGACGGCGACAGAGGCGACAGAGGCGACACAGACGGCGACAGAGGCGACCGCGCGGCACACTGGGCCGGGGAGCTGCTCGACCAGCTACGGCCGGCCGGCCGTGACCCCGCCCGGCTCATCGCCTGGCTCGCGGACGCGGTGGACGCCACGGTGTGCGTCCAGGACGCCCGGGGCAGGCTGCTCGCGGGCCGCCGGGTCCCCCTGGAGCCCGACCTCGCCGCGGCGGTAGCCGACGGACGGCTCGCCTCCGCCGCCCTGGAGGACGCCGGACGCCATCTGCGGCTGGTCCGGGTCGCGCTGCCCCCGCCCGCCGTCGGCGCCGTCCTCGCCGTCGCCCGCACCGCGCCCTTCGACCGGCGTGCCGCCGAGGTCGTCACCCACACCGCGTCCGTCCTGGAACTGCTGCTGCGGGCCCGGGAGTCGACCGTCGCCGGGCGGCGGCTCCAGCGCGCCGCCGCCGATCTGCGCCTCGCGATCCTCCAACTGCTGATGGTCGAGGACATCGTCGCCGCCCGCCGGGTCGCCGCCGGACTGTGGCCCGGCCTCCTCGACACCGACTCGGCCTTCGTCTACGTCGCCGAGAGCCGCCCCGAGGAACGCGACCGGCTCGCCGAGGAGTGTCTGGACGCCACCGGTGAACGGGCCCTGGTGGTGCGCTGCCCCGCCGTCGACGAACATGTGATCCTGGTCGTCCCCGGCGACCCCGAGGTCCGTCAGCTCCGCACCCTCGTCGGCGGCTGGCCCGGCGCCTTCCTCGGCGGCAGCGTCCGCCAGGACCTCGCCCGCACCGCCAGCGCCTACGGCCAGGCGGTCAGTGCGCTCGCCGTCGCCCGTTTCCGCCCCGACCAGGCCGCCGTGTACGCCGAGCGCTCGCACCCCGAACGCCTGATGGACCCGGTGGCGCTGCACGCCTGGTCCACCCGGGTGCTCCGGCCGCTGGACGCGCTGCCCCACCACACCCGCGCCGAACTCCTCGCCACCACCCGGCTCGGCCTTGAGTTCACCGCCGTCAGCGCCGCGAAGGTGCTCGGCGTCAGCCGCAACACCGTGCGCGCCCGCATGGACCGGGTGGAGCAGCTCCTCGGCACCGACTTCTCCGACCTGTCCGTCCGGGCCGCCGTCCATCTCGCGCTGAACAGCCAGGAGGGGCAGCCGCAGAGCACGGCCGACGCACCCCGGCCCGGCCGTCCGCACCTCGGCGACCTGCTCGCCGGGCCCGCGCTGCGCACCTGGTCCCACGACCTGCTGGCCCGGCTCGACGGCGACGGCCGCGATCTGCGCCGCACGGTCCGCACCTGGCTGGCTGCCGGAGCCAACGCCGAGCGCGCCGCCCAACTCCTCGGCGTCCACGCCCAGACCGTCCGCGAACGGGTACGGGGCGCCGAACCCGTACTGGAGCGGCAACTGCTCGCCTCGGGCAGCGATCTGTACGAGGTGGTGCTGTCCCATCTGGCGCTGGGCGAGCTGGTGCCGCCCGCTCTCGACCCGGTGAACTGAAACCAAGAGACAACCCGGGTGCCTGCAAAGTGAAACAAACCGGACTCACCTGTGCACGGTTGAGTGTTCCGGCCGCCCGATCGGGCATCGACACGGTTCACAATCGGCCGGTCGCCGACGTAAGTTCAACAGGCCGTGGACGCCACGACCGGCACGGGGGACCGGTCGGGCGTCCACGGCCCGTATACGGTACGACGCGTTCCGGGGCGCCCCGGACAGGCTCAGCCGCGCAGCCGCACCGGCACTTCCTGCCAGCCGAACGCTATGAACGACGGCACCTGACGCAGCTCCTCGGGCGCCACCGCCAGCCGCATGTCAGGGAACCGTTCGAACAGCGCGGGCAGCGCGGTCAGCGCCTCCAGCCGGGCCAGCGGCGCCCCGATGCAGCGGTGCACGCCGATCCCGAACGACAGATGGTCCTCCGGCCCGCGCGTCGCGTCGAACACCCCCGCGTCCGCCCCGTAGTGCGCCGGATCGAGCCCCGCAGCGGCGTAGGTGGTGATGATCGCGTCCCCCGCCGGAATGGTCACGTCCCCCACCACCAGGTCCTCCACCGCGAACCGCAGCGGCAGCGAGGCGATCGACGGATGCACCCGCAGCGTCTCGTCGATCACCGCGTCCCAGCCGATCTCGCCCGACCGCACCGCCGCGAGCTGCGCCGGATCGCGCAGCAGCGCCACCACCGCGTTGCCGATCAGATTCACCGTCGTCTCGAACCCGGCGCCTATCACCAGCAGCAGCGTGTACAGCAGCTCCTCGTCGCTGAGCCGGTCGCCGTCCTCGTCGCGGACCCGGATCAGCTCGCTGGTCAGATCGTCACCGGGATGCTCGGTGCGGTACCCGATCAGCGCGGGCAGCACCACACCGATCTGCCGCTGCACGGACGCCCCGTGCTCCGGGCTCGGGTCGGAGGTGTCCATGATGGCCGCGATCAGTGTGCCGGTCGCGTCCCGCAGCTCGTCCGGGACACCGAAGAGTTCGCAGATCAGCATCATCGGCAGCGGATGCGCCAGCCCCGCCCGGACATCCACCGTGCCGTCCTGCGCGGCGCCCGCCTCCAGGGCCTCCAGCAACTCCGCGGTGATCGCCTCCACCCGGGGCCGCAGCGCCTCCGTACGGCGCAGGGTGAAACTCGGGGCGACCAGCTTGCGCAGCCGCGCGTGGTCGGCGCCGTACGTGGAGAGCATGTTGACCACGCCGACCCAGCCGAGCACCCACCCCCACGACGGGTGCTCACCGACCTCGGGCCACAGCTTCCAGTGCAGTCGCGGGTCCCGGCTCACCCGCGGGTCGAGGATCAGCTCCTTGAGGACGTCGTAGCCGGTGGGCGCCCAGGCGGGGATGGAGCCGGGCAGATTCACCGGCACCACCGGGCCGCGCTCACGCAGCCGGGCGCTCTCGGCGGGTATGTCGGCCCCGAACGGGTCGAGGTCTATACGGTCGGTCACGGTCACGGCGACTCTCCAGGCTGGTCGGGCGAACGGGGACTGAACCGGACGGGCAGTGCGGTGAGCGAGCGGTGGAACGGGCCGGGACGCCAGGTCAGCCGCTCGCGGGGCAGGACCGGCTCCAGATCGGGCAGCCACTGGGTGAGCCGCTCGATGGCCTCGGTGGTGATCAGCAGGGCGTGCTGTTTGACCGGGCAGGTGTGCGGCCCGGCCGACCAGGACATGTGCGACGCGTCCCGGGGCCGGCCCCCGCCCGTGTCCGCCTGCTCGGCGAAGTGCGCCATCGCCCCGTAGGAGACGACGACCGGCACGGCGGCCCGCACCCAGGTGCCGTGGAAGGTGAGCGCCTTGCGGGCGTAGTGGATGCCGTAGTTGGCGAGCGGCGTCTCGTGGTGCAGCACCTCCACCACCGCGTCCATCACCGGCCGCGCCCCGTTGGTGAGCGTGGAGTAGTACTGCGGATTGCCGAGGATGCGCGACAGCGCGTTGGAGACCAGGTTGGTGGTCGGCTCGTGCCCGGCGCCCAGGGTCAGGAACACCTGCTGGGTCACCTCCTCCGGGGACAGCCCCGCCGGATGCTCCAGCAGCGCGCTCGGCATGTCGTCCCCGTGCCGTCGCACCTTCCCGGCGATCAGCTCCAGCACATACCCGCCGAACTCCTGCTCGCCCTGTGCCGCCTGCGCACCGCCCTCCATCATCTTGCCCAGCGCCGCGTTCAGCCGGTCGCTCTGGCTCTCCGGCAGCCCGAACAGGCTGTTGAACACCAGCGCCATCAGCGGACGGGCGAAGTCCGCCACCAGATCGGCCTCGCCGCGCGGCCCGAACCGGCTCACCAGCACATGCACCGCCCGGTGCACCCGCCCGCGCAGATCGTGCGGCTCGACCAGGTCGAACGAATCGATCAGCGCGGTCCGGTAGCGGACGTGCTCGGCGCCGTCCGCGAACAGGGTGTTGGGCCGCCATCGCATCATGCCCAGCACCGGCGAGTCGTCGGCGACCGTCGACTCCCAGGGCCGGGGATCGTGCGAGAACGTCTCCGTGTCGTGCAGCAGGTCGAGCGCCGCCCGCCGCCCTGTCACCACATACGCCGGCACCCCCGGCGCCAGCTCCGCCCAGCCCACCGGCCCCTGCTTGGCCAGCGCGTTGTAGTAGCGGTACGGGTCGAGCGCGAAGCCGTCCTCCCACAGCCGGACCGGGGCCGACCGCGAGAACGCGTCCTGGGCGGGGGGATAACTGGTGGTCACCGGTGCTCCGCGGGATTGCTGTCGATGAGGTGCTGGACCAGCGAGAGCAGCGCGTCGATCGACGACCCCTGGTCCCGGGCGTCGCACATCATCATCGGGGTGTCGATCTCCAGATCCAGCGCCTCACGCAACTGATCGCCCGAGTAGTGCCGGGGCGCGTCCGGGAAGGAGTTGAAGGCCACCGCGTACGGCAGTCCGCTCTCCTCCACCAGTCCGAGCACATCGAACGAGGCGTCGATACGGCGGCTGTCCACCAGGACCAGCGCGCCCAGCGCCCCATAGGCGATGTCGTCCCACAGCGAACGGAACCGCTCCTGGCCCGGGGTGCCGAACAGATAGAGCACGACCCCGCCCGCCAGCGAGATCCGCCCGAAGTCGATGGCGACGGTGGTCGTCGACTTCTCCCGCACGCCGTCGAGATCGTCGATCTGCGCGGACGCCTCGGTGAGCTGCTCCTCGGTGTGCAGCGGGCGGATCTCCGAGACGGAGTCGATCAGAGTCGTCTTGCCCACCCCGAACGGGCCGGTGACCAGGATCTTGACCAGGTCGCGTGCGGTGTCCGGGAGGTGGATGCCGCCGTCGTGGGCGGTGTCGCTAGTGCTTGAGGGCGCGGAGGCCATCGGCCACTCTCTTCAGCAGATCGGGGGCGAACCGTTCGGCGGGCGGGATCGGCGCACGGGCCAGGACCAGGCCCCGGTCGACCAGACAGGCGGCCAGCACCCGTACGGCGGAGACCGGCAGCCGCAGCAGGGCCGCCGCCTCCACCACGGTGAGCGAGCCCTCGTCCAGGACGTCCAGCAGGGCGAGCTGGGCGGCGGGCAGATCCTCGGGAAGATCCGCTCCGCTGCCCGTGAGCACGGACAGCCGCTCCAGGTGCGGGCGGCTCGGCCGCGCCACACCTCCCGTCGACAGATACGCGGGAACCAGGGGACGGCCGCCGGGGCGGCCCGTCATGCCGGAGTGCCGCCGTCGGTCCCTCGGGGCGCCGCGGCCATCGCCTTCTCACCCAGCCGGGCCACCTGCGAGTGGACCCGGTGGGCGAGCAGGTCGAGCCGTACCTCGGCATCCCCGTACCCGGCGACGACCGTGCCGTGGTCGGTCGGCACGATCAGTACATAGCCGTGCTCCGACTCGATCACGATCTGCCGTACCTCCGCCCGGTCACGGTCGGCGAACGCCGCCGCCGCCGTGCGGGCCGCGCCCTGCACGGTGCTGATGATGGCGGCCACCCGGTCGGCGGACGGCCGGGACAACGCGTCGGTGTATCCGGTCACAAGCCCGTCCCGGGTGAGCAGTACGGCCGCCACCACGTGCGGCACTTCCAGGATCGGTTCCAGCACCCAAGCGGTGTCGCCGGCGTCGCGGCTGGTCATCGGGGTGCTCCCCCTTCATGGTCGGAGTGTTCGGGGTCCTGCCCGGCTGAGCCGTCGAGGTCGTCGGCCGGCTCGCCGTGGGCCGAGGCGCGCGCCGCCGCGGTGCCGGACTGCAGCGCGCCGAGCGCGGCGGCGGCGTCCTCCGGACGGGGCGCGGGCCGTATCGGAGCGGCCGGCTCCCGGCGCGGTGAGCCCTGCGGCGGTACGGCGGGCCGGGAGCGGCGCCTGCGCCGGGGCAGCGCGTCCGGTTCCTCGCCGTCGTGCTCGGCGGCGGACAGATCCAGGTCGCCGCCGTAGCCGTGCGGCAGCCCGTCCCCGGCGAGCGGGTCGGCGTCCCGGAAGTCCAGCGTCTGCCGGTCGGAGCCGCTGCGGGTGGAGCGCGGCGCGCTGGCCGCCGGGGGCTTCTGCTCCGGGTCGATCCGGGTCAGCAGATGGCTGTCGACCCGCAGCACGGCCCGGACCCCGCCGTAGGGCGAGGGCGAGGAGAGATCGACGCCCAGGTCGAACTGGCGGGTGAGCTGGCCGATCGCGGCGAGTCCCATCCGCGGCGGATCACCGAGGTCGGTCAGCAGAATGGGTTCGGAACCGGCCACCAGCCGCTGGGCGCGGACCCGTTCGTCCTGGGTCATCCCGAGCCCGGCGTCGTCCACCGTGATACAGGCACCGTGGTGGACGTGCTCCAGGTTGACGGTGATCTCGGTGTCCGGCGCGGAGTGCCGCAACGCGTTGTCCAGCAGCTCCGCGACGATGATGGCGACCGGCTCCACGGCGTGCGACACCAGGGCCGTGCCCGCCTCCAGATGGTTGTTCACCCGCACCCGGTGATAGCCCGCGATCCGGGACTGACCACCCGTGACGGCGTCCACCACATGGGACTCCTCACGGGCCAGCCCCACCCACGCCCCGCACACCACCGCGGCCACCTGCGCCCGGCGCAGCGACTGCTCGTTCTCGTGGTCGAGGGCGAACAGGGTCTGGGTCAGCTCGGGGTCGTCGTAGCGCTGCTGGAGACCGCGCAGGGCGTCCTGGAGCCGGTACAGCGCCGCCTGGATCTCCCGGGTGGCGCCGCGCATCCCGGCCTGGGCGGCGGCGTCGATCCGGGTGCGCTGCGCCTGCAACTCGATGCGCAGCCCGTTGAGGACGTCCTCCAGGGCGATGCCGAGGGGGGTGCCGGCCGTCTGCGGGCGGGCCGGACCCGGTACGGCGATGTGCGGATGGTTCAGCTGCCGCGCGGCGGACGGCATGCGGTGGTCGGCCAGTTGTTCCAGTTCGGCGATGAACGAGGCCATGGTGTCGTCGAGCCGCCCGCGTAAGGCGGCGATCTCCGCCCGTTGCCGGGCCTGTCTCTTCCGGGACCGCAGCAGGCCGCCGCCGAGGGCGAAGGCGGACAGGGTGCCGGCGGCGAGGGAGCCGACGGCAAGCTCCGGTAGTTCGATCATCTGGGGCGTTCCAGGGAGGTCGGCGCGAACAACGGGCAGGAGCGTGCCGGGGGTTGAGAAGATCCACAACCCCTGTGACGTGATACTCGCAGCACAGTACACAGTGTCATCGGTCGAAATCGCGCACCGGGACGCGACTTCCTGCCGGAATGCCGTCCAGGCCGCCCGGCTCTGCGGCAACTGTCGGAAATGACGGTGAAGTTGAGTGACTTGATGTGTGGAGGTGACAGAGGCTCATTCACGGGCGCGTTGGCCGGAAACACCTCAGTGGGGGATCGTGACCGGTCGGCCGGGACTCAGGGACGACACAGCGTGACCACAGGTCAGGGTCGGTCCCCGTCGAGCAGCCGGGCCAGCCCGAAGGCGAACCGGGCGTCGTAGGAGTCCTGGGCCGGCAGCCGGACCCCGATCCTCGCCAGCGCCGGACAGCCCTCGGCGGCGAGATCGGCGACCGGGAGCCGGACGTCGTCCGCCGGAGCGCTCTGCTCCTCCTGGGTGAGACCGCGCGTGAAGTGGACCAGCGCCCAGCACAGCCGGGCCGCGTCCTCCTCCGGGTGGCCCGCCTCCAGCAGCGCGGCCACCACCACCTCCGCCACCCGCAGGGTGCGGCCCGTCCCGGCGAACGTCCCGGCGACCAGCCGCCCGCCGTCGCGGTGGGCGAGCAGCGCCGCCCGGTAGCGGCCCACGACCACCCGGACCCGCTCGCCGGGGTCGGCGGGCAGCCCGTCCGTGGCGACCGAACCGACCACGGTGTCCGCCATCGGCTCGATCGTCCGTCAGCCGTTCGGCACGATCACCGCGCGGCCGTTGATCCGCCCGTGGTGCAGCCGCTCGTACGCCTCCGGGGCCTCGTCCAGCGAGAACGTCTCCGTGTGCACCGACACCGCGCCCGACCGGGCGAGTGCCAGCACCTCGATCAGCTCGCCGCGGCTGCCCCAGTACGGCGCCGACACCGACACCTCGAACGCCTGCCGTCCGAAGCCCACCGGCAGCGCCCCGCCGCCGATGCCGACCAGCGTGACATCCGCCTCCACGGCCGCCACCGCGCCCGCCGTGGCCACCGTCGGCTCCGCGCCGACGAAGTCGAACACGGCCTGCGCGCCCGTGCCGCCGGTCAGCTCGCGCACCGCGTCCGCCGCGGCGGCGTCCGACAGCACTGTCTCGTGCGCCCCCACCTGCCGGGCCAGCCGCAGCTTGTCCTCGCTCACATCCAGCGCGATCACCCGGGCCGGGGTCAGCGCCCGCAGCAACTGGATCGCCACATGCCCGAGCCCGCCGGTACCGATCACCACGGCCGTCGCACCAGGTGTCAGCTTGGGCAGCGAGCGCTTGATCGCGTGGTACGGCGTCAGCCCCGCGTCGGTCAGCGGTACCGCCGCCACCGGGTCGAGCCCGTCCAGCGGCACCAGATGCCGGGCGTCGTCCACCAGCAGGTACTCGGCCATCGCACCCGGCGTCCCCAGGCCCGGCGGATGGATACCGAGGTCGGCGGCGCGCAGACAGTAGTTCTCCTTGCCCTCCGCGCACTTGGCGCAGGTCCCGCAGCCCCACGGCCCGTACACCGCGACCGCGTCGCCCTCCTGGACACCGGTCACCCCGGCGCCCATCGCCGCGACCGTGCCCACCCCCTCATGGCCGAGGGTGAGCGGCAGGTCGTACGGGAACTGGTCGGCGGGCCAGCTCATCACCGCGATGTCCGAGTGGCACACCCCGGCCGCCGTGACCTTCAGCAGCACCTGGCCGGGGCCGGGCTCGGGGTCGGGGACCGTGACCACCTCGGGGGCGGCGCCTATCGCGCGGTACTGGAGTGCCTTCATGGGTGTCTCCTTCCAGGGCCCGGGGCCCGCTCAGACGGCCGTGTAGCCGCCGTCGACCAGGTGGTAGCTGCCGTGGACGAACGAGGCCCGGTCCGACAGCAGGAACGCGATCAGCTCGGCGACCTCCCCGGCCCGCCCCAGCCGGCCCACCGGATGCAGCCCGACCAGACCGTCGTACGCCGTCCGGTCCATGTTCTTGAGCAGGGGGGTGTCGATGAAGCCGGGGCCCACCGCGTTGACCCGGATGCCCTTCGCCGCGTACTCGGCGCCCGCCGCCTTGGTCAGGCCCAGCACGCCGTGCTTGGCGGCGGTGTAGGCGGGCGAGTGGGGGAAGGCGACCGAGCCGAGGATGGACGCCACGTTGACGATCGCGCCGCCCTTGCCGCCCGCCTCGATCACCGGCAGCTCGTAGCGCAGGGAGTAGAAGACGCCGTCCAGGTTGGTGCGGACGACCCGGTCGTACTCCTCGATGTCGTAGGCGCCGGTCGGGGCGCTGGGGCCGCCGATGCCCGCGTTGTTCACGGCCAGGTCCAGGGCGCCGAACGTGTCGGTGGTGAAGCGGACGGCCGCCTCGACCGACTCGGGGCGGGTCACGTCCAGCGCGGTCGCCGCCGCTTCGACGCCCTGTTCCTTGAGGTCGGCGGCTGCCCTGGCGGCTCCCTCGGCGTTGTGGTCGGCGATCACGATCCGGGCGCCGCCCGCGCCGAGCCGCTGGGCGGTGGCCAGTCCGATGCCGGAGGCGGCGCCGGTGACCAGGGCGGTCCGGCCGGAGAACTCGGTGGCGTAGTCGGTCACGGGAAGGGCGTTCATGGTGCCTCTCGGTGTGCGGTGCGGGCCGCTTCGGCGGCCTCGGCGGTCAGGGCGTCATAGGCCCGCTCCACCAGCGCGGCCAGGTCCGCCGCGCCGGTGTCGTGGTCGTAGGGGCCGCGGACCCACAGGCGGAGCGCGGCCGTCAGGACTCCGGCGGCGGCGTCGGCGAGGACGGCGGGACGGATGTCGTCGGCGCCGCCGAGGCGTGCGGCGAGGATGCGGCTCGACTCCTCCTGGGCGTCCACCCGGATGCGTTCGTACGCGGCGAACAGCGCGGGCTCGGCGTCGAGCAGGGCGAGCAGACGGCGGGTCACCGGGCGGACGTGCCACGCCGGGTCCGTGGTGTCGGCCAGCCAGGTGGCGACCGCGCGGCGGTAGGCGAGCAGCGGGGGCTCGGTGGCGGGGCGGGCGCGCAGCCGGTCGTTGATCCGGCGGCCGTCCTCACGGACGAAGTCCAGCGCCGCGTCCTCCTTGCCGGTGAAGTGGCGGCTGAAGGTGCGGCGGGTGACGTCGGCGCGGTCGGCTATCGCCTCCACGGTGGTCGCCGCGAGTCCGCGCTCCAGGATCAGCTCCAGCGCGGCCGTCGCCAGCGCGTCGCGTGTCCGCCGTGCCTTGCGGCGCCGGCGGTCCGCCTCGGGGGAGGGGGCGGCGATGGCTGCGGGCTCCGTTGCCTTCATGTGTTCGAGGGTACCTGGGAAATGTCCCGAGGGGACATGTGACCCGGTGAGACTTGTGTCCCACCGGGACAGGAGAGTCTCGTTCGTGGGGTCCGTGGGGTCCGTGGGGTCCGTGGGTCAGTGGGTCCGTGCGTCCCCGGGGTCCGTGGGTCCGTGGGTCCGTGGGGTCAGGGTTCCGTGGGGTCAGGGGGCCGCCGGGTCAAGGGGCGATGCCCACGCCGTCGACGCGGCTCCAGGCGCGTTCCTGGGTGGAGGTCAGCGCGGGCCAGGTCAGTCCGCCGGGGCGCGGCAGGACGCGCGAGGCGTACGGGGCCGGACGGTACCCCGGGTCGAAGTGGCAGCCCGTGCCGTGGACCGTGGCGAAGGCGGGGCAGGACGCGGCGACCGAGCGGGCCGTCGGCCGGTGACCGGTGCGCGCCCAGCGGTCCAGCGCGGCGATCGAGGCCGCGTACTCGGCGTCGCTCAGCTCGCTGTGCTCGGTCTCCGTGGTGAACGTCTGCACCAGGTACCGGTCCCGGTGCGCGCCCTTGAGCGTGGCGTGGTACGCCGACTCGTGCTCCACGAACGCGGTCGGGTCACCGATGGCGTGCAGGGTCAGCACCGGGATCGACACCTTGCCGGTCGGATCGCTGTCGTAGGACAGGTCGCGGCGGGCGGTGGGATCGGCGGTGAAGCGCTGGACGCGCGCGTTGAGCGCCTCGTCGTCGTGCGAACCGGAGTAGCGCACCCCGGTGGAGGTGAACGGATTGCGCCCGCCGAGGCGTTCGCTCACGAGGTCGCGGAACGTGAAGGTGGCGAACCGCAGATGGGACTCCAGGGTGCGCTCGGGGATGCCGGTGACGGCGAGGATGTCGTCCAGGTTGCGCTGCTGGAGGGCGGTCCGCTCCGGGGGCGGGGAGGCGAGGCCGGTGCACTCCTGGAGGCGGGCGCGCAGTCCGGCGGCGGTCATCGTGGAGTCGGCGCGCAGGCCCTGCCAGAGCGGGTACTGCGGCTCGGTGGGGCGCGGGTGGTTGCCGCAGTAGTACTGGTGGACGACGCGGAGGTCGACCCGGTGGTCGTAGCCGCGCGAAGCGCCGCCCAGGACGCCGTTGGTCAAGAGCGCGCCGTCGTAGGGGCCGTTGCGGGTGCCGTGGATCTCCGCGACCTTGGCGGCGACGTTCCCGCCCCAGGACTGGCCGTGCACATAGGTGCGGTCGGGGCGGCCGAAGCGGCTGACGAACGCCCGCCGGGCGCTCTCGGTGTCGGCGGCGGCCATCCGGGTCCCATAGCCGCCCCGGCGGTACGAGGAGCCCGCCCACGCGTAGCCCTCCTTCACCATCACCGACCAGCGGGCCAGGTCGTCCTGGCTGCGGGCGGGGTCGGAGGCGGCGCCCAGGTCGGGGCCGCCGTGGGCGTGGACGACCAGGGAGCCGTTCCAGTCCGTGGGGAGCGCGAGGGTGTAGTGGGCTCCGGCGGCGTCCTGGCCGGTGAGGCAGGTGGCCTCGGCCGCCAGGTCGGCGGGGCAGGGGATGGGGGTGGGGGCGGGGGTGGGTGCCTGGGTGGGCGTGGGGTGCGCCGTGGGCGTCGACAGCAGGGTGGCGGCCAGCGCCGCGGCGAGGGCCGGGCCGGTCCGGCGGAGGATGCGTGCACGAGTGGTCATGGCGCCTTTTCCCTTGCGGCTCGCGGGCGCCTCGTCGCGCCTCGGGCAGGGATGCTAGGAACGGGGTCGGCCGTGGGCCACAGGGAAGATCCTTGCGTTCATATTGGTCGTGCCGGTGGGGTTGGTGGGGCGAGTAGGCCGAGTGGGGCCGGTGGGGTCGTCAGTCGAGGTGGTAGCTGTCGCCGTACACCTTCCAGTCGAGGGGGGTGTCGAGGGCGAGGTTGCGGGCGCGCAGGAAGATCCGCTGGGCGGTGTCGACGCGGCTGGTGTCGCTGTGCGCCTCCTCCTGGCGCATCGCCCAGACGCGGGCGTCGAGGAAGGCGTCGAGCCAGCGCACCTCGTCGCCGCCCCGGGCGGGCGGCACGGCCGAGCGCAGAGCGCGGCGGCGGATGCTGCCGAAGCTGGTCGCGTCACCGCCGTCGCCGTGCATCACCAGCGTGTCGTAGTACGCGAACTGGCCGAGGGCCCCGAGCCGGTCCGTCGTGCCCTGGCGGACGGCGGGGTCGAAGTAGACGCGGTCGCGTTCGTCGTTCTGCGCCCGCTGGAACACCCGGTCCTGGGCGGCCCGGCGCCAGTCGCGGGGGTAGTCCGGGTCCAGCCCGGCGTGTGAGTCGGTGCCGTCGACCCGGCGCAGCGCCGGGAGGTAACCGGCAAGAACGTTGCCGGGTTTGCGGCGGGCGTACAGCTCCACCAGGTCCAGCATGTCGCCGGTGCCGGAGCAGAAGCCGATGATGCCGGCCGTGTAGCCCCGGCCGTCGCCGATGTCCTCGATGTACGGGTACTGCGCCGTCCAGTCGAGGGAGGAGTTCTCGGCGCTGGAGACCAGCCGCATGGCGATCTCCTTCTTCACCGGGTCGTCCAGACCGCGCGTTCGCGCCCGCGCGGGGGCCGGGTCGGGGTCGGGGGGCGCCGATGCCGGTGGCGCGGGCTCGCGGAAGGTGAACAGCGGGGCTGTCACCAGCGCCGCTCCGGTGAGGGCGAGGAGGGTGCGGCGGGTGGTGGGGGCGGAGCGGCGGCGGGGGCTCATGGGGTGGGTCACGGGGGCTGGCTCCGAACGGTGGGGGGAGGGGGGTTGGCTGCCTGGTCCGTGGCTCGCGCGGGCCGGGCCCGCGCGAGCCTTCATCGAGAGGGATCGCCAAGGATCGCCAGGGATCGCCAGGGATAGCCAGGGATCGCCTACGGATGCTCTCCGGTGCGCTGCCAGATATCTGATAGGAAAGTTTCCTATCAGGCTGCCCCTGTCGTGCCCACCCTCATGGGCGAGAATTGGCAGGCGCTTTGCCCACCTCCAGCGCTTTGCCCACCTCCAGCCGTGGCCAGTGTGCGAGGTCCGCCGACAGTTGCCGGTCGTGGGTCGCGACCACGACCGCCGCGCTCGTGTCGCGCAGCGCCTGCGTCAACGCGTCGACCAGGGGCGCCGACAGATGGTTCGTCGGTTCGTCGAGGAGTAGCAGTCCGGGCCTTCCGGCCAGCGCCAGCGCCAGGTCGAGGCGCCGCCGCTGTCCCTGCGACAGACGGCCCACCGGAGTGCGCAGCGCCTCGGAGTCCAGCAGCCCGAGCGCTCCCGGCCCACCGCTCTCCACGGCCCCCGGCCCCCCGGCAGCGACCAGCCGGTCCACATGCCGGGCGTACACGTCGTACGCGCTGCGCTCCAAGTCCTGTACGGCGGTCTCCTGGGCCACCAGCGCGACACGGGCGCCCCGCGCGCACCGGACGTATCCCTCGGTCGGCGGCAGCGCGCCGGACAGCACGGACAGGAGCGTCGACTTCCCGGCGCCGTTCGGCCCGGTGACGAGGAGGCGGTCACCGGCGTCCAGGGTCAGGTCCACGGGCGTGGGGAGGCGGCCCGCCACCGTGACGCCGTGGGCGCGGAGTTGCGGGGCGCCGCGCCGGACGCCCGGCTCCGGCCAGCGGGGCACGGGCGGCGGGGGCGGCACGTCCACGGGGTGCGCCGCCAGCGCCTCCTGCTGCCGCCGCAGCGCCTGGACGACGCCGGGCGCGCGGGACTGGCGCTGGTGCTTGCCGGTGCCCTTCTCCGGCCGCCAGCCGGTGGCGAGCCGGTCCTGTGCCTGGGCCACGGCGTCGGTCAACCGGCGGTGCTCGGCCCGCTGTTCCTCGTGGTCCCGCTCCCAGCGCTCGCGTTCGCGCCGCCGCGCCGGGCCCCAGGCGTCGTAGCCGCCCGCGTACAGCCGCGGCCTGCCGTCGCGGGTCGGGTCGAGGTCGAGGAAGCGGTCCGCGACCGCGCGCAGCAGCGCCCGGTCATGGCTGACCAGGGCCAGCGCACCGCTGTGGGCGCGCAGCCGGTGGGTGAGGAAGTCCAGCCCGGTGGAGTCGAGATGGTTGGTCGGCTCGTCCAGCAGCAGGATGTCGTGGTGCGCGCCGAGCAGACAGGCCAGCCGGACCCGGTAGCGCTGACCGACCGACAGGGTGGCCAGCGGGCGGGCGCGGTCCGCGCAGGCGTCCAGCGCCGCCAGCGCCAGGTCGACCCGGCGTTCCGCGTCCCAGGCGTCCAGTGCGGTGGCCGCCTCCAGGGCGACGGCGTACCGGTCGTCGGCCGCCGGGTCGCCGTCGGCCAGGGCGGCGGACGCCTCGTCCAGCGCGGCGAGCGCTGCCCGGGAGGCGGACAGGGCGGCGGACGTCAGTGTGCCGACCGTCTCGCCGTCCTGGACGGTCAGTTCCTGGCGGGCCAGACCGATCGTGCCGGACCGGTGGACGGTTCCGCTGTCCGGTGCGATCAGCCCGGCCAGGATGTGCAGCAGGGTCGTCTTGCCGCGGCCGTTCTCACCGACGACGGCGATCCGGGCCCGCGCGGAGACGGTCACCGACACCGTGTCCAGGACGCGGCGGGCGCCTCGGGTGACGGTGACGTTCTCGGCGCGCAGGTGTGCGCTGCCGCGCGGGGCGGCGTCGGGCGCTGTATTGGATGCCGACGTGGCGGAGGGCAGGGGGGAGGGGTTCAGAGGAGGGGTGTTCAAGGGTGCTCGTGCTCCGCAGCTCGCAGGGAGTCGGGCAGCGGAAAGCGCCGCCCGGCGGGAACCGGGACGGCGAGCGCGAACGCAGAAGCGAGTGGGGCGCCGCCGTCAGCGGGCGGATCGCACCTTCTGGGACCAGATACCTCGTGCCATGCGGATCAGGCTAACAGTGCCCCGAACGTGGCTTCGAGTGATTTTCCGCGGGGTCGGGGTCTGCGGGGTCAAGGGTCTGCGGGTCGGGGTCTGCGGGGTGAGGGGCTGCGGGTCGGGGTCTGCGGGTCGGGGGCCGCGGGGTCAGGGTCCGTGTCCGCCCGGCAGTGGCTGCTCCGCCCAGATCACCTTCCCGGTGGGCAGATAGCGCGTGCCCCAGCGGTCGGCGAGCTGGGCCACCAGGAACAGGCCCCGGCCGCCCTCGTCGGTCATCGCCGCGTAGCGCAGATGCGGGGCCGTGCTGCTGCTGTCGAAGACCTCGCAGATCAGCGTGCGGTCGCGCAGCACCCGGACCCGGATGGGGGCGCCGCCGTAGCGGATGGCGTTGGTGACGAGTTCGCTGAGGATCAGTTCGGTGGTGAACGCGGACTCGTCCAGGTCCCAGTCGCTGAGCTGGCGCAGGACGGCCGCGCGGACCTCGCCGACCGCCGCCGGGTCCGGCGGCACCTCCCACTCGGCGACCCGGTCGGCGCCCAGCGCGCGGGTGCGGGCCACGATGAGGGCGATGTCGTCGCCGGGCCGCTCCGGCAGCCGGGCGTCGACGACCGTGCGGCAGGTGTCCTCGGGGGACGGCCCCGCGTGCTCCAGGGTGGTGCGCAGGATCTCCAGGCCCTCGTCGATGTCCCGGGTGCGGTCCTCGACCAGACCGTCCGTGTAGAGCACCAGCCGGGTGCCCTCGGGCAGTTCGACGTCCGCCGTCTCGAACGGCAGCCCGCCCAGCCCCAGCGGCGGCCCCGCCGGAAGCTCCACGAACTCCACCGTGCCGTCGGGGCGGATCAGCGCGGGCGGGGGATGCCCCGCGCGGGCCATCGTGCACACCCGGGAGACCGGGTCGTACACCGCGTACAGACAGGTCGCGCCGGTCACCGCCGCCGAGCCGTCGGCCGTCTCGTGCTGGTCGATCCGGCTGACGGATTCGTCCAGGAGGTGCAGGAGTTCGTCGGGCGCCAGGTCCAGGGCGGAGAAGTTGTGGACGGCCGTGCGGAGCCGCCCCATCGTGGCCGCCGCGTGCAGCCCGTGCCCGACCACGTCCCCGACGACCAGCGCCACCCGCGCCCCGGACAGCGGCAGCACGTCGAACCAGTCGCCGCCGACCCCGGACTGCGCGGGCAGATAGCGGTACGCGATGTCCAGCGCGTTCTGCTCGGGCAGGGTGCGCGGCAGCAGACTGCGCTGGAGGGTGACCGCCATGGTGTGCTCACGGGTGTAGCGGCGGGCGTTGTCGATGGAGACCGCCGCCCGCGCGACCAGCTCCTCCGCCAGCGCCCGGTCCTCGGCGTCGAACGGCTCGGGCGCCGCGCACCGCCAGAAGTTGACCAGCCCGAGGATCAGCGCACCGGCCCGCAGCGGTGCCGTGATCAGCGAGTGGATGCCGTACTCCAGCACCTGCCCGGTCAGTTCGCGGTCCTGGGCCTGCCAGCCGGGCGCGTCCCGCAGCCGGGGCTCCACCACGGCCTGACCGCTGCGCAGCGCCTGCGCCTGCGGCGACGACGGCACGAAGTGGATGCGCCGGCCCACCGGGTACAGCGGCGCGTCCTTGCGCACCCCGCTGAACGCGGCGCGCCGCAGCTCGGTGCCCGACCCGGGAGGGTCGCCGCCGATCACCGCGTCGAAGAGGTCGACGGAGACGAAGTCCGCGAACCGGGGCACAGCCAGCTCGGCCAGTTCCTCGGCGGTCCGGCCGACGTCCAGGCTGGTGCCGATCGCGACCCCGGCGTCGTACAGCATGTCCAGCCGTTCGCGGGCCACCTCGGCGCGGCCGGACAGGGCCCGCAGCTCGGTGGAGTCGCGCAGGGTCGCGACGCTTCCGGCGGGGCCGCCGCGCAGATCGGTGGGGCGCTGGTTGATGGCGAGCAGCCGGTCGCCGACGAGATGTACCTCGTCCGTCGCGACCCGCCCGGAGGCCAGCAGATCGGCCGTGTCGGGCGCCAGGCCGAGGGCGCTCACATGACGGCCCTCCGCGTCGGCGGGCAGGTCGAGCAGGCGCTGTGCCTCGTCGTTGGCGAGCAGCAGCTCGCCCTCCCCGTCGACGATGGTGACGCCCTCGCGCACCGCGTGCAGTACGGCGTCGTGGTGCTCGTACATCCGGGTCATCTCGCGCGGGCCCAGACCGTGCGTCTGGTGCAGCAGCCGCCTGCTGACCAGCGCGGTCCCGCCGGTCGCCAGGGCCACCGCGACGGCGGCGGCGAACAGCACCAGCGGCAGCTGCTGGTTGGCCGTGCCCCCGACGTGGTCGGTGGTGATCCCGGCCGACACCAGGCCGACGACCCGCCCGTCGGGGTCCTGGACCGGCACCACCGCCTGCACCAGCCGCCCGATCGTCCCGTCGATCTCCTCGGTCACCGGCCGCCCGGCCAGCGCCGGGGCGAAGGTGCCGACGAACTTCTTCCCGATCCGGTCCGGCTTGGGGTGGGTGTACCGCACCCCGTCGGTGTTCATGACGACGATGAAGTCGACCTTGGCCGCCTCGCGCGCCGCCTCCGCCTGTGGCTGGAGCACCGCGGACGGGTCCGGGGCGCGCAGCGCCGCGCGGGTGCCGGGCGCGTTGGCGAAGGTCTGGGCGACGGTCAGGGAGCGGTCGGTGGCCTCACGGGCGCTGTCCATCCGGCCCTGGAGCAGCAGCGCCACCACGGCCGCCACGACCAGTACCACCACGATCGCGACCTGGAAGAGGAAGACCTGACCGGCGACGCTCCGGCCGCTGAGCGCCGAGCGCAGCGCCGCGAGCGGACCGGGCAGCGCGCGGGCCCCCCGGGCGGGACGGCGCGGGGGCGGGGAGGCGGCGGCGGTGCGGGTCACGGGCGGCTCACCGGCTTCCCGGGCAGCGCCGTGGGAACGCTGCGGATGCACTCCGCCGAGGCGACGGGGCGGCCGGGTCTTCGCGGTGCGCCCCAATAGCCGGACCATGTGCCCTGTTTACACTCCTCCGCCCCCTGAGGCGAGAGGTGTCACGCAAGGTCACGGCCCGGGTACGGGTTCTGGTGGAATCACCAGTGCGGGGGGCCGGGGGCGGGGCCGGGGGCCGGTCCGGGGGCGGAGGCGGTCCGGGGGGCGTTCCCGGGCGGGCGCGGTGACACGGGGGCGGGTGGGGGAGCGGGGCGGCGGTCGTGGTGGGGACCGGCGTTATGTGGGCCTTGTTCGGGGGTGGGGGCGGGGTGATGTGGCCGCTGGTCGGGGTCCGGGTCGGGGTGACGAATGCCGCGTTCCGGGTCGGGACCGGCGTCATGTGTGCCCCGTTCGCCGTCGGGGGCGGAGTGATGTGCGCCCCCTTCGCGGGTGGAGTCGGCGTGATGTGAGCCGCTTTTCCGGCCGGGGCTGGCGTCATGTGCGCCCTGTCTCCGGTCGGGCCCGGGTTGGTGTGCGCCCTGTCTCCGGTCAGGCCCGGCGTCATGTGCGCCCCGTCCCCGGTCGGGCCCGGCTTGGTGTGCGCCCCGTCCCCGGTCGCGCCCGGCGTCATGCGCGCCCCGTCCCCGGTCGCGCCCGGCGTGGTGCGCGCCCCGTCCCCGGCCGGGACCGGTGTCATGCGCGCCCCCTTCACGGGCGGGGCCGGTCCTGGGTGCGGCGGGACGCGAGGAGGAGGGCGATGTCGTCGGGGCGGTCCGCGGTGTGCCGGGTCGCCGCGGTGAGTCGGTCGGCGACCGCCGCAAGCCAGCGCGTCCCCGGACGGCTCACCGGGGCGCCGCCCCGCGCGAGGGCGATCCGCAGCGCCCCGATGCCGTCGTCGATGTCCAGGCCGGGCCGCTCGACCAGCCCGTCCGTGTAGAGCGCGAGGATCGCGCCGGGCTCCATCGTCACCTCCGTGACCGGGTAGCGGGCGTCGCCCAGCACGCCGAGGACCACTCCGACCGGGGTGTCCACGCGGTGGGTGCGGCCGTCGGGGCGGCGCAGCAGCGGTGGCGGATGGCCCGCGCGGGCGATCCGGGCCGAGCCGGTCGCCGGATCGAGCCGTACGTAGCAGCAGCTCGCGAACTGTCCCGGGTCCAGGTCGATCAGCAGCCGGTTGGTGCCGTGCAGCACCTCGTCGGGCGGCCGGTCGTCCAGCGCGAACGCCCGTACCGCGCTGCGTAGCTGCCCCATCGTGGCCGCCGCCTGTACGCCGTGCCCCTGGACGTCGCCGATCACCAGCGCCACACCGTCACCGGCCTCCACCACGTCGTACCAGTCGCCGCCCACGTCCATGCCCTGGGTGCCCGGCAGATAGCGGCCCGCGGTCTCCACCCCGGGGTGCGTGGACAGCCTGCGGGGCAGCAGCGCCCGCTGGAGGCCCCGGGCGAGCGCGGCCTCCGTCTCGTAGCGCTGGGCCTTCTCCATGGCGTGGGCGATCAGCCCGGCGAGGGAGGTGAGGACGGTCCGCTCCTCGGTGCTGAAGCGGCGCTCGCGGTCGAAGCCGAGGATGCAGGAGCCGACCCGGCGGCCCGACGCGATCAGCGGGAGGAAGGCGCGGGCGCCCTCCATCGTCTCGACCGGGATGCCCGGGTAGGCGGCGGCGAGTTCCCCCATCGAGTCGAAGAACATCGGCCGGCCGGTGGTGAGGGTCTCGACCCCGGGCAGCCGCGCGTCCAGGCCGACCCCGTCGAACTGGTCGAGGAAGCCGTCCGGGAAGCCGGACTCCCAGGCGAGGTACAGATGCCGGTCCTGGAGCAGATAGATCGCGAGGCGGCGCCCGCCGAACGCGGGCAGCAGCTCCTGCATCACCACCGCTGACACCTGCCGCGCGGTGGCCGCCTCGGACAGCGCGATGGCCAGCACGATCGGCCGGTACACCGGCTCCGCCGGGACGGCCGGACGGACCGCGTCCGCGGACGCCCCCGGTGCCTCCGGTGCGTCCTGTGACGACGGTCCGGCCGGGCTGCCGGTCACCCGGCTGGTCGGTACGACCGTGCAGGTCAGCAGCTCACCGTCGGGGTGGACGGAGAAGGCCAGCCACGCCCCGGCCCCGGCTTCGGTCCCGCTACCGCCGTCGGACGGCGGCCGTTCGACGGGGAAGTGCACCGGGCCCGGCGACAGCAGGGCGGACCGCAGATGGTCCTCGCAGGCGGGCCGGGCCAGCCAGGGCACCGCCTCCCACAGACAGCGCCCGGTGAGCCGGGCGGACGGGACCCCGAGCAGGGCTCCGGCGCGCGGATTGGCGTAGCCGACGACCCCGAGCCGGTCGATGCAGAAGACGCCCTCGGGCAGCCGGTCGGCGGCCTGCTCGGCGGCCGAGCCGCCGTCCGCGACCAGGCCGTGCACCAGCCGTGAGCCGTCCGGCGGCCACAGGTCCACCAGGCGTAAGGAGCCGCCCGCCAGCCGTACGGGCAGCGGCTCGGCGGGCGGTTTGCCGTGCGCCGCGTCCCGCAGGAGCACAGCCAGCCGCCGGGCGTCCGGCGGGGCGAGCCCCGCGGTGAGCGCCGTCTCCGTCTCCGGCGGCGGCTGCGACACCAGCCCCAGCAGGGCCCGTACGCCGTCGTCCGCGGTGACCGCGTCGGTCCGCGGGTCCCAGGTGAACCGGCCGATCCGGGCGGAAGCGGGCGCCTTGGTGGGCGGCCGGGTGCTCAGCGGCTCGCCGTCCCATACGGGAGGCGTCCCCGCGCGGGCCAGGGGACCCAGCCGCCCTCCCAGTTCCTCCGCCAGCCGGGACAGCCGGTCCCGCTCGGTCAGCAGCCCCGTCGCGTCCGTCACCGGCGGCAGCAGCGCGGTCAGCGCGCCGCACACCCCGTCGGTGCCCGGCACCGGCAAGCTGAGCACCCCGAACGGGAACGGCAGCGCCGCCGCGAACTGCGGATAGCGGCGCATCGTCTCGGTGGCGTTGGGCAGCACCACCTGCACCCCGAGCCGGAAGGTGTCCGCGATCGGCACCGGCCGCCCGGCGTGCACCTGCCACCACGGGCGGAAGAGCGGACCGGGGACACCGGTCACGGCGGCCAGCCGCAGGATGTCCGGGTCCGTGGAGCGCAGATACACCCCCACGACCCGCGCGGCCACCGCGCCCGCCGCCTCCGCCGTGACCTCCGTCAGCAGCGCGGGCAGCCGGTCTCGTGTCCCGTGCGGTCGGTCCTCGGCGCTCCCAGTCATCCGGCCCCACCTCGTCCCCGCGCCGCGCAGGCGACACAGCAAGAATGCGCCACCCGCCGCCCTGTCCGCACCCGGACGCGCATCCACGCCCCCCTCGGCCGCACCACGCCGATCCCCCGTCCGCCGCGCGAACGGTAAGGCAGGATAATCCAGCACCGGCGCCGGTGCCGGAAGCCCTGGGACACGGTGAGTGGGAGCGATTCCGCGAAGTACGGAGGGCGGTCCCGGGAGTCTCGGGGAGCGCCGGTGAGGCACCGCGCGGGACGTCCTTCACGCGCGCAGACACGCCCGGACCGCCGACACCGTGCGCCCCGCGTACGCGCGCCCGAACAGCACCACGTGCACCAGCAGCGGGAAGAGCTGGTGCAGCGCGACCCGCCCCGACCAGCCGTCGGCCAGCGGAGCCACCTCCTGGTAGCCGTCCAGGACCGCGTCCAGATGCGGGCAGCCGAACAGGTCCAGCATCGCCAGATCCGTCTCGCGGTGGCCGCCGTGCGCCGCCGGGTCGACCACCCGTACCCGGCCGTCGGCGCCCCAGAGCACATTGCCGTTCCACAGGTCGCCGTGCAGCCGCGCGGGCGGCTCCACGGGTCCCGCCAGTTCCGGCAGCCGGGCGCAGACCCGCTCGACCTCCCGCCCCTCGGCCCCGCTCAGCGTGCCCTGGTCCACCGCGCCGCGCAGATAGGGCAGCACCCGCTCGGCGGCATACCATTCCGGCCAGTGGGCCGCCGGGCTGTTCCGCATCGGAGCCCGTCCGATGTACGCCTCGGACGGTCCGCCGGGCGGCGCGGCGCCGAACGCGGGCGCGCCCGCGCGGTGCAGCCCCGCCAGTTCCCGCCCGAACCGGACCGCCGCCGCGAGGCCGGGCGCCCCTGTGGCGACCCATCCGGTCACCAGCCACTCGGGGTCCTGCCCCAGCACCGACGGCACCCGCACGGTCCCGGCGCCCGCCAGCCACCGCAGCCCCGCCGCCTCCGCGCGGATCGCGTCCGGCGCGTCGCCCCGCTTGACCATCACCGACCGGCCGTCGTCCAGACCGGCCTCGGCGACCGCGCCGGAGACCGGGCGCACCTGCTCGACCCGCCGTCCGGTCAGCCGCCGCGCCGCCTCCGCGAAACCCTCGTCCGCGCTGTCCGCGCTGTCCGCGCTGTTCACGGTCCCGGGACCTCCTTCGCTCGGCGCTCCCGCCCCAGCGTAGGCAGCGGCCGGTACGGGGCTCCATGAACTGCTCCCCCATGCCTTCCGCATCGGGGCGTGCGGGGGGCGGGGGAGGTGTGCCGGGGGCGCCCGGCGCGTCCGGGTCCCTCCCGCGTCGCGGCGAATCCGTCCCAGGGGGTTGCCGGATGTTTGTGTCACCCCTTAAATCATGTTCTGAAGTAAGCCGCGCGGGTGAGGCGTTGCCCCTGCGCGGCGCACCGGCACCCGCACCGAGCACCAGCAATCGCGCACCGGCACCAGCAATCGCGCACCGGCACCAGCAATCGCGCACCGGCACCAGCGATGGCGCACCCGCACCTGTGCACCCGCCCCGTTGAAGAGCACCGCAGAGGAGCCGCATGAGACGCCGTACGAACAGCCCCCCGAGACGCCCTCTCGGACGTGCCGTCAGGCGCGCTGTGAGACATGCCGTCGGGCACACCGTGAGACGTGCCGTCAGGCACACCGTGAGACATGCCGTCGGACACGCCGTCAGACGTGCCGTCAGGCGCGCTGGAGATCCCGCCGCACGCCCCGCCGCCCAACGCCCCGCCGCCACACGCCCCGGCACCAGCCTCAGGCCGCTCGGCTGCCTGGCCGCCGCCCTCGTCGCCACCGCGGCACTGCTCGCCCTGCCCCCCACCGCCGTGGCCGCCGACGCCGTCGCCCCCGCCGTCGCCGCCTGTGGCACCGCCGACGCGGCTCGCGGCCGGCCCGCCTCCGCGTCCTCCGTCGAGCACGCGGGCACCCCCGCGTCCGCCGCCTTCGACGGGGACGCCGGGACCCGCTGGTCCAGCCAGTTCGCCGACCCGCAGTGGGTCCAGGTCGACCTGGGGTCGGTCAAGAGCCTGTGCCGGATCGACCTGACCTGGGAGACCGCCCACGCCAGGGACTTCACCCTCCAGACCTCCACCGACGGACAGGGCTGGACCACCCTGCGGACCGTCACCGGCGCCACCGGCGGGCAGGTGTCGTACGACGTCACCGGGTCCGGCCGCTATCTGCGGGTGCACGGCACCGCCCGCGCCACCGGCTGGGGCTACTCCCTGTGGGACGTCGCCGTGCGCACCACCACGGACGGCACCGGGCCCATCGAGGGCGGCGGCGATCTCGGGCCCAATGTGATCGTCATGGACCCGTCCACACCGGGCATCCAGCAGAAGTTCGACGAGGTGTTCAGCCGTCAGGAGGCCGACCAGTTCGGCTCGGGCCGCTACCAGTTCCTGCTGAAGCCCGGCACGTACCACGGCATCAACGCCCAGCTCGGCTTCTACACCTCGGTCTCCGGGCTCGGTCTCAACCCCGACGACACCCAGATCAACGGGGACATCACGGTCGACGCGGGCTGGTTCGACGGCAACGCCACGCAGAACTTCTGGCGCTCGGCCGAGAACCTCGCCCTCACCCCGGTCAACGGCACCGACCGCTGGGCCGTCGCCCAGGCCGCGCCGTTCCGCCGGATGCACGTCAAGGGCGGTCTCAACCTCGCGCCCAACGGCTACGGCTGGGCCTCCGGCGGCTATATCGCCGACTCGAAGATCGACGGCACGGTCGGCCCGTACTCCCAGCAGCAGTGGTACACCCGGGACAGCTCGGTCGGCGGCTGGACCAACGGGGTCTGGAACCACACCTTCACCGGCGTCGAGGGCGCCCCCGCCACCAACTTCGACACCGGCCCGTACACCACCATGGACACCACGCCGATCTCCCGTGAGAAGCCGTTCCTCTATCTCGACGGCACCGAGTACAAGGTGCGGGTGCCCGCCGAGCGGACCAACGCGCGCGGGGTCTCCTGGCCGGCCAACGCGGGCGGGACGTCGCTGCCGTTGAGCCAGTTCTACGTGGTCAAGCCCGGCGCCACCGCCGCCACCATCAACGCCGCCCTCGCCCAGGGCCTGCACCTGCTCATCACCCCGGGCGTCTACCACCTCGACCGGACCATCCAGGTCAACCGTCCCGACACCGTGGTCCTCGGCCTCGGTCTGGCCACCCTCATCCCGGACAACGGCGTCGACGCCCTGCATGTGGCCGACGTCGACGGGGTGCGGCTCGCCGGGTTCCTGATCGACGCCGGGCCGGTCAGGTCCGACACCCTGCTGCGGGTCGGCGACCCGAACGCGTCCGCCGACCACGCCGCCAACCCGACCACCATCCAGGACGTGTTCATCCGGATCGGCGGCGCGGGCCCCGGCCTCGCCACCGACTCCATGGTCATCAACAGCGACGACGTACTCATCGACCACACCTGGATCTGGCGCGCGGACCACGGCGAAGGTGTCGGCTGGGAGACCAACCGCGCCGACTACGGACTCCGGGTCAACGGTGACGACGTCCTCGCCACCGGTCTGTTCGTCGAGCACTTCAACAAGTACGACGTCTACTGGAGCGGCGAACGCGGGCGCACGATCTTCTTCCAGAACGAGAAGGCGTACGACGCGCCGAACGCCGCCGCCATCACCCATGACGGCATCGTCGGCTACGCCGCCTACAAGGTGGCCGACACGGTCGACACCCATGAGGCGTGGGCGCTGGGCAGTTACTGCAACTACACCTCGGACTCCAGCATCGTCCAGCACCACGGGTTCCAGGTCCCGGTCAAGGCGGGGGTCAGGATGAACCATCTGATGGTGATCTCGCTGGGCGGCAAGGGCCAGTACGCCCATGTCATCAACGACACCGGGGCGCCGACCTCGGGCACCAGCACCGTCCCGTCGAAGATCACGCGCTTCCCGTAGCGGCACCTTCGCGGACGACGTCCGTCCCCGGAACCGCCGATCCGCGCGGGCCCGGGGCGGACGTCAGTGGTGTGAAGCGGACGTCACCGGTGTGAAGCGGACGTCACCGGTGTGAAAAGGCGGCGACCGCGCCTCACCCCCCGGCCGCCAGCACCCCCCGCGCATGTCCCAGGACCGCCGCGAGCCCCACCTCGAACGCCCGGTCCGCGCGGCCCTCGCCGACCGCCGCCAGCACCTCGGCCAGCCGGGGTGTCGGTGTCCGGTCGGACAGCTCCCACATCGCCTCCGGCGCCGCGAGGTCCAGCGCGGAGCCCAGCACCAGGTTCTCCAGGGCGATGACCAGCGGCATCACCGTGTCCGTCGCGAACCCAGCATCCAGCAGCAGGGTCACCGCCCGCTCGTACTGCTCCAGCACCCGCGGTGCCCGCACCGGTGAGGTCATCAGCAGCGGGATCGCCCTCGGGTGCGCGGCGAACGCCGCCCGGTAGGAGCGCGCCCACTCCTCCAGCGCCCGGTCCCAGGGCGTCAGCTCCAGCGCCGCCGCGTCCAGCCCGACGGCCACCCGCTCCCGCAGCAGTTCCACGATGCCGTCCCGGCCGTCCACATGGTGGTAGACCGAGCCCGTCTGCGCGCCGAGCCGCCGGGCGATCTCCGGGACGCTGAAATCGCCCCGCTCGTCCACGAGTCTCAGCGCGGTCGTGGTGATGCGCTCCCGGTCGAGGAGCGGTGTGCGCGGCCGTCCCATGGTCGGCGGTCTCCCTCGTGCTGTCCGATGTGCTGTCGGCGTGCTGTCCGGTGTTCTGTCCGGCGTTCTGTCCGAAGGGGCTTCCCGGATGCCCGAACGGGAGGTTACATTGCGCCAACCGAAAGGCTTTAGGTTTATGGGCCGCGAGCTACCCCACACCGTCGGACCCGACGACCGCATTCCGTGACACCGCAGGTCAGCGCCGCTCTCCCGCGCCGTTCGAAGGGTTCACCCATGTCCGTCCCCGCCCCCGAGGCCGCCGTCCCCCAGGCCGGTTCCGAGGCCGCCGGTTCCGAGACCGCCCCCGGTCTGCGCTCCGGCTCCCTCGGCACCTCCGACATCGCGTTCTTCGTGGTGTCGGCCGCCGCCCCGCTCACCGTGATGGCGGGCGTCGCCCCGCTCGCCCTGGTGCTCGGCGGCGTCGGCGCCCCCGTCGGCTATCTCCTCGCCGGACTCACCCTCGCCGTCTTCGCCGTCGGCTTCACCACCATGAGCCGCCATGTGAAGAGCGGCGGCGCCTTCTACGCCTACATCACCCGCGGCCTCGGCAAGCCCATCGGCATCGGCGCCGCCCTGCTCGCCCTGGTCGGCTACAACGGCATGGAGATCGGCGTCTACGGGCTCCTCGGCACCGCCACCCAGGACACCGTCGCGGCGCTGTTCGGCACGGACATCCCCTGGCTGCCGGTGTCCCTGCTCGGACTGCTGCTGATCGGCTACGGCGGCTACCGCTCCATCGACTTCGGCGCCAAGCTCCTCGGCGTCCTGCTGGTCGCCGAGACCGGCATCCTCGTGCTCCTCGCGGGCGGCGTGCTGATCCAGGGCGGCGCGAACGGGCTCTCGCTCACCTCCTTCGCCCCGGGCAACGTCTTCGTCCCCGGCACCGCCGCCGTCCTCGCCTTCGCGTTCGCCGCGTTCACCGGCTTCGAGTCCACCGTCATCTACCGCCGCGAGGCCCGCGACCCGCAGCGCACGGTCCCGCGCGCCACCTACCTCGCCGTCGGCTTCCTCGGCCTGTTCTACGCCTTCACCGTGTGGATCGTCGTCCAGGCGTTCGGCGACGCCCGGGTCGTCCAGGCGGCCGGGGAGGACCCCGGCGGCCTGTTCTTCGCCGCCATCACCACCTATGTCGGCGGCTGGGCGGCCGACCTGATGCATGTCTTCATCGTCACCAGCGTCCTCGCCTCCCTGCTCGCCTTCCACAACGCCATCAACCGCTACGGCCTCGCCCTCGCCGAGGAAGGCGTCCTGCCTCGCGCCCTCGGCCGTATCCACCCCCGCCACCGCTCCCCGTACGTCGCCGGGATCGCGCAGACCGTGCTCGGCGCGGTCGTCGTCCTCGCCTTCTGGGCGGCCGGCGCCGACCCGTACAGCCAGTTGCTGCTCTGGGTGAACACACCGGGCATGCTGGGACTGATGGTTCTCCAGCTGATCGCCGCGCTCGCCGTGTTCCGCTACTTCCGTACGGTCCCGCACCAGGAGGGCGTCCTGCGCACGGTCGTCGCCCCGGTCGCCGCCGCCGTCCTGCTGACCGCCGCGATCGTGCTGGTCGTCGACCACCTCGACCTCTTCACCGGCGCCTCGCCGCTGGTGAACACCGTCCTGATCGCCGTCGCGCCCACCGTGTTCCTGGCCGGTCTCCCGCTGGCCGCGTGGCTGCGCCGCAGACGCCCGGAGGTGTACGCCGACTTCGCGTCCGAACCGCAGTAACGGCCCCACCGCACCTCGTCCGCGCCACGGCCGTGGCGCCCCACCGCACAAGGGAGTCCCCCGTATGCCCACCGCCGACCTGATCCTCACCGGCGCCCACGTCCGCACCCTCGACCCGGAGCGGCCCGCCGCCACCGCCGTCGCCGTCACCGACGGCCGGATCAGCGCGGTCGGCAACGCACCGGACGTACGCGACTGGCGCGGACCGGGCACGGAGGTGATCGGGCTGGACGGCGCCCACCTCGTCCCCGGTCTGACCGACGCCCACAGCCACCCCGTGTGGGGCCTGGACATGGCCACCGGCACCGACCTGTCCGGGATCGCCGACCTCGCCGCGCTGCGCTCGGTGCTCGCCGGGGCGGTCCGCATCGACGGCTGGGTCATCGGCTTCGGCCTGGACCACAACGCCTTCGAGGGCCGCCCCGTCGACCGGGACCTGATCGAGGACGTCCTCGGCGACGCCCCCGCCTTCCTGCGCCTGTACGACGGCCACTCCGCCCTCGCCACCGGCGCCGCCCTCGCCGCCGCGGGCGTCACCGGGCCGCGTGCCTTCGCCCAGCGCTCCGAGGTCGTCTGCGACAGCGCCGGACGCCCCACCGGCCATCTCGTCGAACACGCGGCGATGGACCTGGTCACCGCCGTGCTCCCGCGCCCGTCCTACGCCGAGCGCCGCACCCGGCTGCTCGACCTGCTCTCCGCGATGGCCGCGACCGGGCTGACCGGCGCCCATGTCATGGACGGCGGCGACCTCGACCTGCTCACCACGGTCGCCGAGGAGACCGTCCTGCCGCTGCGGCTGCGGTTCGCCCCCTGGTGTATGCCCGGCGCCGACGGGGCCGCCCTGGACGAGCTGATCGCCCTCCAGGGCCGCCGCGGACGCCACTGGACCGTCGGCGGCGTCAAGTTCTTCATGGACGGCACCGTCGAGGGCGGCACCGCCTGGCTGGAGCACGCCGACTGCCACGGCCAGGGCACCGAGGCGTTCTGGCCCGACCCCGAGGCGTACGCGGCGGCCGTACGGCATCTGCACACGGCCGGGGTGCGCACCGCGACCCACGCCATCGGCGACGCGGCGGTCCGCAACGTCCTGGACGTGGTGGCGGGCCTCGGCCCCGGCGGACGCGGCGCCCACCGCGTCGAGCACATCGAGACCGTGCCGGACGAGCTGCTGCCGCGCTTCGCCGCGCTGGACGTGGCCGCCTCCATGCAGCCGCCGCACGCCGGGTACACCCGGGCCGACGGCACCGACGAATGGTCCCGGCGGCTGGGCGGAGCCCGCGCGGGACGCGCCTGGCGGCTGCGGGACCTGCGCGACGCGGGCGCCACGGTCGCCCTCGGCTCGGACTGGCCCATCGCCCACTACGACGCCCGTACGGTCCTCGCCACCGCCCTCGCGCCCCGGGGCGCCGCGTCCCGCAGCGCGGGGCTGACCGGCCTTGAGGCGCTGGAGGGCCTCACCACCCACGCGGCCCGCGCGGCGGGCGAGTCGGCCGTCACGGGCCGGATCACCGTGGGCCACCGCGCCGACCTCACGGCCCTGGCGGTCGACCCGGTACGGGCCCCCGCCGACGAGATCACCGACACGGAGGTCCGGCTGACGGTGACGGGGGGACGGGTGATGCACCGGGGGTGATGAGCGGGGTTGTGGGCGGGGCGCTGGGTGGCGGGCCTGTCCTTGACTCCGGCGACTGGGGCGCTGGCTGGTGGGCGGGGCGTTCGCTGCGGCGGCCGGGGTGGCGGGTGGTGGGCGGGTCGTTCGCTGCGGTGGCCGGGGTACTGGCTGGTGGGCGGGTCGTTCGCTCCGGTGGTCGGGGTGGCGGCTGGTGGGTCGGCCGTTCGCGGCGGCGGTCGGGACGCTGGACGGTGGGCGGGCGCTCGCTCCGGCGGCCGGTGCCGCTCGCCGTGGACGGGACCAGCGCCCCGGCGTCCGCGGCGCCGACGGTCAACCGGTCGTTCCCGTAGGCGCGTTGAGTGAGGCTTCCCCCGGCGTTCACCCGGTGTTCGAAACCCGGTTCGCGTCTGTCGGCCGCCCGCCGAGAGGGTCGTCGCCGTCCGTCCACCACCCCAGAAGGGACCGACTGTGACGACGCGTCAGACGCTGCGAGGCACTTGGCTGGTACTCGGCGCGGTGCTGGCCACGGCCTGGGCGACGCCCGCCGGGGCCGCCGGGCCACCCACCGTGCAGCCCCGGGCCGAAACGGCGGCCCTCTACGACGACGAGGCCGGCGGCAACGCCAACGCGGACGACCCGGCGATCTGGCGCAACCCCGCCGACCCGGACCGCAGCCTGGTCGTCGCCACCGCCAAGGAGGGCGGACTGCGCGTCTACGACCTCGCCGCCCGCGAGGTCCAGTCGATCGCCGCCCCGCCCGCGCCCGGCGCGGACGACGCCCCCGGCCGCTTCAACAACGTCGATCTCGTCCTCGGCACCCGGCTGACCGGCGCCCGCGCCGACCTGGCCGTGGTCAGCGACCGGGGCCACGACCGGCTGCGGATCTACCGCGTCGACGGCGACCGCCCCGGCGCCCCGCTCAAGGACGTCACCGACCCGGCCGCCCGCCCCGTCTTCAACAGCACCCAGGACGAGATCAACGAACAGGCCACCGTCTACGGCCTCGCCACCTGGACCGACCCCCGTACCGGCCGCTCCTACGCGCTGGTCAGCCGCCGCAGCCGGACCCAGATCGCGCTGCTGGAGCTGACCCCGGGCCGGGCCGGGACCGTCGGCTACCGCACGGTCCGCACCCTGACCCTGCCGTCCGCCTTCCCCCTCCCCGACGGCACCACCTGGACCCCCTGCGGCGAGCCGGACGAACTCCCGCAGGTCGAGGGCATGGTCGTGGACCCGGCCAACGCCACGCTGTACGCCGGTCAGGAGGACGTCGGCATCTGGCGGCTGCGCGCCGACCTCACCGGACGGCCCGTCCTCATGGACAAGGTCCGTGAGTTCGGCGTGCCCGGCACCTATGACGAGGAGACCGAGGAGTGCGCTCCCGGCGCCGACCCCGGCTTCGGCGGGGCGCATCTGGCGGCGGACGTCGAGGGGCTGACCCTCCTCGACCGGCCCGGCGGCACCGGCCACCTGCTGGCCTCCGGCCAGGGCGACAACACCTTCGTCGCCTACGACCGCCGGGTGAGCACCGGCAACGCCCACCGGGCCGCCTTCCGGATCACCGCCGCCTCCGCGACGCTGGACGGCTCCGAGGTGTGCGACGGGGCCGCCGCGCTCAACGCGCCGCTCGGCAAGCGCTACCCGGGCGGGCTCCTCGTGGTCCAGGACGGCGAGGAGACCCCGGCGGACGGCGACCGCGAGTCCACCGGCTTCAAGTACGTCGACCTGCGGGACGTCAAGAACGTCCTGAACCGCTGACGTACGGGCGCCACGGGGGACCGGTGTCCGTACCGGCACCGGTCCGCCCGCCCCCGCGTTCACGCGTCCGCCGTGATCACCACCTTGCCGACCGCCGTGCCCGACTCCGCGTACCGCAGCGCCTCGGCCGTCTCGCTCAGCGGGAACGCCCGGTCGACCCGGGCCTCGATCCCGCCGGACCGCAGCAGCGCGAACACCTGCTCCAGATCGGTGCGCAGCGCGTCCCGGTAGCGCTCGGGACGGCGGGCCTTCCCGGCCCAGAGATTGAAGAAGTGCGCGCCCCGGCGGTTCGGCAGCGCGTTCCACAGCGCGAGCCGCGCCACCAGCCGGAGCACGGTGAGCGTGCCGTTGCCCGCCCGGTCCCGGGTCGAGGCGCTGCCGTACGCCACCAGCGTGCCGCCGGGGGCCAGCATCCGCCAGGAGTTCCTGACGCTGTCGCCGCCCAGGTGGTCGAAGACCGCCGCCACCCCGTCCGGCGCGAGCGCGCGCACCCGGGCGAGGACATCGCCCCGGTAGTCGACCGGTTCGGCGCCCATCGCGGCCACCGCCGCCTGGTTGCGGGCGGACGCCGTGCCGATCACCCGGACGCCATGGGCGCGGGCCAACTGCACCAGGACGCTGCCCACCCCGCCGTTCGCCCCGTGCACGACCACCGTGTCGCCCGCGCGCACATGGGCCGTGCGGAACAGCATCCGCCACGCCGTCGCCCCGTTGGTGACCAGCGACTCGGCGTCGGCGGGCGCCACACCGTCCGGCACCGGCACCAGATCGCGGCTGTCCAGCAGCATCCGGTCGGCCCAGCCGCCGGTCTTGGTGAGCGCGGCGACCCGGTCGCCCACGGCGACCCCGGGCTGCCCCGGCACCGGCGGGCCCAGCCGCTCGACCACCCCGACGACGTCGTAGCCGGGGACGAAGGGGAAGGGCGGCATGTCGTAGTACTTGCCCCGGCGCATCTGCTGCTCGGCGAACGAGACGCCGCTCGCCTCCATACGCACCAGCGCCTGACCGGGGCCGGGCTCTCCGAGATCGCGCACCCGCACGACGAGCGACTCGGGCTCGCCGACGCCGGGCAGCACGATCTCGGTGGCCTGGGTGACGGTGTTGTCGTTCATGGTGTCCTCCGGAGTTCCGGTCGGGGGAGAAGATGAAGACCATGGATGAGGAGCGGTCATGTGGAGCGGTTGTGAGGAGTGGTCGACCACTCACTCTTTAGGGCTAAGGGAGGGCGACCGTCGGGGGAGGCTGAGCGGTCGCCCGGTGGGCAGGGGGGCGCGGGGGATCAGTAGTGGGTGATGCCCGCCGCCAGCGTGCGGATCCAGGGCGCGTCCACGCCGTCCGCGTCGATCGACACGATCAGATGGCAGAGCATGCCCGTCGCGAAGAAGCCCTGGATCTGCTCGGGGCTGCCGCCGGACGCGCCGCGCACATACTCCACCGCCCGCGCGTATCCGGCCCGGACCGCCTCGCGGACCGTGGGCTCCGAGACCGCGGCGGCCTGTGCGTGCAACTGCACCATCAGCAGATCCTTGTCGCTGATCAGCCGGGCATAGGACTCGCCCATCGAGTCGAGGACCGCCTCCGGCGCGCTGCTCGTGGCCTGGGCCGCGCCCTCCTCCAAGGAGGCCCGCACCCGGGCGAAGCAGTGCTCGACGACCGCCGTGAACAGCGCCTCCTTGTGGGGGAAGAGCCGGTAGACGTACGCCTGTGAGATGCCGGCCGCCTTCGCCACCTCCGAGGTCGTCGTGCCGAAGTAGCCGCGGGCGGCGAACGCCCCGATGGCGGTCCGCAGGACGGTCGCCCGGCGTTCCTCGGCGGTGGAGAGTCGACGCGGTTCCGTGGTCATGTGAGTACTCAACCACTCACACTTTCCGCTGTCAACCGCAGGCCCTCCCGGGACACCGCCCCCGTCCCTGCGTACGGTGGGACGAGGAACCGGCCCCACCCCTGCCAGGAGGCGTGCGATGACGGGTGAACCGAGCTTCTTCGAGATCGGCGTGGCCGACCCCGAGCGGGGACGGGCCTTCTATGGAGCCCTCTTCGGCTGGGAGCTGCGGCCCGGCCCCAGCGGACACGGCCACACGATCGGCACACCGGGGCTGCCCGGCGGTCTGCACGGCGGCGACCAGGGCGCCTCGCCGTATCTCTTCTTCCGGGTGGACGACCTCGACGCGGCCGTCGCCCGGGTCCTCGCCCTGGGCGGCACCGTCGAGGAACTGGGCGACGAGGGGGACGAGTCCACCGACACCGACACCGACACCGACACCGATTCCGAGGCCCGCTTCGGGCGGTTCAAGCTCTGCCGGGACGACCAGGGCTCGGCGTTCGGACTGCACCAGCCGCCCGTCGCGGGATGACCCGCCCCTAGGGGCGATTTGCCGGAACGGCAACATCCTTCGCGCCCGACCGCGCGCCCGGCACAGGATCGTCCCCGGCGGCCCCGACGGGCCGCCCCCGCCCGGCCCTGGAGGAGCGCCCCATGCCGTCCACCGCAGCCCCCACCCCCGACCCCACCCTTGACCATGCCCCCGTCCACCGTCTGGTCCCCACCCCCGCGGGCCGCACCCATCTGGTGGAGCGGGGCAGCGGACCCCTGGTGCTCCTCGTGCACGGCTTCCCCGAGGGCTGGTACTCCTGGCGGCACCAACTGCCCGCCCTGGCCGCCGCCGGGCACCGCGCGGTCGCCGTCGACGTCCGCGGCTACGGCCGCTCCTCGCGCCCCGCCGACCCCGGTGCCTACCGCCTGCTCGACCTGGTGGCCGACGCCGTCGCCGTGGTGGAGGCCCTCGGGGAGCGCGAGGCGGTGATCGTCGGCCACGACTGGGGCGCGAACATCGCCGCGACCGCCGCCCTGCTGCACCCGGCGGTCTTCCGCGCGGTCGGCCTGCTCAGCGTCCCCTACAGCCCGCCCGGCGGACCCCGCCCCAGTGAGATCTTCGCGGCGATGGGCGGCGACGAGGAGTTCTACGTCTCCTACTTCCAGACGCCGGGCCGCGCGGAGGCGGAGATCGAGCCCGACGTACGGGGCTGGCTCGCCGGTTTCTACGCCGCCCTGTCCGCCGGGACCATGCCCGCGCCGGACGCCCCGTCGCCGTACTTCGTCGCCCCCGGCGGCGCGCTGCGTGACCGCTTCCCGGCCGGGACCCGCCCCTCCTGGCTGGGCGCGGCGGAACTGGACGTCTTCGCGGCGGAGTTCGAGCGCACCGGCCTCACCGGCGCCCTCAACCGCTACCGCTGCATGGACCAGGACTGGGCCGACCTCGCCGCGCACTCCGGCGCCCCGGTCACCCAGCCGTCCCTGTTCATCGGCGGCGCCCTCGACGCCTCCCTGACCTGGCTGGCCCCGGCGATCGAGGCGTACCCGACGACCCTGCCCGCGCTGGCGGGGTCCCACATCCTCGACGGGGCCGGTCACTTCGTCCAGCAGGAGCGGCCCGCCGACGTCAACCGGCTGCTGGTCCGCTGGCTGGCGGAGCTGGAGCGCTGAGGGCACCGCCCGCCGCGCCGAGCCACGCGGCCCGTGCCGCGACGGCGTCCGGCAATCAGATCACCCTGGCGCGCCCTTTTCCACGGGCGCCCCTCCACGGGCGAAAAGGGACCAAGCGACGCCCCCCGTCGGGCCCGGAGGCGCCAGGGTTACCATATGAGCGCCTCCTAGCTCGAAAGATACGCCTGTGACTGCGCCTGTGACCGTCAACGACGAGTCGTTCACCAACTGGAAGACCCGCGAGGAGATCGCGGAGTCGATGATCCCGATCATCGGGAAGCTACAGCGCGAGCGGGACGTGACCGTTCTGCTGCACAGCCGCTCCCTGGTGAACAAGTCGGTGGTGAGCCTCCTCAAGACCCACCGCTTCGCCCGCCAGATAGCCGGTGAGGAGCTGTCGGTCACCGACACCATGCCGTTCCTCCAGGCGCTCACCACCCTCGACCTCGGCCCGTCCCAGATCGACCTGGGTATGCTCGCCGCGACCTACCGGGCCGACAGCCGGGGCCTGTCCGTCGCCGCGTTCACCGCCGAGGCGGTCGCCGGGGCGACCGGCGCGAACAAGATCGAGTCCCGTCAGCCGCGCGATGTCGTGCTCTACGGCTTCGGCCGCATCGGGCGTCTCGTCGCCCGGCTGCTGATCGAGAAGACCGGCTCCGGCAACGGACTGCGGCTGCGCGCCATCGTCGTCCGCGACAGCGGCAGCGGCGGCCAGGACCTGGTCAAGCGGGCCTCACTGCTGCGCCGCGACTCCATCCACGGCCAGTTCCACGGCACCATCACGGTCGACGAGGCGAACAGCACGATCATCGCCAACGGCAATGAGATCAAGGTCATCTACGCCGGAAGCCCCGCCGAGATCGACTACACCGAGCATGGCATCGACAACGCCATCCTGATCGACAACACCGGCAAGTGGCGCGACCGCGAGGGCCTCTCCAGCCATCTGCGGCCCGGCATCGACAAGGTCGTCCTCACCGCCCCCGGCAAGGGCGACGTCCCCAACATCGTGCACGGCGTCAACCACGACACCATCAAGCCGGACGAGCAGATCCTGTCCTGCGCCTCCTGCACCACCAACGCGATCGTGCCGCCGCTGAAGGCGATGGACGACGAGTACGGTGTGCTGCGCGGCCATGTGGAGACCGTCCACTCGTTCACCAACGACCAGAACCTGCTGGACAACTACCACAAGTCGGACCGCCGGGGCCGCTCCGCGCCGCTCAACATGGTCATCACCGAGACCGGTGCCGCCTCCGCCGTCTCCAAGGCGCTGCCCGACCTCAAGGCCCGGATCACCGGCAGCTCGATCCGTGTCCCCGTCCCGGACGTCTCGATCGCCATCCTCAATCTCCAGCTCGCCCGGGAGACCACCCGCGAGGACGTCCTCGACCACCTCCGCGAGGTCTCCCTGACCTCGCCGCTCAAGCGGCAGATCGACTTCATCACCGCCCCCGACGCGGTCTCCAGCGACTTCATCGGCTCCCGCCACGCCTCCGTGGTCGACGCGGGCGCCACCAAGGTCGAGGGCGACAACGCGATCCTCTACCTCTGGTACGACAACGAGTTCGGCTACTCCTGCCAGGTCATCCGGGTCGTCCAGCATGTCTCGGGCGTCGAGTACCCGACCTTCCCGGCGGCCGTCACCGCGTAGCCCGTCCCCCGGTATCACCCGCCGGTCCCGCGCGAACCGGCCCGCCTGCGGCGGACCAGTTTGCCTAAAGGTATTAGGCAATTGCATGATGGTCTTCGGTTTCTGAGAGGACGGCCATGGTGCGCGCGGGACTCACGGCGGAACGGCTGACCGAGGCCGGGGCGGAGCTGGCCGACGAGGTCGGCTTCGCCGAGGTCACCCTGTCGGCGCTGGCGCGACGCTTCGACGTCAAGGTCGCCAGCCTCTACTCGCATGTGCGCAACTCCGAGGACCTCAAGGCCAGGATCGCGCTGTACGCCCTGGAGGAACTGGCCGACCGGGCCGCCGCCGCCCTCGCCGGCCGGGCCGGGAAGGACGCCCTGGCCGCCTTCGCCGATGTCTACCGCGACTACGCCCGCGCCCACCCCGGCCGCTACGACGCCGCCCGGCTCCGGCTCAGCCCCGAGGCCGCCGCCGCGAGCGCCGGAGGCAGACACGCCCAGCTGACCCGGGCCGTCCTGCGCGGCTACGACCTCACCGGCCCCGACCAGACCCACGCCGTCCGGCTGCTGGGCAGCGTCTTCCACGGGTACGTCAGCCTGGAACTCGCCGGAGGCTTCAGCCACAGCGCCCCCGACTCCCAGGAGTCCTGGGAACGGATCGTCGACGCCCTCGACACCCTGCTGCGCACCTGGCCCGCGCCCACCCCGTCCCGTCCCGCGAGCGAGGCACCCCGCCCATGAGCGCCCCCACCGGCCCCGGGTGGATCACCACCCCCCTCACCGCCGACCTCGTACGCGGTGCCCTCGAACTGGAGCGCACCCCGCGCGGTCTGCTGCCGCACCGGCTGCCCGCCGCCGCCCGCGCCCAGAGCCCCGACGCCCAGATCGCGCTGGCCGAGTCCCAGCCGTCCGGCGTCCGGCTCGCCCTGCGCACCGAGGCCACCGCCCTCGAACTCGACACCCTCGCCACCAAACGGGTCTACGTCGGCGCCCCGCCCCGCCCGGACGGTCTCTACGACCTGACGGTCGACGGCCGACTCACCGCCCAGGCCACCGCCACCGGCGGCAACACCCTCACCCTCGACCTGGCCACCGGCTCCGCCGACCTCGCCGCCGGCCCGCCCGGCACCGTCCGCTTCACCGGACTGCCCGCCGGGCCCAAGGACATCGAGATCTGGCTGCCCTACAACGAGATCACCGAGCTGATCGCGCTGCGCGGTGACGCGCCCATGGCGCCGCTGCCC
This sequence comes from Streptomyces sp. NPDC048290, assembly GCF_040652095.1. NCBI lineage: Bacteria > Bacillati > Actinomycetota > Actinomycetes > Kitasatosporales > Streptomycetaceae > Streptomyces > Streptomyces sp. NPDC048290. Next base: position 58,773 of record NZ_JBEZLM010000018.1, read on the forward strand.
GACCGGGGCCGCCCGGTGTGGCTGCACCACGGCAGCTCCCTCAGCCATGGCTCGGACGCCGCGAGCCCCACCACGACCTGGCCCGCGCTCGCCGCCTCGCTCGGCGGGGCGGACCTGGTCAATCTCGGGTTCGGCGGCGGCGCCCTGCTCGACCCCTTCACCGCCCGCGCCCTGCGGGACACCCCGGCCGATCTGCTCAGCGTCAAGATCGGTATCAATGTGGTCAACACCGATCTGATGCGGCTGCGCGCGTTCACCCCGGCGGTGCACGGGTTCCTCGACACCCTGCGCGAGGGTCACCCCACCACGCCCCTTCTGGTGATCTCCCCGCTGTACTGCCCGATCCACGAGACCACCCCCGGCCCCACCGCCCCCGACCTCGACGCCCTCGCCCGGGGCCAGGCCCGGTTCGTCGCCACGGGCGATCCGGCGGAGGTGCCGTTCGGCAAGCTCACCCTGAGCGTGATCCGCGACGCGCTCGCCCGGATCGTCGAGCAGCGGGCCGCCGACGACCCCCATCTCCACCACCTGGACGGCCGTGCCCTGTACGGACCGTCCGACGCCGACGACCTCCCGCTCCCGGACCGGCTCCACCCGGACGCGGCGACCCATCGTGTGATCGGTGAACGCTTCGCGGCCCGTGCCTTCGCGCCGGACGGCCCGTTCGCGCCCGGCGCCTGACGCACGGGGTCCCTCTCCTCCAGGGTCGGGCCGTCAGTGGGACGCGCCGGAGATCGGCAGCCGTTCGGTGAACGTCCGGCCGCCGTCCCGGGACTCGTACACCCCGTCCTGCGTGGCGGCCAGGACGCGGTCGGGGTCGACGGCGGTCAGGGCCTGCGGCGCTCCGCCGGGGACCGTGCCGGACCGGGTCCAGTTCGTGCCGCCGTCGGTGCTGCGGTGCAGGCCGCCGGTCTGGTCGAGGCCGTACAGGGCGTCCTCGCGCGGCCAGGACACGAAGCCCAGGACGGGGGCGGCGCCCGCGCCGAACGTCCGGCCGCCGTCGGTGCTCCGGGCGACCCCGGACTCCGTGGTGGCCAGCACCCGTTCCGGGTCCTCCGGGCTCACCGCGATGTCCAGGGCCGCCAGTTCGGTCCGGGTGTCCCAGGTGGTGCCGTCGGCGCTGACCCGCAGGACGCCGTTGGTGCTGTCGTAGCCGTACACCGTGTCGTGGGCGTACTCCAGGGCGTGGAAGTCGGTGGTGCCGGCCAGTGAGCGGGTCTGCCAGGTGCGCCCCGAGTCGGTCGACTCGATCAGACCTCGGTTGGCGGGGCCGTCGCCGCCCGGCGCCGGATGGCCGCTGCCCAGGAACCTCCCGGGCCCGGCGACGGTGAACCCCATGTAGTCGGCCCGGTCGCTCACCCGCCGGGCGGCGCCGTCCGCGGCGACGGCGACCACGCCCTCGTGTGTCGCCACGTACAGGTGTTCGTCGGACGGGTCGATGCCCAGCCCGTGCACATGGCTGACCGTGACCCCGCCCGGTCCGCCGTCCGCCGGTTCCGGTGCCGTGCCGGTCCCGGACGAGCAGGCGGTGAGGGTGACCGCGAGGGCGACTCCGGCGGCGGCAGCGGCGGCGAGGGAGCGGAGCGGGGTGCGCATGGGGAGGTTCTTCCGGTGGACGGCGGGGGCGGTCCCGGTGGAGGCGGGATCGGTCCCGACATCCTATGTCCTAAGTTAATTAGGAGATGGGGTGGGGGGTGCGGCGGTGCGGGCGGGACGACGGGACAGGCCCCGGCCGCCGGGCGCGTGGCCTGGCTGCCGGGGCCTGTCGGGATGGATAGGGGCGGGTACGGCTGAACGGCGTGCGGGGTCAGGCGGCCTTGCCGCCGGTGCAGGCCGCGCCCGGCTCCGGGGTCTGCGGGCCCTGGACGTACTTCTCCAGGAACTCGTCGATCCGCGCGTCCGACGCCTTCGTCACCTTCAGCTGATGACCCCAGGCGGAGAGCGTGATCGGCGACGCGGTGTCCTCGTACGGGCTGATCATCGTGTACGGGGTGTTCCGCACCTTCTCGGTGAGCGCCTTCACATCGGCGTCCGCGGCGTCGGCGTTGTACGTGATCCAGACCGCGCCGTGCTCCAGGGAGTGCACCGCGTTCTCGTTGGTGACGGCCTCGGTGTAGACATCGCCGTTGCAGTTCTGCCAGACCGCGTTGTGGTCGCCGCCGACCGGCGGGGTCATCGGGTAGTCGACCTGCTTGTCCACATGGTTCTGGCTCAGGTCGTCCCAGCTCTGCTCGCCCTTCACCGGGGCGGCCTGCTCCTGCTCCTGCTGATTGGCGGTGTCCAGCAGCCACCAGCCGCCGCCGATCAGACTCACCACGATCGCCGTGGACACGGTGATGGTGATGATGCGTCCGCGCCGCTCGCGGGCCTTCTCGGCGCGGCGCTGCTCCTCTATTCGGGCGCGGCGGGCGGCGGTCTTGGCCGCCTTGCCGCCGGGCTTGCCCTGGCCCGGCTTCTTGCCGCCGGCCGTGTTCTTGCCGTCGGGGGACTTCTTGCCGTCGTTCGCGTTCTTGGAGGTGGCCGAGGCCATGGTGACGTCCTTTGTGCGCAGCGGAGAGTGACGGATGCCGGTGAGGGACCCGGTGGAACGGTCAAAGCCGTGGGAGAACGGCGTCCGGGATCAGGACCGCAGCACTTGCAGGACATGCAGATCGGGCGGCCGGGGCGGCGGCGCGTACCGGGGCGCGGGTGCGGGCGGCACGGCCGGGCCCAGGAGCACCCGCGCGGGCAGGCCCAACGGCTGGGGCTGGGGGACCGGACCCGTGGTCGGGGTGTCCGCCACCGGGGTTCCGTCACACTGCTGATGGCCCGGGGAGAGACAGGGCAGATCGATGACACGGCCGTTCGCGCCGACGACCTGGCCCCGGGAGCCGTTCGGGTCGGCGGCGAGCCGCCGGGCACCGGGGGAGTCCGGCGCCGGGACGCCGTACACGGCGGCGTGGTCGGCGGACCGCATCTGCGGCGCCTTGCCGGTACCGGCGCACAGACAGGCCACGCCGAACAGCGTGGCCAGGGCCACGAGCAGACCCAGCACCACGGAACCGGAACGCCGCCGCACGCTCATGGCCGGGCGGCCCCTCGGGGGCGGAAGTGACAGAAGGAACGGTTGACCACGCACGCATCATAGGAGCAGGTGGGGCCGAGCGGTGAGGGGGCGGTCGAACAAGTGCGCGTGGGGATGTCATGGGCGTTGCGTGCGGGGGCCGCCATCGGTGGGCGTGCGCTTGCGGTGGCCCCGCCGTCCGGCAGGTGCGGGCTGTGGGTCGCCGCTGTGCCGTCGGGTGCGGGTTGGCGGCAGTCGTCGTCTGTCGGGCGGGTGCTCGCGGTAGTCGTCGTTCGTCAGGTGTGGGCTGTGGGTCGCCGCTGTGTGTTGGGTGCGGGTTGGCGGCAGTCGTCGTCCGTCGGGGGTGTGCTCGCGGTAGCCGTCGTCCGGCAGGTGTGGGCTGTGGGTCGCCGCTGTGCCGTCGGGTGCGGGTTGGCGGCAGTCGTCGTCCGTCGGGCGGGTGCTCGCGGTAGTCGCCGTGCGTCGGGTGACCGCTTTCCGTCGGCGCCGTCCGGCAGGCCCGCACTGCGTCACCGCGACCCCCACCGCCCGCCCCCTCGTACGCCGAGGCACGTACGCGCGCTTACTCCCGCCGTGGGACGACCCGTGACCCCGGGGGCGGGCACGGTGGGTGCGTGAAACTCAGCCGTCCCGCACGCCGGGCCTCCCTCGTCGTCCATGTCGTCGCCTCCGCGAGTTGGCTCGGGCTCTCGCTCGGACTGCTCGCCCTCGGCACCACCGCGGCCGGCACCGGGAACGCGGTGACGGTGGAGGCGTCCGTCCGGTCCATGAAGCTGTTCGCCGACTGGCTGCTGCTGCCCATCGCCCTGCTCACCCTGGCCAGCGGGCTGCTGCTGGCGCTGGGCACGCCCTGGGGACTGGCCCGGCACCGCTGGGTGTTCACCAAGTTCTGGCTGACCCTCGCCACCACCACCGCGACCGTGTTCGCCCTGCGCCCCGGCGTGGACGCCGCCGTCACCGCAGTGGCCGCCGGGCACGCCCTGCCGGACGCCACCGAGGTGCTCGCGGGCCCGGTCGTCTCCCTGACCGCCTATGTCTTCATGACCGGTGTGTCCCTCCTCAAGCCCTGGGGCCTGACCCGCCGGGGACGGCGGCTGCGGGCGGCGGCGAAGAACACACCGGGACCCGTACCGGCCGTTCCCGTGGGGGATGTCGCTCAGCCGGACGGATCGATCTCCACCACCCGCGCCCACGACGGCGGCGCCGTCGGCCGGTAGTCGGGGACCGACTCGTCCACGTCCCGTGGGGGCCGGGGGAACAGCCCGATGACGGTACGGCACGGCGGGCGCGTGCCCGGCCACGGCGTCTGACCGTCGGTCAGCGCCACCACCACGTCCGGCCGGGGCCGCGTCCGCAGCGCCCTGGTGAACCCCGCCCGCAGATCGGTCCCGCCGCCGCCCGTCAGCGCGATCCCCTCCGACCGGCACAGGGTGTGCACCCGGTGCGCCGCCGCGTCGCACGGCACCACCCGGACCAGGTCCCGCCGCCCGCCCAAGGCCCGGCAGATCTCGGCGACCTCGCGCAGCGCGCCGCCGAGTTCACGGTCACTGACCGAACCGGAGGTGTCGATGACGACCGCGACCTGGGGCGGTCTGCGCCGCAGACCCGGCAGCACCACACCGGGCAGCCCGGCCGACCGCCGCGCGGGACGCCCGTACGAGTAGTCCTCCCCGGCACCGCCGCCCGACGCCGCCGCCCGGATCGCCGCGCCCAGCAACTGCCGCCAGGGCTGGGGCGGCTGGAACGCCTCCTCCGCCCACCGCCGCCACGACTTGGGCGTGTTCCCCGGACGGGCGGTGATGCCCTGCGCCACCCGGAACCGCACCGCGTCCCGCTCCCGCGCGCTCAGCCCGTGCGCCCCGTCCGGACCGAATTCCCAGGACCGGTCCAGCCCGTCCGCGCCGCCACCGCAGTCGAGCCACTGGAAGTCCTGGGTCGCCGGGCCCAGCCGGAACAGCCGCAGATACTCCTCCATCAGCAGATCCCCGGGCAGCCGCAGCGCGCGCGGTACGGCGATCCCCTCGGGCACGGCCAACCCATCGCCGTACACATCGTCGTTGATCTCCAGATCCGCCGCGATGTTCATCCGCAGCCGCTCGCCGGGACCGGTCAGATGGTGTTCGTGGGCGAAGCGGTCGCTGCGCCCATGGTGGTCCCGCAGCAGATGGGACACCTCGTGCACCCATACCCCGGCCAGTTCCTCCACCGGGGTGCGGTCCACGAACGCCGGGGACACATAGCAGCGCCAGTGCCGGTCCACGCCCATCGTGGGCACGTCCCGCGACGGGACGACCCGCAGGGCGAACAGCGCGGTGGCGAGATAGGGGCGGACCCGGGCGGCGTGCAGCCGGGCCGTGTAGAGCTTGTCGAAGTCGAGGGCGGGGTCGGGGTCGATCGCCTGGCCGTCCGTGGGTTTCGGTGAGTGGGGCGAAACGGTCATCGGCCCACCCGCCCCGGCAGCGCCGCCGCCGCGATCCGGTCGGCCCGCCGGGACAAGGTCACCACGCCCGTGAGCCGGTCGATCTCCGCCGGGACGTCCCAGTCCGGCTGCCGCAGCGCGGCGAGCGTGGACGCCGGTACGACCAGCAGGTCCGGGGCGCCACCGTCCAGCGCGCGGACCAGCAGCGCCCAGGCCGCGTCCCAGCGTTCCCGGGTCGGCCGGTTGCGTACGGCCTGGACGACCCCGTCGAGCACCGCCTGCCGCAGATCCCCGCGGACGGGCAGGTCGGCGCCCGCCGGGTCGGCGAGCAGCGTCTCGGGGTCGGGCAGGTCCATCCGGTCGACGGCGGCCAGCAGTTCCAGCCCGGGACCGTCCCCGACCGCGCCTCTGACCAGCAAGGACAATACGTCCCGGGAGGAGTCGGCGGCGGTCGCGAAGGCGATGAGCCGCAGCGCCATGTCCCAGCTCCGTGGCGAGGGCCAGGCGCCGCCCCGGCGGACCTCGCCGCCGGGCAGCCGGTGCACCAGCGCGGGCCGTGCCGCGAGGAGCCCGCACACCGCGCGCCGGGCGAAGTCCACGGCGCCGGGCAGCCGTTCGGGGGCGAGCCGGGGCAGAGTGGCACGGGGCCAGACGCCGCCCAGACCCCGGACGACGACCTCGTGGTCATGGACCCACTGGAGGTGCACGAACCGGTTGGCCAGCGGCGGACTCAGCTCCCAGCCGTCGGCGGCCGAGGCGCGGGGGTTGGCGGCGGCCACGATCCGCACCCCGGGCGGCAGCCGCAGCGCGCCGACCCGGCGCTCCAGCACCAGGCGCAGCAGCGCGGCCTGGACGGCGGGCGGCGCGGTGGACAGCTCGTCCAGGAAGAGCAGTCCCCGCCCCTCCCGGACCAGCCGCACCGCCCAGTCCGGCGGGGCCATCGGGACGCCCTGCACCGCCGGGTCGTCACCGACGACGGGCAGCCCGGAGAAGTCCGACGGCTCGTGCACACTGGCGACGACGGTGGTCAGGGGCAGGTCCAGGGACGCGGCGAGCTGCTGGAGCGCGGCGGTCTTGCCGATGCCGGGCTCCCCCCACAGCAGGACGGGCAGATCGGCGGCCACGGCGAGGGTCAGCGCCTCCAGTTGGAGATCGGGCCGGGGCTCGGTGGTGGTGTCGCCGAGCAGCGCGAGCAGCTCACCGGCCACATCGAGCTGACCGGCGGCGGACGGGGGCAGGGCAGGCGTCAAGGTCATGGGGCATCACCAGGGGTGTCGTACCGGGGCACGGCGCGGATCGGCGCCACCGGAGGCGGACGGGGGGTTGGGTGGGGCGGGCTGCTGTGCGGGGGATCAGTGGACCTGCGCGTAGCGCGGACGGCCGCGTGCGACTCTGGGCCGCCGCGCCGGTGACGCGGGAGGGGACGGCGGGGGATGGCTCAGGCCCGCGCGGAACAGCCCGTAGGTGAGCCGCTGCCGGGCCGCCGACTCCAGGGCCTCGCGCAGCGCCCCGTCCCGCAGTGACGCGGCCCGCCCGAGCAGGTGCTCCACCACGGTCAGCGCGCCCTCGGTGTCGCCGTGGCGCAGCCGCTCCCGGACGTCGACCAGACAGTCGGGCCGACGGTGTGCCTGGTCGATGGCCTGGAGACAGGGCAGCGGTGCCCCCGTCAGCGCGGCGAGCAGCTCCTCGCGCCGGATCTCGTCGGGTCCGTGGTCCAGCGGTACGAGCACCCCGTCGACCAGCGCGATCCGGTGCTCGGCGCCCCGGCACGCGACAGGCCGGGGTCCCGTGTCCCGGTCGGGCGGGGCGGGCGACGGCACATGCCCCGGTACGAGCGCGGCGGCGACCAGCGGATGCAGCCGGTCCGGGTCGATCGCCCCGGCGCGCAGCAGCGCCACATCGGGCGCCTCCCAGGTGGCCGCGTCCGGCAGCACCGGGACCCGGCCGCCACCACCCCGGCCCGGTGCCACGGGTTCGGTCCGGCCGTCGGGGCGCACCAGGAACCGGTGCCGGGCACCGGCCCGCACCAGCACCGCCGTCCCGTCCGGCAGTCCGTCGGCGCGGAGCAGCAGCCGGGCCTCGTCAGCCCACCGCCCCACCGCCGGCCGCCGCTCCACCGCGGGCCGCTGCTCCACCGTCGGCCACTGCCCCACCGCCGACTGCCGCCCGCCGGGCGGCACACCGTCGTCCACCGTGCCCGACGCGGACCGGGCAGCCAGCTCATGCGCCCGGCGGGCGTCCCAGAGGTGGCGGTGCAGATCGAGCCGGAAGCGCGGCTGCGGACGGGGATGGGGGTGGGGCGGCTGCCGGGCGGTGTCCGTGGTGCGGGCCGGGTCCCACACGGCGAGGCTGATCCGCTGACCGGAGTCGGCCCAGGCGGGCACGGTACGCGCCACGAGCCACAGCGCGCCCGTACCGTCCCGGGCGGCCGTGCCGTAGCGGGCGAGGGCGACGGTCAGTCCGGGGCGGAGCAGCCCGTCGGGAGCGATCCTCGGCAGGTGCCAGCGCAGCAGATCGGGCGCCAGGTGCCGCAGGTCGTCCCGCAGCCGGGCGGCCACCTCGTGCCCATGGGAACGGGCCACGGAGCGGACCCGCAGATCGACATCGACCCGGGCGGCGGCACAGGCCCCCGCCCAGTCCCCGGCGAGCCGCCGGGCGGTCGCGGTCGCGATCATCGAGGGCGGCACGGCGAACTCGCGCACGCGCGGCCAGAAGACATTCCGGGACTCCTCGTCCACATGACCGGTGAGCATCAGCACTCACCTGGCGTGGACGGGACCCCCGATCTGATAGGGGAGCAAGTAGTCATCGCGGGGAGCCTAGCCCGCCGTGACCGGCCCGGCCACCGAATTGTTGCCTGAAGGAAATCCGCAGGTCAGGGCCGTTGTCAGTGGCCGGACGTAGTATTTCCGGCATGACCAGTCGACCCGCCCCGGACCAGTCCCTGCGGGACCTCGCTCGGCTGCGGAGCGTCAAGGACCGGATAGACCGGGAGTACGCGCGGCCGCTCGACGTCGAGGCCCTCGCGCGGGGTGCGCACATGTCCGCGGGGCATCTGAGCCGGGCGTTCCGCCGTGCCTACGGCGAATCGCCGTACAGCTATCTCATGACCCGGCGGATCGAGCGCGCGATGGCGCTGCTGCGCCGCGGCGACCTCAGTGTCACCGAGGTCTGCTTCACCGTGGGCTGCTCCTCGCTCGGCACGTTCAGCACCCGCTTCACGGAGCTGGTCGGCGTGCCGCCCAGTGTCTACCGGCGCCGCGCGGAGAGCGTGACCCAGGGCATCCCGTCCTGTGTCGCCAAGCAGGTCACCAGACCGGTCAGGAATCGAGAAGCGCCCGTCCCGGCCCGCGGTTAGCGTGAACGCCATGGACATCAGCATTCACGCCACCTTCCTCCCGCACGACGACGCGGACAAGGCCATCGGCTTCTACCGCGACACCCTCGGCTTCGAGGTCCGCAACGACGTCGGGTACGAGGGGCTGCGCTGGATCACCGTAGGCCCGCCCGGACAGCCCGAGATCAACATCGTGCTCTTCCCGCCGGGCGCCGACCCGGGTGTCACGGAGGACGAGAAGCGCACGATCACCGAGATGATGGCCAAGGGCACCTACGCCAGCCTCATCCTCGCCACCGGGGACGTCGACGGCACCTTCGACCAGCTCCAGTCCGCCGCCGAGGTCGTCCAGGAGCCCACCGACCAGCCCTACGGGGTCCGCGACTGCGCGTTCCGCGACCCGGCGGGCAACATGATCCGCATCCAGCAGACGAAGTGAGCGCGCGGGGGGTTCACGGGGTGGCGGCCGGGGTGCCCGGCCGCCGGGTGCGGTTACGCTGACCTACCGATCGGCGTCGGCCGATCCCGTCGCGGGGCGCCGGAGGGGGCGGCACCGTGCGACGCCGGACCGCAGGTGGCGTACGCGTGGTACGCGTACCGGACATGTACCGGGCGTGTACGCCGTACCGGGCACGCGCGCCGTACCCGACCCGCGTGCGACCGTGACCACCCCCCCCCGTGAACAGGACCATCCGCGATCGTGCCCGTGCCGTACCAGGACCGTACGGGCCGCCCGCGTCGACAGTGGGAGACCGAAAGACCATGGCCAAGAGGACGGACTCGCAGTCGCCCGAGTCGTACGCCGCCGACAGCCACGACCTGATCCGGGTGCACGGCGCGCGGGAGAACAACCTCAAGGACGTCACCATCGAGATCCCCAAGCGCCGTCTGACGGTGTTCACCGGGGTCTCCGGCTCGGGCAAGAGCTCGCTGGTGTTCGACACCATCGCCGCGGAGTCCCAGCGGCTGATCAACGAGACCTACAGCGCCTTCGTCCAGGGCTTCATGCCCAATCTGGCCCGGCCCGAGGTCGACGTCCTCGACGGACTGACCACGGCGATCACCGTCGACCAGCAGCGCATGGGCGGCGATCCGCGCTCCACCGTCGGCACCGCCACCGACGCCAACGCGATGCTGCGGATCCTCTTCAGCCGGCTCGGCACCCCGCACATCGGTGGGCCCGGCGCCTTCGCCTTCAACGTCCCCTCGGTCCGGGCGAGCGGCGCCATCACTGTCGAGCGCGGCGGCAAGGCCAAGGCGGAGAAGGCCACCTTCTCCCGCACGGGCGGCATGTGCCCGCACTGCGAGGGCCGCGGCAAGGTCTCCGACATCGACCTCACCCAGCTCTACGACGACTCCAAGTCGATCTCCGAGGGCGCCTTCACCATCCCCGGCTGGAAGTCGGACAACGTCTGGACGGTCGGGGTCTACGCCGCCTCCGGGTTCCTCGACCCCGACAAGCCGATCCGGGACTTCACCGCCCAGGAGTTGCAGGACTTCCTGCACCGCGAGCCGACCAAGGTCAAGGTCAACGGGGTCAACCTCACCTATGAGGGCCTCATCCCGAAGATCCAGAAGTCCTTCCTGTCCAAGGACAAGGACGCGATGCAGCCGCACATCCGGGCGTTCGTGGAGCGCGCGGTCACCTTCACCGACTGTCCCGAGTGCGGCGGCACCCGGCTCGCGGAGGCGGCCCGCTCCTCGAAGGTCAAGGGCATCAACATCGCCGACGCCTGCGCGATGGAGATCCGCGACCTCGCGCGCTGGCTGCGCGACCTGGACGAGCCGTCGGTCGCCCCGCTGCTCGCCAAGCTCCAGCACACCCTGGACTCCTTCGAGGAGATCGGCCTCGGCTATCTCTCCCTGGAGCGGCCGTCCGGCTCGCTCTCCGGCGGCGAGGCCCAGCGCGTCAAGATGATCCGCCACCTCGGTTCGTCCCTCACCGATGTCACCTATGTCTTCGACGAGCCCACCGTGGGCCTGCACCCGCACGACATCCAGCGGATGAACGACCTGCTGCTGCGGCTGCGCGACAAGGGCAACACCGTGCTGGTGGTGGAGCACAAGCCGGAGACCATCGCCATAGCCGACCATGTGGTCGACCTCGGCCCCGGCGCGGGAACCGGCGGCGGCATGGTCTGCTTCGAGGGCTCCGTCGACGGCCTGCGGTCCAGCGACACCGTCACCGGCCGCCACCTGGACGACCGGGCCCGGCTCAAGGAGACCCTCCGCACGCCCAAGGGCACTTTGGAGATCCGCGGCGCGCGCGCCAACAACCTCCAGGACGTCGACGTCGACATCCCGCTCGGGGTGCTCTGTGTGGTGACCGGGGTCGCCGGGTCCGGCAAGAGTTCCCTGATCCATGGCTCGATCCCGGCCGGGGAAGGGGTCGTGTCGGTCGACCAGAGCGCGATCCGCGGCTCCCGGCGCAGCAACCCGGCCACGTACACCGGGCTGCTGGAGCCCATCCGCAAGGCGTTCGCCAAGGCCAACGGGGTCAAGCCCGCCCTGTTCAGCGCCAACTCCGAAGGCGCCTGCCCGACCTGCAACGGCGCCGGGGTGATCTACACCGATCTGGCCATCATGCAGAGCGTGGCCAGCACCTGCGAGGACTGCGAGGGCAAGCGGTTCCAGGCGGCCGTGCTGGAGTACCGGCTCGGCGGCCGGGACATCAGCGAGGTGCTCGGGATGCCGGTCGCGGAGGCCGAGCGGTTCTTCGCCGATGGGGAGGCCAAGACGCCCGCCGCGCACAAGATCCTGGAGCGGCTGGTGGACGTGGGCCTCGGCTATCTCACCCTCGGCCAGCCGCTCACCACGCTGTCCGGCGGTGAGCGGCAGCGGCTGAAGCTGGCCGTGCACATGGCGGAGAAGGGCGGCGTCTATGTGCTGGACGAGCCGACGACCGGTCTCCACCTGGCCGATGTCGACCATCTCCTCGGACTGCTGGACCGGCTGGTGGAGTCCGGGAAGTCCGTCATCGTCATCGAGCACCACCAGGCGGTCATGGCCCACGCGGACTGGATCATCGACCTCGGCCCGGGTGCCGGTCACGACGGCGGGAAGGTCGTCTTCGAGGGCACCCCGGCCGATCTGATCGCCGGGCGCTCCACGCTGACGGGCGAACACCTGGCGCAGTACGTCGGCGGCTGACCGGACGGCGGAACAGGATGAGGGGGCGTACCGGCGTCCACCCCCTCATCCCCGGCCCCTCAGCCGCTGTCTACTTCTGGCAGGTCACATCCCGGCCCGGCAGCCTGCCCGTGTCCAGATAGGTGTTCACCTGCCGGTCGGCGCAGGCGTTGCCGTACTCGCCGAAGATCCCGTGCTGACCGGCCCCGGCCACGGTCACCAGGCGCGACGACGGCCACTGCGCCCGCACCTGCCGGGCGCTCTCGTACCGGGTCCGGGTGTCACCGGTGGCGTTGACCAGCAGCGCGGGCACATCGTTGTCGATCACCGTCGGCCGCTCCACCGGGGCGTCCCAGAACTCGCACGCCGAGATGTTGCGGGCGATCGGCCCGACGACCGGTGACACCGTCCGCGCCGACTGGACGGCCTTCCAGTAGCTGCCGATCCCGCGCCGCTCGGCGACATCCCCGCAGATGATGGCCGTCTGCACACTGGCCGCCGCCGACCCCTGGCCGGTGAGCAGCCCGGTCAGCACCTCCTCCAGCACCGGATCGGGCCGCACGTCGGGCTCGCGGTCGGCGGCCCTGACGAGGGTGACGGCCATGTCGGCGAGCACGGCCCGGTTCTCCGGCAGATCGCTGAACAGCGGGATGAAGAAGACGAGCGGCGCGAAGTGCTCGTCGACGGTGAAGTCCCCGACCCGCAGAGGCTCCTCGGCGGCGGCCCGCAGCACCCGGTCCACCGTGGCCAGCACCTCGGCGCGGGTCGCGCCCAGACCGTAGTCCGCGTCCCGTTCGGCGGCCCAGTCCGCCCAGGCCCGCAGCGCCCGCTGACCCACCCGCTCGTTGCCCGCCAGCAGGGTCTGGCTGTACTGGGCGGCGGACGGCACCCCGTCCAGCACCATCCGGTCGGTACGGCCCGGGAACATCCGGGTGTAGACCTGGCCGAGGTAACTGCCGTAGGAGTAGCCGAGATAGGAGATCTTCCGCTCGCCCAGCGCGCCGCGCAGCACATCCATGTCCCGGGCGGTGTTCCGGGTGGTGACGTACGGCAGGACGTCCCCCTCGGTCCGTTCGCAGCGCTCGGCGAGATCGCGCTGGACGGCGACCGACTCGCGGAACGCGGCCCGGTCCATGCCCGCCGAGAACACGGCCGTACCGATGTCCCAGCCGCAGTCGAGCGGGGTGGAGCGGCCCACGAAACGCGGGTCGACGCCGATCAGGTCGTACTGCTCGGCCACCGCGCCCATCGCCCGGCCGACGGTCAGCGGCATGTCCAGACTGGCGCCGCCGGGACCGCCGTTGTTCAGCAGCAGCGGGCCCACCCGCTCATCGGGGTCGGTGGCGGCGAGCCGGGAGACGGCGACGGTCAGGGTGCGGCCGTCGGGCTCCGTGTAGTCCAGCGGGACGGTGAGTTCGGCGCACCGGGCACCGGCCGCGTCGAGCCGCTGCCCCGTCTCGTCGTCCGGGCCGAGGGCGCACGCGTACCAGTCGAGGTCCTGGGTGTAGTACCGGTCCAGCCCCGTCGGCTCGGCCGCCGAAGCGGGCAGGGCGGCGGCACCGCACACCAGGGCCAGTGCCCCGGCGACGGCCAGTCCGGTTCGCTGTGTCGTTCGCATGAGCCCACGCTAGGCGGCAAGGGCATTCCGGCACTTTACGGGCGCCCCCCGCTTTCCCCTGGGGGCTAACCCCACCACCGGCGGAAACCGGAAGACGCCAAGTCCCCTACCTGAAGCGCTACTTGGGGTCCTCGGTCACCTGGTCGAAGCGGCCCAGGAAGCGGAACCGGCCGCCCTGCGCCCGGTACAGAAAACCGGACTGCTCCAACTGGATCAGATGCGTACCGTCGTCGGTGAACCGCAGCGGCTTCGCCACCCCCTCGTACGACGACACGAAGACCCGCTCCGCCAGTTCGCCCGGCTGGACCGACGCCCGGGAGCCGAACGCGCCGAGCGCCCGCGCCAGCAGCCCCACCGCGTCGTACGCCTCGACCGCCCAGCGGGCCGGTGCCGTGTCGTACCGCTCGCGGTAGGCGGCGGTGAACGACCGCGCCGCCGGTGTGTCCGCCGACTGCGGCTCGGCGTACGACGCCCCGAACACCCAGCCGTCGGCCGCGGCGCCCGCCGCCTGAAGGAACTCCGGCCGCAGCACCGGCTCGAAGGCGACCCGCGCGCCCGTGAAACCGGCCCCGGCGACCGCACGCGCACAGGCCGCCGCCCGCCGCGCCGACGTACCGGCGTACACCACGGCGTCCGCGTCCGCCGCCAGCGCCTCCCGCACGGCGGGCCCGAAGTCGTCCTCGCCCGCCGCGACCTGGTACACCGACACGGTCCCGCCGTCGTCCCCGTTCGGCGCCGCCTCCCCCATGTCCAGCCGCATCTTCCGCGCGACCGCGCCCCCCGCCTCGTCCTCCACCACCGCCGTACGGTGACTGTCCCGCACCCGGGTGAGATAGCTGATCAGCGGCAGCGTGCGGTACGTCGACGGCGCCCGGGTCAGCACCAGGGTCCGGTTCGTCGCCGAGGACAGGCCCGCCTCCTCGGCGTCCGTGGACACCAGGACGAACGGCATGGACGCCGCCTCGAACAGCGGCGCGGCCACCCGCAGCGTCCCGGTGGTGGTCGGTCCGAGCACCGCGCACACTCCGGCGGTGTCCGCCAGGTCCCGCGCCACGGTCCGCGCCCGGTCCGGGTCGCCCCCGTCGTCGTGCACCGCGAGCTTCAGCCGGAACGCGAGTTTCGCACCGGCGTTGTGGGCGGCCACCGCGAGCCGCGCCCCGCGCTCCTGGGCGGTGCCGACGGCCTTCCCGGCGCCGGACAGATCGCCCTGCACCGCGATCAGCCGGGTCGGCACCTCGGGGGCGGCCGGGTCCCCGTTCCCGCTCGCCGGGTCACGCCGCAGCAGCAGTACGGCCGCCGCGCTGCCGGACGCCGCGACCGCCGCCAGCGCCGACCCACCGATGAGCAGCGCCCGGCGCCGGGTGGGATGCCGTCCGGGGTCGTCGTCCCGGTGGGCCGGGGCGGCGGCCGGGGGACGCGGCGGCGGGTCGAGCGCCCGCGCGGAACGGTCGGCGACCAGGCGGACGATGTCGGGGGGCAGCCAGTTGCCTCCGGCGGTGGACCAGGGGGGCGTTGCCGGGCCCTGCGCGCCGGGCGGGACGCCGGGTGGGGCGTCCCGGGGGCTGTCCTGGGGAGTGGCCCGGGGGGCGTCGCTCGGTGTGCCGTCCGGTGTGTCGTCCGGCGCCTTGGCCGGTGCGGTGGCCGGTGCGGTGGGCGGTCCCGGCGCGGGGCGTGCCGCGCCGGGCTCACTCGGGGAGGGCCAGCCTGCCAGGCGCGGGTCGGGTGTTGTCGTGTGTCTGGGGGCGGGGTCGCCTCGCGGCGGGGCCGGTGCGGTGGTGTGTCCGGGGGTGGGGTCGCCGTCGTGCGGGTCGGGTGTTGTCGTGTGTCTGGGGGCGGGGTCGCCTCGCGGCGGGGCCGGTGCGGTGGTGTGTCTGGGGGCGGGGTCGCCTCCCGGCGGGGCCGGTGCGGTGGTGTGTCCCGGGACGGATTCACCGTCGGACGCGTCCGGCCTCCCCGCGCGCGGGTCCGGTGTCCCCGTACGTCCGGAGGCCCGGCCGCCGTCGGCTGGTTCCGGTTCCCCCGTACCCGCGGATACGGTCCTGCCCCCGGCCAGCTTCCCTCCCGCCGTGTCCCCGGACGCCACTCCGCCGTCTGACCCACCGTGTCCCGGCGGGCCGAAGCCCCCTTCCCCCACGCCCCCTTCGGAGACGCCGCCTTCCCCCGCGCCCCGCTCACCCGTCGCCCGTTCGCACACCTCCGCCAGCGTCGCCGCCGTCGGGCGTTCGCCGGGGGACTTGCGCAGGCAGCGCGTGATCGTCGCCGCCAGTTCCGGGGGGAGCGCGGTGTCGAGGCCCATGAGGTCCGGGGTCTCGTGGACCGTGCGGTACAGCACCGCGCTGGGGTCGCCCGTGCCGAACGGGCGGCGCCCCGTCGCCGCGTACGCCAGGACGCAGCCGAGGGCGAAGACATCGCTGGGCGCGGCCACCTCGCCCGCCGAGGCGCGGGCCTGTTCCGGGGCGAGGTAGCCGGGCGTGCCGACCACCGCGTCCGGCGCGGTGAGCGCGGTCGCGCCCGCGCCCTGGGCGATGCCGAAGTCGATGAGCCGGGGCCCGTCCAGGGCGAGCAGGATGTTGCCCGGTTTCACATCCCGGTGCACCAGGCCCGCCGCGTGCACCTCGGCGAGTGCCCGCCCGAGCCGCGCGCCGAGCACGGCTACCGTACGGGCGGGCAGGGCGCCCACCGCGGCGACCGCCTCCGCCAGTTCGGGGCCCGCGACGAACGCCGTGGCCAGCCAGGGTTCGGTGGCCTCCGGGTCGGCCGCCGTGACCGGGACGACCCAGCGCCCGGACAGCCCGCCCGCGAGCCGCACCTCGCGGCGGAAGCGGGCCCGGAACGCCGGGTCGGCGGCGTGCTCGGCCCGGATCACCTTCAGGGCGACGGGCGCCCCGTCGGCGGCCCGTGCCAGATAGACCGTGCCCATGCCGCCGGTGCCCAGCCGGGCGAGCAGCCGGTGCCCGCCCAGGGTCTCGGGGTCCTCGGGCCGTAGTGCGCGCATTCCTCGATCCTCGCCGTGGGTGCCGCTCAGGTGGGCAGTTGCACCGGCCCGACAGGGCGGAACCGTCCGCCGTCGACCCGGTAGTGCGGGATCTGCGTGGCCTCGACGACATGGGTGTCGTCGAACGCCAGCAGGGCCGTGAACCCCTGGTAGCGGGAGGCGGCGAGGGCGTCGGCCAGCTCCTCCCGGCCGCCGTCGGCGGCCAGCGAGGTGAGCCGGTCGGCGAGCAGCCGGGTGGCGTCGTACGCCTCGGCGGCGGTGAGCGCGGGCGCGCTGCCGTAGCGGGCGCGGTAGGCGGTGGCGAAGGTCTTCACCCGGGGGTCGCCCGGGTCGGTGAAGGGGATGAGCGCCTGCCATCCGTCGGCGGCCGGTCCCGCCGCCCGCAGGAAGGTGTCGTTGGCCGAGCCCAGGTCGAGGAACCGCTCCCCGGCGAAGTCCCGTTCGGCCAGGGCGCGGGCCACGGCGGCACCACGCTCGGGGGTGCCGGTGTAGTACAGGGAGTCGATGCCGTCGCCGAGCATGTCGTCCAGGACGGAGGCGGGGTCGGCGAAGTGGGGCACGACCCGGGTGTGGAGGTCCATCGACAGACCACCGGCCGCGCCCCGGGCGAGATGGGTCATCTCGTAGCCGGTGATGCCGCCCGCCCGGTCGATCAGCAGCCCGGGTGCCCGGCCCCCGGCGGCACCGATCGCGAGCATGGTCCCGTAGGCGGTGTACGGGGCGATGGGGACGGTCCGGAAGTACCACTCGGGTGGGGCGACCAGGGCCTGCTGGGAGGCGGCGAGGGACAGTTCGGACACCGTCAGCACGGGCAGCCGGGCGCTCTCGTAGATCGCCATACAGGCCGCCACGGAGGTGAAGCCGGTGGGGCCGAGCACGGCGAGCACCTCCTCGCGGCCGGTGAGCCGACGGGCCGCGGACTCGGCGCGGGCGGCCTCGCCCTTGTCGTCGACCACGTCGAGCACCAGCGTGAACGGCCGGTCGGCGGCGGCGTTGAACTGCTCCACGGCCAGCCGTGCCGCCCGCTCCTGGGCGACGCCCGTCGCCTTCTGCGGGCCGCTGAGGTCCGCGTGCACCCCGATGACCCGGGTGGGTCCGCCGTCCTGCCCGGCGTCGTCGTTCCCGTCGTCGCGGCTGGTCGCCCAGACGACGGTGCCGCCGCCCGCCGCCAGCAGCGCGGCGGCGCCCCCGGCGAGGGCGAGGAACCGGCGCCGTCCGGGGCGCGCGGCGGGCGCGCCGGGACCGCCGGGGACGAGGGTGGGTTCGATGCCGGGCAGGGCGAGGAGCGCCTGGGAGCGCTCGGCGACCAGGGCCACCACCGGGTCCGGCAGCCAGTCGATCGCGCCTTCGGGGGCGTCCTCCACCAGGGCCGCGTCGACCTCGGCGGCGGTGGGCCGCCCGGCGGGGTCCTTGGTGAGACAGTTCCGCAGCAGCCCGGCCAGCGCCTCGTCGGTGACGCCGGTCAGATCGGGCTCGTCGTGGACCGTGCGGTACAGCAGGGCGTCCACCGCGCCGGTGCCGAACGGCGGACGGCCGGTGGCGGCGTACGCGAGGACACAGGCCAGCGAGAACACATCGCTCGGCGGTCCCACGGCATGGGCGCGCGCCTGTTCCGGGGAGAGGAAGCCGGGGGTGCCCACCACCACCCCGGCGGTGGTGAGTTCGGTCGCCTCGGCGGCGGTGGAGCGGGCGATGCCGAAGTCGATGAGCCGGGGCCCGTCCATCGCGAGCAGCACATTGCCGGGTTTCATGTCCCGGTGCACCAGGCCCGCCGTGTGCACCGCGGCCAGCGCCCGCGCCAGTACCTTGCCCAGCACCCGCACCGCCCGCGGCGGCAGCGGCCCGTACGACCCCACGGCCTCCGCCAGCGCCGGGCCGGGGACGAACGCCGTGGCCAGCCAGGGCGACGCGGCCTCCGGGTCGGCGCCGAGCACCGGCACCACCCAGGGGCTCTGGACCTGGCTCGCGGAGGCGACCTCGCGCCGGAACCGGGCCCGGAACTCCTGCTCCTCGGCGAACTCGGGCTGGATGACCTTCACGGCGGCCAGTGCCCCGTCGGCGCCGCGCGCGAGGTACACCACGCCCATGCCGCCCGCGCCGAGCCGGCCGAGCAGCCGATAGGTGCCGAGCTGGGACGGGTCGGTCGGAAGGAGACGCTCCATCACTTGTCCTCCTGCGTCCCGGCGCCGGCGGAGGGCGACGCCGACCCCGACTTGCCCTCGACCGGCCGCCCCAGTTCCTCCTGGGCCCGCTGAAGCATCCTCGGCAGTGCCTGTTCCACCAGCTTCATGAGCGCCCGCTGGTCGTAGCCGCGTCCCCCGCACACCGAGGTCGCCGCGGTCACCGGCCCGAACGTGGCCTGCGACCACCAGTACTCGTAGGGCCCGCCGTGCTCCTCGCTGACGCACTTGCCCATCTCGATCAGCGAGTCCTCGCTGTACAGGTTGTTGCCCTCGCCCCACCGGGAGGCCAGGGAGATCAGCCCCGTCAGCCGCTCACCGTCGGAGAGGACCTGCTCGCCGCAGCCCACCGCCTCCTCCAGCATCGCGGCCTGCTCCCAGCCCGCCAGTTCGGGCGTGCGGTGCACGGTCACGGTGGTGGAGATCCGCACCAGGCCCTTGCCCCCGGCCTCCGGCACCTCGAAGTGCCGGGTGAGGGTGGACAGGACGGTGTCGGGCAGCGGCTCGCGCTGCCATACGCAGTCGTCGCCGAGCACCGCCCAGCGGCTCGGGTCGCTCTCGTAGGGTTCGGCCCGCTGGACCTCCCCGGTGGGGAACAGTTCGGTTCCCGCGTTGAGTTTCCCGGCGAGCGTCCGCGCCTGGGCGGCGGTCTTCGGCTGCCGCGCCGGGTCCGCCTCCTGGAGCTCCGGCGGGGACTCGCGGCGGCTGTCCGGCGAGGCCACCGTCACCCCGCCGCCCGTACCCCCCTTGGTCTCCGCCTCGTCCCCGTCGCCGCCGCCGGTGCATCCGGCCAGCAGCACTCCGCACACGGCCAGGGTCCCCCACCCCAGCCGGGCTTTTCGATACGTCAAGGTCTTCGCCCCCCACGTCCTGTGGTGCACCCCGTGTGCTCCCCCCGTGCGCCCGCGCCCTCGGGCGCCGGTCCGCGCCTGTAGCGATGCTCACCGCACGTCCCACGGTTCCCGCGGAGTGCGCGGCGGGGCCCCCGGACCCCGGCGCCGACGAAATCGTATCCCCGTACGGGCCAACGCTCGCCTTGAGTCCAGCAGTTGGCGGGCGGGTGCGGGGGACAACCGGAATCCGCGCTTCTTCCGCTCGCTGTGAAAAAACTTTCGACTCTTTGTGGACGAAGTATGGACCGTGCGGGCGAAAGTCCCTAGTGTCTCCGCCGAGTCGCCCCCCTTACGCCCCCCGAGCGCCAGGAGGAACCGTGAGAACCCGGCCGTACCGTCGTCTCTCCAGACGCACCGCGAGCGTCGTGCTCGCCCTGCTCGTCGCGGGCAGCTTCGCGCCCGCCGTCGCCGACACCCCCGCCCCCGACAGCCGGGCCCGCGCCGCCGCGGCCGACATCCCGCCCCAGGAACCCGGCGTCACCCTGCGGGTGTTCGACCTCCAGGCCCCCCTGAAGAAGCTCTGCCAGCTGAAGGAGGGCCAGACCCCCAACGTCGACAAGCTGATGCCGGTCGTCGACTGGTCCACCGAGGCCGACTTCGGGCTGGCCAACAACTTCATGTCCCAGGCCCTCGGCTATCTCAACGTCCCCGTCGCCGGGGCGTACGACTTCCGGCTGATCAGCGACGACGGCTCACGGCTGTTCCTGGACGACAAGCTGGTCATCGACCACGACGGACTGCACGGCGCCGAACCCAAGGACGGCACCGCCCAACTGAGCCCCGGCGCGCATCCGCTGCGGATCGAGCACTTCGAGGCGGGCGGCGGCCAGCAGGTCACCCTCCAGTGGAAGCCGCCGGGCGCGAGCGACTACACCCTCGTCCCCACCTCCGCGCTCAGCACCGACGCCGGGGTCGTCCGGGTCACCGCGCCCGGCCGCAAGGAGTGCGTCAGCGGGCAGGACAGCCCCGGCGACGGCCTTCCGCTGGCCGGGGTCCACCCGAACTACACGCTCACCGACCTGCGTCCGGCCGGTTTCGAGCCCAAGGTGTCCGCGATGGACTGGCTGCCGGACGGCCGCCTAGCGGTCTCCACCTGGGGCGAGAGCCAGACCACCGACGGCGAGGTCTACCTCCTCAGCAATGTCACCGGCGCCACCGGCCCCGACAAGGTGAAGGCCAAGAAGATCGCCTCCGGGCTGCGCGAGCCGATGGGCATCAAGTACGTCGACGGCAAGCTGTACGTGTCGGAGAAGCACCAGCTGACCGAGTTGAACGACACCGACCGCGACGAGGTCACCGACACCTACCGCAAGGTCGCCGCCTGGCCCTACGGCGGCAACTTCCACGAGTTCGCCTTCGGCCTCCTCTACGACAAGGGCAGCTTCTACCTCAACCTCTCCGTCGCCATCAACTACGGCGGCGCCACCACCGATCCGCAGCCCGCCAAGGACCGCGGCACCACCATCAAGGTGGACAAGCGCACCGGCAAGGTCAGCTATCTCGCCGGGGGTCTGCGCACCCCGAACGGCATCGGCTGGGGCCCGAAGAACGAGATCTTCGTGACCGACAACCAGGGCGGCTGGCTCCCCGCGTCCAAACTGGTGCAGATCAAGAAGGACGGCTTCTTCAACCACTACACCCGCGCCCAGGACGGCACCGCCACCATCCCGGGCCGCTTCGACGCCCAGCCGGTCACCAAGCCGGTGCTGTGGCTGCCGCAGAACGAGATCGCCAACTCGCCCAGCACCCCGCTCACCCTGAAGAAGGGCCCCTTCGCCGGACAGTTGCTGTTCGGTGACGTCACCTACGGCGGGCTCCAGCGCGCCAGCCTGGAGAAGGTCGACGGCCAGTACCAGGGCGCGGTCTTCCGGCACACCCAGGGCCTGGAGGCCGGGGTCAACCGGATCAGCGTCGGCCCCGACGGCGCGATCTACACGGGCGGTCTGGGCGCCGAGGGCAACTGGGGCCAGGAGGGCAAGCTCCGCTTCGGCCTCCAGAAGCTCACCCCCAACGGCACCAGCGCCTTCGACATGCACTCCATGCGCGCCACGGACGACGGTTTCGTCCTCAAGTACACCCAGCCGCTGTCCCAGGCCACCGTCGACCGCATCGCCCAGAACCTCGCCCAGAGCTACGAGGTCCGCCAGTGGCGCTACTCGCCGACCCCGCAGTACGGCGGCCCCAAGATCGACGAGGAGCCGCTGACCGTCGCCGGGGCGTCCGTCTCCCGCGACCGCACCCAGGTCCGCCTGGAGATCCCCGGACTCCGCGCCGACCGGGTCGTCCACGTCCGCTCCCCGCGCCCCTTCACCGCGGCGAACGGCGAGGCCCTGTGGAGCACCGAAGCCTGGTACACCCTGAACGCCATCCCCGGTGACCGCTCCACCCCCACCGAGTACGAGGCGGAGGAGGCCAAGCTGTCCGGCGGCGCCGGGTTCGACACCGAGCACCGGGGCTACTCCGGCGGCGGCTTCGTCGACAACTACGGCACCGTCGGCGCCACCACCACCTTCCAGGTCGAGACCGCCAAGAAGGGCGCCTACGACGTGGGCCTGCGCTACGCCAACGGCCCCAACCCCTTCACCGGCACCAAGAAGATCAGCGTCTACGTCAACGGGGAGAAGGTCCGCCAGACGGCGCTGCCGTCGACCGGCTCCTGGACCACCTGGGCCACCCACACCGAACGGCTGACCCTGCGCAAGGGCGCCAACACCATCGCCTACCGCCATGACGAGGGCGACGACGGGCATGTCAACCTCGACATGATCCACCTGGGCACCCCGGGCGCCCGGATCGATCTGCTGGACGAGGACGGCAGCCTCTCCCAGTGGCAGCACACCGACGGCCGCGCGGTCGCCTGGCCGCGCACCCCCGAGGGCTCGGTCGAGGTCTGCTGCGGCGACATCCGCACCAAGCGGTCCTTCGGCGACTACAAGCTGCATGTCGAGTTCCGGGTGCCCAAGCTGCCCGACGACGTGACCGGCCAGGACCGCGGCAACAGCGGCGTCTACCTCCAGGAGCGCTACGAGATCCAGGTCCTGGACTCGTTCGGCGTCCCGAAGCTGGCCGCGAACGAGGCCGCCGCGATCTACCAGCAGAAAGCCGCCGACCACAACGCGTCCACGGCCCCGGAGACCTGGCAGTCCTACGACATCACCTTCCGCGCCGCCCGCTACGGCGCAGACGGGCAGAAGACCGAGGACGCTCGGGTGACCGTGGTCTGGAACGGCGTCACGGTCCATGACGATGTGGCGATCACCGGTCCGACCGGTGGCTCCATCCCGGAGGGCGCCTTCACCGGGGCGGTCCGGCTCCAGGACCACGGCAACAAGGTCCGCTACCGGGACATCTGGATCCAGCCCCTGGGCTGACGCCTTCCCTGAGTCCGTTTACCTGGGACCGCTTCCCTGGGACCGCTTACCTGGGACCGCTTCCTTGGGACCGCTTCCCTGGGACCGCTTCCCCGGGTCGCGGTGAGGGCCTCCGGCATCATGCCGGAGGCCCTCACCCATGTGCGGGACGGAGTCGTCCGCGGTATTGCCTGACAGGCGAAATAAATCGCCTCACGGGTTGACCTGGCGTTCCGTGCGGCCGATGCTGTGTGCACTCGGCCCACCGGGGCCGTGACCTGCGGGAGAAGGAGCGAGATGGCGACGTTCGTGCTGATCCACGGTTCCTGGGGCGGCGGCTGGTGCTGGGACCGGATGCGGCCCCTGCTGGAGGACGCCGGGCACCGGGTGCTGACCCCGACCCTCACCGGCTTCGCCGAGCGGCGTGCGGAGGGCGCCCCTGAGGTGGGCGTCAACGCCAACGCGCGGGAGATCGCCGCACTTCTGGCCGAGCGGGACCTCACCGATGTGATCCTCGTCGGCCACAGCTACGGCGGCATGGTCATCACCGGAGTCGCCGCCCTCGCCCCGGACCGTGTCGGACGGTTCGTCTACGTCGACGCGTTCGCGCCCCGCGGCGGCGACTCCGCGTTCGGACTGCTGCCCTGGCTCCAGGACGCGTTCGTGGCCCCCGAGGGCGGCCCCGACTGGCAGGTCGCCCCGCTGGACCCGCGCGCACTCGGCGCCGACGAGGACGGGGCTGCGTGGCTGGAACGCCATCTCGCGCCGATGCCCCGGCACACCCACGCCGAGCCGCTGCTCGCGGGCGCCGACGAGGTGCTGGCGCGCACCCCCGTGACATACATCCACTGTGCGGCACAGCGGTTCTTCGACGGGACCGCCGCCGACGCGGCCGAGCGGGGCTTCGACCTGGTGACCCTGACCGGGGTCGGCCACGCCGAAGTGCTCATCGCGCCCGGCGTGCTGGCCCGCGAACTCCTCGGGCTGGCCTGAGCGGCTCGCGCGCGGCGGTCGGCAGCGGTCGCAGTGGTCGGCAGTGGTCGGCAGTGGTCGGCGGCGGTCAGCGGCGGGTCTTCGCGGCGGGCACCGGATGGTGCATCGGTGTGGTCGCCGCCGTCGAGACGACCAGCACCGTCGCCGGACGGTCGCCCTTGTTGGTCAGCCGGTGCACCTTGGACGAGTCGAAGTGGACGGAGTCCCCGGCGCCCAGCGCGATGTCCGTGCCGGACAGCCGGAAGACCACGTCCCCCGACTCGACATGCAGCCACTCCTCGCCCGCGTGCCGGGCGTCCTTGATGGACTTGCCGGGCTCCACCTCGACCCGGATCACCGCGATCGTCGAACCCGGCCCGCTGAGCACGGTGTAGTGCCCGTCCTGCCCGGGGTGCGACCGCGCGTCCGCGGCGCGGACGAGATGGTGGTCCTCCAGCTCCTGTTCCTGGATCAGCTCGCTGACCGACAGCCCGTACACCCGGGCGATCTGGAGCAGACTCCCGATCGACGGCTGCCGGGTCCCCTTCTCCAGCCGGGACAGATGGGTCACGGAGATACCGGTCTGCTCGGAGAGCGTCATCAGGGTGATGCCCCGCTCACCGCGCAGATCCCGCAGCCGGTGACCGACCCAGGTGTCCACCTCGTTCTCGTGCGCCATGCCCGTAACATACACGTCCCCCAGGCAACACTTCTTGCCGAACTGGCAAACCATCTCAGACCGTGCTCCTCCCTCCTGACCTGCGGAGTTTGACGTTGACACCGGCGTCAGCGTTTAGCGTCGGCGACGGTCGCGCTCACCGGCGTCCCCTCGCGGGGCGCTCATGGCGCGGCCGAACCAGCCGCCGGCTCCAGCGGGCGGCACGTCAGTGGAGGAGTGCGCAGAGATGGTCGTCAACGAGAGGTACCGGCGGTTCGGGGCGGGCCGGGTCCAGGGGGTCGCCGCACTCGCCGTCGGCGTGCTGCTCGTCACCCCGGTGGCGGCGTCGGGCAGTCCGCAGGCGTCCCCGGGTGCGGGCGGCGGACACGGGGCCGCCAAGCCCACCGTCGTCCTGGTGCATGGCGCCTTCGCCGACTCCTCCTACTGGAACGGGGTCGTCGAACGCCTCCAGCGCCAGGGCTATCCGGTCGTGGCCGCCGCCAATCCGCTGCGCGGGCTCCCGGTGGACACGGCGGCCGTGACCAGCGTCCTGGACCAGATCGACGGCCCCGTCGTCCTCGTCGGCCACTCCTACGGCGGCGCGGTCATCAGCGAGGCGGCCACCGGCGACCCGGATGTCGAGGCGCTGGTCTATGTCGCGGCCCTCATGCCGGAGAAGGGCGAGGTGATCAGCGAACTGACCGGGAAGTTCCCCGGCGCCATCCTGGAACCCGCCATGAACCGGGTGCCGTTCCGGACCGCCGACGGCGGCACCGGCTACGACTTCTACCTGGACCCCGACCAGTACCACGAGGTCTTCGGCGCGGACCTGCCCAGAAGGACCACGTCCCTGATGGCCGCCACCCAGCGCCCGTTCAGTGAGGACGCCTTCGACGACAAGGCGACCTCCGCCGCGTGGAAGACCATCCCGTCCTGGGCGATCGTGGCGACCCAGGACCGGGCGCTCGCCCCCGCCGTGATGCGCTTCGAGGCCGAACGGGCGGGCTCGCACACCGTGGAGCTGAAGACCTCTCATCTGCCGATGGTGTCCCGGCCGAAGGAGGTCGCCGACGTCATCGTGGACGCCGCGCGCAGCGAGGTGCCGTCCGGCCGGAACTGACTGTGTGGTTAGGGTGTTCGGGGGGCGACGGCCGCTCCCCGGCCCGGTACGGGCGTGGCGCATGACGAGTGATCCGACGGCGAAGGATGTGCGGCAGATGAGGGTGGGCGAACTGGCCCGGCGCAGCGGAACGTCCACCCGGACCCTGCGCTACTACGAGGCACAGGGCATGTTGATGTCGGCCCGGCTGTCCAACGGGTACCGGGAGTACGACGAGTGCGCCATCGAGCGCGTCGCCCAGATCCGCACCCTCCTCGACGCCGGACTGTCCACCCGGGTCATCAAGGTCATCATCCCCTGCTTCGAAGGCGCCGGACCGGAGCTGACCCCGGTACCGAGCCCCGAACTGGCGGGACGCCTGGCGAACGAACTCGCCGAGATGGACCACCAGATCGCCTCGCTGACCCGCAGCCGTGACACGATCCGCGGCTATCTCGAAGCGGCGCTGCCGTCCGGCGCCCGACCGCGCCCCCCGGCCACCGGCTCCGGGAGCCCGGACGGCCACTCCCGCACCGCCCGGCGCCGGACCGGCCGACTGGCTCCGCTGGCCACGGGGCGGCCGTCCGGTCACTGACCGGGTCCGGCGCCCGGTCGCCCGGGATCGCCGGGTCCTCGCTCAGTCCGGGACCACGGCGAAGCCGTCGACCTCGATCAGCCACTCCGGCATTCCGAGGCTCTCCACGCCCAGGAACGTACTCGCCGACACCGGCCACACCCCGTCGAAGGCCCGTGCCCCCGCGGCGAAGACGGGACCGATCAACTCCGGCCTGTGGCCCACCACATGGATGGTGTTCTTGAGCAGATGCTCCGGGGCGGCGCCCGCGGCCTCCAGGGCGGCCCGGAAGTTGCGGAACGCCTGCTCGGCCTGGGCCGCGTGGTCGCCGGGACCGACCAGCCCGCCGTCCGCGTCGAGCGCGATCTGCCCGGCGATGGCGACCAGACGGCCCCGGCCGGTCGCCGCATGGCTGTAGAGGCCCTGGACCGGGGGAGCGAGGGCGGCGGGGTTCAGGCGCTGGATGGACATGGTGTCTCCGTCTGCGGCGAGGGCGGTACATAGGGCTGGGCGGGGGCGGCCGGACTCATGGCGGCGGCGTCACGTAAGGACGGGCGCCACGTGGGGACCGGCGCCACGTCGGGACGGGCGCCACGTCGGGACGGGCGCCACGTCGGGACGGGCGCGCCGCGTCAGGACCGGCGTCACTTCAGGACGTCCGGTTCCTCCTCCGTCACCAGGTCCGCCAGCAGCGCGAAGTTGTGCCGGGCCATATTGGCGTTGCTGAACTGGCGGTGCGCGAGCCGTACTTCCTCGTCGCTCATGATCCGGGGCGTGCCCGCCGCGTCGGCCAGCAGTTGCATCTGGGCCGCGCGCTCCATGGTGATGAACCACCAGGCGGCCTCCTCGACGGACCGCCCCACGGTCAGCAGCCCGTGGTGGCGCAGGATCGCCGCGCGGGCGCCCCCGAGGCGTTCGGCGATCCGCTCGCCTTCCGCCCGCTCCAGCACCAGCCCCTTGTACTCGTCGAACAGCACATGGTCGCCCGCGAAGGCGCAGGACTCCTGGACGATCGGGTCGAGGAGCTTGTCGAGCGCGGCGAACGCCCGCCCGTGGAGGGTGTGGGCATGGCAGACGGCGGTGACGTCCGGCCGCGCCCGGTGGATCGAGGAGTGGATCCAGAACGCGGCCTTGTTGGTCCGCCGCTCGCCCTCCACGACCCGCCCCTCCTCGTCGATGAGCAGCAGATCGCTCACCTTGATCCGGGAGAAGTGCACGGCGTACGGGTTGACCCAGAAGCGGTCCGGGAACTCCGGGTCGCGGGCGGTGATGTGGCCCGCGATGCCCTCGTCGAAGCCGTAGCGGGCGAAGATCCGGAAGGCGAGGGCGAGTTGTGTCTTGCGGTGCTGCCGCTCGGCCGCCACGGAGTCCTTCGCGTCGGCCAGCCGGGGTATGTCCAGCTCGCCGATGTCGTCCAGATCCTGGGCGTCGGGGCCGTGCGTCGACACGGACATGTGCTCATGCCTCCCTGTCTCGGGGTACCGCCTGCGGACGGAACACGTTCAGCGTGCGCCGGACGGGCGGCGGAAGTCAACCCAGGAGGCAAATCGATGTGCCTACTGGGCAAACTTCCGGGTGGGTGGGGAACCGGCCGCCGGACCAGCGGGTCGCCGTCCGCTCAGCCGTCCCGGCGCCACGCCCCCAGCACCATCAGTGTCTTCGTCCCGATCACCGGACCCGCCCGGCGCAGCCGGTCGATGACCTCGCGCAGATGCAGGACGCCCGACACCCGCACCCGTACCAGCGCGTCGGGGTCGCCCGCGACCGTGAACACCTCCAGCACCTCGGGGACGCTGGTCGCGGCCATGGTGATCAGCTCGACCTCGACGTCCCCCGCGAAGCGCAGCTCCACGAACGCCTCGAAGCCGGAGCCGAGCTTGTCGTGGTCGAGGATCACCGTGTAGCCCGCGATGACGCCGACCCGCTCCAGCCGGTCGATCCGCCGCTTCACGGCCGACGGGGAGAGGCTGACGTGGTCGGCGATCTCGGTGACCGTGCGCCGCCCGTCCTGCACCAGCAGGTCGATGATCATGCTGTCGACGCTGTCGACGTGTTCGGTACCGGGCATGGGGGCCGCCTTGGGGTCGTGGGACGGGCACGCGGATCGCGCAGGGTCCAGGATGCGCGGATTTCCTGCGCGGAAGCGCGGTCCGGCGTCCTGTTCTTTGCGTCCGTGTCAATTTCCGTGCAGCTTAATTGCGGCCTGTCGGAGCGGATGCCGACTGTGGTCGTCCACGGGGACCCGAGGGCGACTGCCCGGAGGGGACCGGCCGGCCGCGTCACAGGCCCCCCACCCCGTGCCCCCGGCCCGGCGCCGGTCGATCACCCGGCCCTGTCCTGCCGGTTCCGGTCGGCCGGCGCCGTCCATCCCGCCGTAGCCGAGAAGAGAGCCGCGATGCCACGAGAGTCAGCCAAGTCCGCCGCAGCCGCCACGGTGGTGGACGGACCGATCCAATTCCTGTCGCCCGAGGGGGTGCTGGAACCCGACGGGCGGCTCGCGCCGCCCACCGGGGCGGATCTGCCCGCCCTGTACCGGGACATGGCCCTGGCCCGGCGGCTGGACGCGGAGGCCATCGCGCTCCAGCGGCAGGGCGAGCTGGCCATGTGGCCGTCCCTGCGCGGTCAGGAGGCGGCCCAGGTGGGTGCCGCGCACGCGTTCCGGGACCAGGACATGGTCTTCCCGACGTACCGGGAGCACGGGGTGGCCCGCTGCCGGGGACTGGACCCGGTCGCCCTGCTCGGGCTCTTCCGGGGCACCACGCTGGGCGGCTGGGACCCCTTCGAACGGCGCTTCCAGCTCTACACACTGGTCATCGGCGCGCAGACCCTGCACGCCGTCGGCTATGCGATGGGCCTGGTCCGGGACGGGGCCGTGGCGACCGGTGACGACAGCCGCGACAGTGCCGTGCTGGTGTTCCTCGGCGACGGTGCGCTCAGCGAGGGCGAGACCAACGAGGCGTTCCTGTGGGCCGCCGCCCAGCAGTTGCCCGTGGTGTTCTTCTGTCAGAACAACCAGTGGGCGATCTCCGCGCCGTTCCGGGTGCAGAGCCGGGTGCCGGTCGCCCAGCGCGCCTCCGGTTTCGGCTTCCCGGGCATCGCGGTGGACGGCAACGACGTACTGGCCTGTCTCGCCGCCACCACCGAGGCCCTCGACCGGGCCCGCTCCGGTGGCGGACCCACCCTCGTCGAGGCCGTCACCTACCGGGTCAACGCGCACACCACCGCCGACGACGCCACCCGCTACCGGCCGTCCAGCGAGGACGAGGAGTGGGCCGCCAAGGACCCGCTGGACCGGCTGCGCCGCCATCTGACCGCGAACGGCCTGGCCGACGACGCGTTCTTCGCCGATGTCGAGCACCAGGAGCGGTCGTTGGCCGAGCACCTGCGGGCCGGGTGCCGTGAACTGCCCGCGCCGGACCCGTCGACGCCCTTCACCCACACCCACGCCACCCTCACCGACGAACTGCGGCGCCAGCTCGCCGACCACCTCGACTCCGTGGCCGGTGGCCAGGAGAGCGGAGCCGTCCGATGAGGATCTCCATGGTCAAGGCCCTCAACAACGGGCTGCGCGCGGCCCTGGACGGCGACCCCAAGACGCTGCTGATCGGGGAGGACATCGGACGGCTCGGCGGGGTGTTCCGGGTGACGGACGGACTCCAGAAGGACTTCGGCGAACAGCGGGTGGTCGACTCGCCGCTCGGTGAGGCGGGCATCGTCGGTACCGCCATCGGCCTCGCGATGCGCGGCTACCGACCGGTGTGCGAGATCCAGTTCGACGGGTTCGTGTACCCGGCCGTCAACCAGATCGTCAGCCAGCTCGCCAAGCTCCGGCACCGCTCGGGCGGCCTGATCACCCTGCCGGTCACGATCCGTATCCCCTACGGCGGCGGCATCGGCTCCATCGAGCACCACTCCGAGTCCCCCGAGGTGTACTTCGCGCACACGGCGGGCCTGAAGGTGGTCACCTGCTCCACCCCGCAGAACGCGTACGACATGCTCCGTCAGTCCATCGCGGACGACGACCCGGTGGTCTTCCTGGAACCCAAACGGCACTACTGGGGCAAGGGCGAGGTCATCGACGGCACCCCGCCGCCGCTGGAGCGGGCGCAGATCGTCCGGCCCGGCACCGACGCCACCCTCCTCGCCTACGGCCCGACGGTCGCCCTGGCGCTGGAGGCCGCCGGGGTCGCCGCCGAGGAGGGCCACAGCGTGGAGGTGGTCGACCTGCGCAGTCTGTCGCCGCTGGACATGACGACCGTACGGGAGTCGGTGCACCGTACCGGGCGGGCGCTGGTCACCCATGAGGCGTCGCTGTCGCACGGCTTCGGCGCCGAACTCGCCGCCCGGCTCCAGCAGGAGGAGTTCCATCACCTGGAGGCGCCGGTGCTGCGGATCACCGGCTACGACACGCCGTACCCGCCCAGTCGGCTGGAGGCCGACTGGCTCCCGGGGGTCGACCGGATCCTCGACGCCCTCGACCACAGCCTGAGCTACTAGAAAGGGGGCCGGTCACCATGGACGAGCATGTCTTCCTGCTGCCCGACGTCGGCGAAGGACTCACCGAGGCCGACATCCTCCAGTGGTCCGTGCGGGTCGGTGACACCGTCGAGGTCAACCAGACCCTCGTGGAGATCGAGACCGCCAAGGCGGCGGTGGAACTGCCGTCCCCCTACGCGGGGGTGGTCGCCGTCCTGCACGCCGCCGAGGGCGAGACCCTCCCGGTCGGGCAGCCGCTCGTCACCCTCGTCTCCCCGGCCGCCGCGCCGGTCGGCGGTGGCGGCGCCGACAGCGACGGGGAGCCCCTGCTCGTGGGCTACGGGCCGCGCGAGGGGAGCGGCGGGCGGCGACGGCGGCGCGGCGCCACGCCCCCGGGGCCGCCGTCGGCCGCCGTGCCGACCGGGTCGGCCACCACGCCCCAGGGGTCCGTGTCCGCCGCCGTGCCGACCGGGCGGGCCGCCGCCAAGCCCCCGGTCCGCAAGCTCGCCAAGGACCTGGGCGTGGACCTCGCCACGGTCACCGCGACCGGGCCCGGCGCCACGGTCACCCGCGACGACGTACGCCGGGCCGCCGCGGAGCCGTCCCCCGTCCCGGCGGAGGGCGGGGCCCCCGCGAGGACCCGGGAGACCCGGGTCCCGATCCGGGGGGTGCGCAAGCACACCGCCGCCGCGATGGTCGCCTCCGCGTTCACCGCGCCGCATGTCACCGAGTTCATCACCGTGGACGTGTCGGCGACCATGCGGCTGCGCGAGACGGTCGCCGCCCGCCGGGAGTTCCGGGCCCTGCGGGTCACCCCGCTGCTGTTCGTGGCGCGGGCGCTGCTGCTGGCGCTGGGCGGCACGCCGGACGCCAACGCGAGCTGGGACGAGGCGGCGCAGGAGATCGTCCTCAAGCACGATGTGCATCTGGGGATCGCCGCGGCGACGGACCGGGGGCTGATCGTGCCCACCATCAAGCACGCCGACCGGATGTCGCTGCGCGAACTGGCCCAGGCGCTGGCCGAGCTGACGGAGACGGCCAGGTCGGGGCGGACCAGCCCGCAGTCGATGACGGGCGGCACGATCACTCTCACCAACGTGGGGGTGTTCGGGGTGGACACCGGAACGCCGATCATCAACCCGGGGGAGGCGGCCATCCTCGCCCTGGGCGCCATCCGCCGGGCCCCGTGGGTGGTGACCGACGCGTCGGGCGCGGAGCGGATCGAGCCGCGCTGGGTGACCCAGCTCGCGCTGTCCTTCGACCATCGGCTGATCGACGGCCGGCAGGGCTCTCAGCTGCTCGCCGACATCGCCGCGGTGCTCCACGACCCGGGTCTTGCGATGCTCTGAACGGACCGTGCTGTTCACATAGTTGAACATCGCGCACATGGGTGTCCATGGTGGCGGTGGGCATGTCAAACTCGCTCGACGTCTCCGTGGCCCCGCCCTGTGGGAGGACACCCATGAGCATCCCCCGACGCACGGTTCTCTCGGTCACGGCCGCCACCACGGCGGCCACCGCCTTACCGGTCCCCGCCGTCGCCGCGGAGACCGGTGAGCAGGCCCCGGCCCCCGCACGGGCCGGGGCCGCCCAACTCGCCGTCCTGCGCTCCGCCGCCGACTACGCGGTGCAGAAACTGCGGGCCGTCGCACCGGGGGTGAGCGCCTTCCCCGTCGGCACCCGGTTCGAGAAGTGGGTCTACTCGCAGAACGGCGACTGGGTCGGCGGCTTCTGGCCCGGCACCCTCTGGATGGCCCACCTCCACAGCGGCGACACCCGCTTCCGGGACCTCGCCGTCGACGCCGCCCGCCGCCTCGCCCCGCGCCAGCACGACACCACCACCCACGACCTGGGCTTCCTCTTCACCCCGTCCTGGGTCACCGCCTGGCGGCTGACCGGCGACCCGGCCTGGCGCACCGGCGCCCTGCGCGCCGCCGACACCCTGATCCGGCGCTACAACCCGCGCGGCCGGTTCCTGCGCGCCTGGGGCGGCCTGGACGATCCGCACAACGCGGGCCGGGTGATCATCGACACGATGATGAACCTCGACCTG
Source organism: Streptomyces sp. NPDC048290 (assembly GCF_040652095.1). Lineage (NCBI taxonomy): Bacteria > Bacillati > Actinomycetota > Actinomycetes > Kitasatosporales > Streptomycetaceae > Streptomyces > Streptomyces sp. NPDC048290. Next base: position 91,590 of record NZ_JBEZLM010000018.1, read on the forward strand.
CTCGCCTTCGCCACCGGACAGACCGGTGACCGCGCCTACCTGGACATCGCCGTCGAGCACGCGAAAACGACCCAGCGGGTGTTCCCGCGCCCCGACGGCTCCACCCCGCACGTCTATGACTTCAACCCCGACACCGGCGCCCCCATCGGCCCCCAGACAGTCCAGGGCTACAGCCCCACCTCCTGCTGGTCACGCGGCCAGGCATGGGGCCTGTACGGGTTCACCACCCTCTACCGGCGCACCGGCGACCCCCAGTTCCTCACCACGGCCCGCCGCCTCGCCGACTACGCCACCGGCGCGCTGGGCGCCGACCACGTCCCCGTCTGGGACTACCTCGCGCCCCAGCAGCCGTACGACATCAAGGACGCCTCCGCCGGGGCGGTCATGGCGTGCGGGCTGCTCGACCTGGCCGCCGCGACCGGCCGGGACGCCTACCGGCAGACCGCGCTGCGGATCCTCACCGCGCTCGCCGAGACCTGTCTGACCCGCAGATCGGCCCGCGCGGACGCGGTGGTCGCCCGCTGCACCCGCAACCGCCCCGCCGAGGACGGCGTCGAGATCTCCCTGCCCTACGCCGACTACTACCTGCTGGAAGGCATCCTGCGCGTGCTGCGCCCGGACGCCCTCGACCGCGCCATCGACCTGTCCCTGCCCTAGCGCTGACGCCCGGTCACAGCTGTACGACCAGGTCCGCGCGGTGGGCCGTGGCGGTGACCGCTGCGGCGTTGCGCTGGTCGCTGCCCTCGGCCCAGGCGCGGGCGGCGGACGGGGACTTGCCGAACGCGATATGACGCCGGATCAGCCGCGCCAGCCGGACCCCGTCGTCCAGCTGGAGGTACCAGGCCGCGTCCAGCAGGGGGCGCACCTGGTGCCAGGGAGGGGTGTCGAGCAGCAGATAGTTGCCCTCGGTGAAAACGAGGGGGACGGTCGGCGGCACGGCGACCCCGGCGGCGATCGGTTCCTCCAGATCGCGGCGGAAGGACGGCGCGTACACCACATCCGGGCCGGGTGCGCGCAGCCGCCGCAGCAGGGCCGCGTACCCGGCGGCGTCGAAGGTGTCCGGTGCGCCCTTGCGGTCCCGGCGGCCGAGCGACTCCAGCACCGCGTTGCTGAGGTGGAAGCCGTCCATCGGCACCAGGACGGCGGTGTCCGGGCCCAGCGCGCCCACCAGCGCCTCGGTCAGCGTGCTCTTGCCCGCGCCGGGCGGCCCGACCAGACCGATGACGGTACGGGGCGCGCCCTCGGCCAGCGCACGGGCACGGGCGGCGAGCCGCTCGACGTCGCCGTCGGTGGAGGGCGGTTGCGGGTGAGGGCCCGTCATCGGGCCGCGGCCTCCGGGGTCATCGCGGGTCCGGGTCCGCCCGGGTGGGTGCACACCACCGCCACCAGCGTGAACGACGCGAAGAACGGCCCCTGGAAGAGCCCCTCGAACCACCGGCGCCCCCGCTCCCGCGCCACCCGCCCCTCGTCGATCGCCCGCTCCATGTTCCGCCCGAGCCCCAACGCGTAGTCGGCCTCCGCCACATCCGTGAAGTGCGGGGTCTCGGCGAACACGGTCTCCACCTGGAACCCGGCGCCCCGCGCCAGCCGGGGCAGCGCCCGCCCGATCGTGGCGTTCCGCACCGCCACCGACGCCGTGTACCGGGTGAACGCGCGGCTGGTCTCCAGATCGCCGGAGTCCACCACGAGCGTGTCCCAGTCGGGTTCGGCCAGCGCGATCCGCGCCCCCGGCCGGGTCACCCGGTACAACTCGGCCAGCACCTCCGCCGGGTCCGCCACATGCATCAGCATCCGGTCGGTCCGCGCCCGGTCCACCACGCCGGACGCCACGGGCAGGGCGTGCGCGTCGCCCTCGCGGAACTCCACCCCGGCCAGGTCCGCCGTCCGCTCCCGCGCACGGGCCAGCATGACCGGGTCCCGGTCGACAGCGATCACCGTGCCGTCCGCGCCCGCCCGTCCGGCCAGTGCGGGCAGATCCGTACCGGGCCCGCACCCCACGTCGAGCACGGTGTGCCCGGCACGGACGTCCAGCAGTTCGAGCAACCGCGCCTTGTACGCGCGCCCGGCGTCACGCTCGGCGGCCCGCAGCATGTAGGCGGCCTGGTCGGGACGGGACACACCCAGGGAGGAAGACATGGGGACCAGTCAAACATCCCGCGCTCCCTCGCCGTACGGCCTTTCGTCCCGTCCGGTGTCAGGCTCCGGTCGGGCCGTCGATCCGGCGTGCGGTGCGCCGGGTCCGTAACACGCGTTCCTCCGCCGCCGCCCGGTGCAGGGACGTCGGCCAGTGGGGGGTGCCGGGTGGGGGCGGGGAGGCCAGCAGACGGGTGAAGGTGGCCACCTCCGCCCACTGGCGGAAGCGGTGATGGACCGTCTGCCAGGCGCCGTAGCGGGACGGCAGGGTGCGCCAGGGGCTGTTCGTGCGGAACCGCCACAGCACACCGTCGAACTGGGCCCGCAGGCCCCCGGGGTACGGGCCCCGCTCGCCGACCGGGAGCAGCGGTTCGACCGCCGCCCACTGGGCGTCCGTGAGGTCGTCCGCCGGGGGCGGGAGCGGGGCGTCCATACGGGTCAGCAGCGCGCGGACGGTGTCCACCACGTCCCGCACCATCGCGGGGGCCGCGCCCGGCCGGGCGTGCGCGCTCATCCGGATCGCGGGGGAGCGCGGCAGCGCGGGGTACTCCACCAGACCGTCGTAGCCGCGGGCGGTCGCCGCCAGCAGCGCCACCCCGAGTCCGGCCCGGGTCGCCTCCAGCACCCCGGTCAGATAGCCCGCCTCGCAGATCACCGACGCCGGGATGGCGTGCGCCGACAGCACGTCCAGGGCCTGGCGGCGGACCGCGCAGGGCTCCTCGATCGCGGCCAGCGGCACCGGCGCCGGAGCGGGCGGCGGACTCCAGCCGGGCGCCGCGTACCACTTCAGCGGCAGCCCGCCGACCGGCGTACCGTCCACGGCGACCGCCTCCGTGACATACACCGCCACATCCACCGACCGGCGGTCGACGGCCGCCACCAGCCGGGCCGAGCGGTCGATACGGAACCGGACCTGACAGCTCGGCAGCGTGCGCTGCACCGCCTCGGTGACACGGGGCAGGATCTGGTCGGCCACATGCTCCGCCGAGCCGATCACCACGGTCGTGGGTTCGGCGCCGAGCAGCCGCCGGGCCGCCTCGTCGTGCGCCGCGAGGATGCCGCGCGCCTCGTCCAGCAGCAGCCGGCCCGCCGGGGTGAACCGGGTGGCGCGTCCGCTGCGCTCCACCACCGGACGGCCCAGGGTTTTCTCCAGCCGCCGCACATGCTGGCTCACCGCGGACTGGCTCAGGGTCAGGGACTCGGCCGCCCGGCGGAATCCGCCCTCGTCCGCCACCGCCACGAGACTGCGCAGCGCGATGATGTCAAAGACCGGTCTCATGGCCGCAAGCTAACACCAACTGATAAGCAATCACGGTCACTTGGCGCTCGACCTGTTCCCTGTCAAGGGCCCGGCGGGAACACGGGGGGAAGCTGGGGAGGGGCGCCGGGATCTAGGGGTTGGCCGCTTCCCCGGGCGGTGGCAGCGTGCCGTCCACACGCCCCGCCCACCGCAGGAGATCCCATGACCGGCCCCCGCACCGACGACCTCACCCCTGTCCTTGTCACCGGCACCTCCTCCGGGATCGGTCTGGCCACCGCCGTCGGGGCCGCCGTCGCCGGGTACCAGGTCGTCGCCGGACTCCGGGACCCGGCGCGCGGTGATGCCCTGCGGGCCGCCGCCGACGCCGCCGGGGTGAGCGGGCGGCTGCGGACCGTCCGGCTGGACGTCACCGAACCGGAGTCCGTCGCCGCCGCCGTCAAGGAGACCGTCGACACATACGGTCGGCTCGACGCGGTCGTCAACAACGCCGGGGTCGGGCGGCTCGGCACCGTCGAGCAGATCGGCGTGGACGCCTTCCGCGCCGTACTGGAGACCAACTTCCTCGGTGTGGTGGAGGTGACCCGGGCCGCGCTGCCACACCTGCGGGCGACCGGCGGGCGGCTGATCGCGGTGTCCAGCCTCGGCGGGCTGATCGGGCAGCCCTTCAACGAGGCGTACTGCGCCGCCAAGTTCGCCCTGGAAGGGTTCCTGGAGTCACTGGCGCCGGTCGCCGCGCGCACCGGCGTGACCGTCACCGTCGTCGAACCGGGCCCGGTGGCCAGCGAGTTCGTGACCCGGCTCGCCCCGTCCGTGCCCGCGCTCATCGAGCGGGCCGGTCCCTACGAGGCGGCGTTCCACTCCTACCTGGGCGCCACCGCCCAGCTCTTCGAGCAGGCGCAGAGCGCGGCGGACGCGGCGGCCGTCGTGGTGGACGTGCTCGGCGCCGAACGGCCTCCGTTCCGGGTGCAGACCTCCGACGCCGCGCGGTCGCTCGCCGCGCTCAAACTCGCCGACCTCGACGGCTCCGCGGTGCAGGCCGTCACCAGGGCCTGGCTGGACTGAGTGACGGGCGGGTGGGTGCGGTGGGCGTCATGGCGGTGCGGGGTTGATGGGCGGGTGGGTGCGGGGGGCTGTGATGGCCGTGCCATCACCTGCGTGGCGTTGAGGATCGGGCTGTCATGGCGGTGCCATCACCTGCGTGGTGTTTGACGGCTGGGCCGGTGCGGTGGGCCGTCACGGTAGCGCCACCACCTGCGCGGCGTGCGAGAGGCCCGCGCCGAAGCCCACCAGCAGGGCCAGCCCCCGGCTGGGCACCGCGCCCCGGGCGAGCAGCTCCTCCATCGCCAGCGGGATGGACGCCGCCGAGGTGTTCGCCGTACGGACCACGTCACGGGCCACGACGACATGGTCCGGCAGGCCCAGCCGGGCCGCCGCCGCGTCGATGATCCGCAGATTCGCCTGGTGCGGGACGAACGCCGCGAGGTCGTCCGGGGCGACCCCGGCCGCCGACAGCGCGGCGCGTCCCGCCCTCGGCACGGTCTCCACCGCCCACCGGAACACCGCCGGGCCGTCCATGCGCAGCGTCGGGCGGGGGACACCGGGCGCCTGCCAGGGGGCCGAGTGGGCGATCGCCGTGTGCCGCGCCCCGTCCGCCCCCCACACCACCGGACCGATGCCCGGTGCGGCGGCCGGGCCCACCACCACCGCTCCGGCACCGTCCCCGAACAGGAACGCCGTCCCCCGGTCCGCCGGGTCCACGATGTCCGTCATCCGCTCCGCCCCCGCCACCACCACATACCGGGCGTTGCCCGCGCGGATCAGCGAGTCCGCCGTCGCCAGCGCGTGCACGAAGCCCGCGCAGGCCGCGCCGACATCGACGGCACCGGCCGCCGACGCGCCGATCCGGTGGGCGAGCCGGGGCGCCGCCGGGGGCGACTGCTCCAGCACGGACATCGACGCCAGCAGCACCGCGTCCACCGCCCCGGGCGCCACACCGGACTGCGCCAGCGCCTTCAGCGAGGCGCTCGCCGCCATCTCCACCACCGTGTCGTCCGGCGCCGCGAACCGCCGCGTCACGATGCCCGACCGGCGCCGGATCCAGTCGTCGCTGGAGTCGATCGGCCCGGCCACCTCGTCGTTGGACACCACCCGGGAGGGCCGGTAGGCGCCGACGCCGAGAATCCGGGCGCCGGGGCGCGCCGGACCGGCGCCCAGCCTTCCGCGCGCCTCGCCGGTCACCGTCCGGCCGCCGACGCCGCCGCGAACTCGCCCTCGGTGTACCGCCGCCGGGTCTCCCGGCGCTGCACCTTGCCGCTGGAGGTCTTCGGCAGCGCACCTCTCCGCACCACGACGACCGTGTCCGGCTCCAGCCGCTGGCCCTCCCGTACGGCCCGCCGCACCCGGGCGCGCAGTCCTTCCGCGCCCCCGTCGCGCAGGGCGCGGCCGTCGGCCTCGACCACCAGGACGAGGAGTTCGGCGCTGCCGTCGTCCACCGAGAAGGCCGCGGCGCAGTTCGGCCGCAGCGCCGGGTCGGCGTGCTCCGCCGACGCCTCGATGTCCTGCGGGAAGAAGTTGCGGCCCTTGCGGATGATGACGTCCTTGAGGCGGCCGGTGACGAACAACTCCCCGTCGTGCAGGAAGCCCAGGTCCCCGGTGCGCAGCCAGTCGCCCTCGTGCTCCGCGCCGGTCAGCCGGGCCCGGAAGGTGGCCGCGCTCTCCGCGCCGCGACCGTGGTAGCCGTCCGCGACGCATGGACCCGAGACCCAGATCTCGCCCACCGTGTCCTCGGGCAGCGCGGTGCCCGTGCCGGGGTCCGCGACGCGGACCGTCGTCGCCCCCACCGTCGTACCGCAGCCGACCGCGTCCACGACGGACGGGTCCACGACCGACGGGTCCGGACCGGCGGGTGCGTCGTCGACCGGGTGGGCCCGGCCCGTGCGCAGGGACTCCGCGTCGAGGCGGAGCAGTGTGGGCGGGCGGTCCTCACGGCTGCCGGTGGCCTTCAGGGTGTTCTCCGCCAGGCCGTAGCCGGGGCACATGGCCTCGGCGCGGAACCCGGCGGCGGCGAACGTCCGGGTGAACGCCCGGACCGCGCCCCAGCGCACCGGCTCGGCCCCGTTCGCCGCCACCCGCAGCGAGGACAGGTCGAGACCGTCCCGGACACCGCTCTCCGCCGCGTCCCGGACGCACAGCTCGTACGCGAAGCTCGGCGCGGCCGTGTGACTGCCCCGGAACCGGGAGATCGCCTCCAGCCAGCGGCCCGGCCGCCGGATGAACGCCTCCGGGCTCATCAGATACGCCGGAATCCCCGCCCACAGCGGCAGCACCACCCCGAACAACATGCCCATGTCGTGGAAGAGCGGCAGCCAGTTCACCACCGCGCTGTCCGGGCGGCACGGCCACAGCAGATCGGTCTCCGCCACGTTCGCCCGGAAGTTGGCGTGTGTGACCCTGACGCCCTTCGGGTCGCCGGTGGAGCCCGAGGTGTACTGGAGCAGGGCGATGTCGTGGGCGGCGGGCGGAGCGGCCGGTTCCTTGGGCGGTGCGGCTCCCGGTACGTCGGTGGCGACCAGGGTGAGTCCGGTGAGCTGCTCGGAGTCGCCGAACCGCTCCTCCAGATCACGCTGGACGGCGGACGTGGTCAGCACGGTCGTCGTCCCGGCGTCGTCGGCGATCCGACGCAGCCGGGTCAGGCCCCGGGCCCGGGACGGCACCTGGACGGGGGCACCGGCCACGCCCGCGTACATGCAGCCGAGCAGCGCGGCCACGAAGTCGAGACCGGACGGATACAGCAGTACGGCCGCCGGGGCGGCGCCGGTGGTGGACTTCCCGGCGGCCCGTACCGCCGCGATCTCGGGCCCGGTGGCCAGCGCCCGCGCGCGCTCGTCGAGTTGGCGGTACGTCAGTGATCGCTCGGGCTCCTCGCCGTTGCGCAGAAAGACGTACGCGGTGTCGTCGGGGCGGGTGCGGGCGCGGAGCCGCAGTACCTCGGGGAGTGTGGGCAGTGCCGTGGCCGTACGCGGGGCGGTGGACGTGGTGGGGGCGGTCATGGGTGGGCGTACCTCTTCTCGCTGTCCTGGTCTCGCTGTCCTGGTCGTGGGCCGGTCGCGTGGGCTGGTCGCGTGGGCCTGGTCTCGATGGCCGGGCGGGCGCCGGGAGTCCCGGCGCCGTGGTCAGCCCACGGCCACGGGCTGCCGGGGGGACGGGACGCGCAGCGGGCTCAGCCGCTCCTCGCCGAGCGCGGCCCGGGTGCCCGGGTCCGTGACGCCGAGACCGGGGGAGGGGGCCAGCGCGAGCACCCCGACCTTGCCGGTGTGCCGGTTGGTCTGCACCAGGCGTGCCGCCTCGCCCACCTCGGCCAGCGGGAACACCTCCGACAGCACGGGCGCCACCGCGCCCCGCCCGACCAGGCGCATCATCTCGGAGGCCTCGTTGAGGTTCATGCCGTGACTGCCCACGATCCGCTTGAGGTTCATCCAGAAGTAGCGGTTGTCGAAGGAGTGCTCATAGCCGGTGCTCGACCCGCAGGTCACGACCGTGCCGCCGCGCCGGGCCACGATCACGGAGATCCCGAAGGTCGCCCGGCCGACATGGTCGAACACCACATGCGGGTCCTCGCCCAGCTCCGCCCGGATCACCCGGCCCAGCCGCTTGGCCGCCGCCACCGTGTCCGCGCCCGGCGCCACCGGGCCGCCGATCCCGATCTCCGTACGGTCGATCACCACATCGCAGCCGAGCCGCCTCAGCAGCTCCGCCTTCTCGGGCGAGTTGACCACCCCGACCGCGATGCCCCCGCCGTTCTTCACCAACTGCACCGCGAACGCCCCGAGCCCGCCCGTGGCGCCCCAGATCAGCACGATGTCGCCCTGCTTGATCCGAGCGCCCCGGTCACCGACCAGCATCCGGTACGCGGTCCCGCCGCACAGCGGTACGCACGCCGCCTCCTCCCAGGTCAGATGGCCCGGCTTGGCCAGCAGCTGACTGGCCCGGACGACGGTGTAGTGGGCGAGGCCACCGAAGTTGGTCTCATAGCCCCACGCCTTCTGATCGACGCCGAGCATCCCGTCGTGCTGGGTCACCGGGTCCTGGTCGTCCACCACGGCCGCGTTGACCGCCACATGGTCGCCGGTCCTCCAGCGCCGCACCCCGGCCCCGACCCGCACGATCACCCCGGCCGCGTCCGACCCGACCACCTGGAACGGCTGGTCGTGCCGGGCCGCGTACCCCCCGCCGCGCGCGAACCGCTTCAGCGCGCCGAACGTCGACACCGGCTTGAACGTCGCCGACCAGACGGTGTTGTAGTTGATGGAGCTGGCCATCACCGCCACCAGCACCTCGTCGGGCGCCAGCGCCGGCATCGGCACCCGGCCCACCCGCAGCGACCGCCGTACGTCGGCGTCGGCCACGCCGTCGAAGATCCCGACGTCCTCCTGCCGGATATGGGCGGCGACGAAATCCGCCGGAACCGGGATCCGTTCCAATTCCTCGGCGGAGGCGCCCCGCACCACCGCTTCCGTCAATGCGTCCATCGCCTGCTCTTCTCCCTGTGTCCGGCGTCCTGGTGGTGTTTGTCACCGACGCTAGGCGGCGGGAATCGAGCGACGAAACCCCTATGCGGGCGGACTGGGGTGAGGGTGGGGGAGGGGCAGTTCAGTGGGGTGTCGGGAGAGGTGAATGTGCAGGTGGGCGTGGTGGGTTGGGGTTCTAGGGGGAGGGTAGGGGTGGGCCCGGCGAATTCCGTGCGGCGAGAATGGGGATCGGCGCCGGGGAGGTGAGATCCGGTTCCTGTACGGATATCGGCGGCGGTTTTCTTCGGCGGGATGTCTTCCCGGCCGTATTTCATGGAAAGGGGTCGGCGCGAGGCATGAGTATTCCTGTCGCCGTGATCGGAATGGCCTGCCGGCTGCCCGGCGCACCCGACCCGGACGCCTTCTGGGAGCTGCTGCGCGGCGGGGGAAGCGCCCTCGGCCCCGCGCCCGTGGACCGCCTCCCGTCCGGGGGACATGCCGGTGGTTTCCTCCCCGACGTCGACCACTTCGACGCCGACTTCTTCGGTATCGCCCCGCGCGAGGCCGCCGAGATGGACCCGCAGCAGCGGCTCGCCCTCGAACTCGCCTGGGAGACCCTCGAAGAGGCCGGGATCGTCCCCGCCGACCTCTTGGGCACCCGCGTCGGCGTCTACCTCGGCGCCATGGCCCACGACTACGCCCTGCTGCGCCACCAGCCCGACGCCGCCCCCCTCACCCGCCACACCCTCACCGGGCTCAACCGGGGCCTGCTCGCCAACCGGATCTCCTACACCCTCGGCCTGCGCGGCCCCAGCCTCACCGTCGACACCGCCCAGTCCTCCGCCCTGGTCTCCCTCCACCTGGCGCTGCGGGCCGTCCGCGCCGGCGACTGCGCGCTCGCCCTGGCGGGCGGCGTCCAGCTCAACCTCGCCCCGGACAGCACCACGGCCGCCGCCCGCTTCGGCGGACTCTCCCCCACGGGGCACTGCCATCCCTTCGACGCCCGCGCCGACGGCTATGTACGCGGTGAGGGTGGCGGTCTCGTCCTGCTCAAGCCGTTGACCGCCGCGCTCGCCGACGGCGACCAGGTGCACGCCGTGATCCTCGGCAGCGCCGTCAACAACGACGGCGCCACCGACGCGCTGACCGTCCCCAGCGCGGACGCCCAGCGGGAGGTCGTCCAGGAGGCGATCCGCGACGCCGGAGTCACCCCGGGCGAGGTGCAGTACGTCGAACTGCACGGCACCGGCACACCCGTGGGCGACCCGGTGGAGGCGGCGGCGCTCGGCGCGGCGCACGGCGGTGACCGACCGGACGGACGGCCGCTGGTGGTCGGGTCGGTGAAGGCCACCGTGGGCCATCTGGAGGGCGCGGCCGGGATCGCCGGTCTCCTCAAGACGGTGCTCGCGCTGCGCCACCGCGCCCTCCCGCCGACCCTCGGCCATGAGACCCCCCATCCCCGTATCCCGCTCGCCCATCTCGGCCTGCGGGTACCGCGCGTCACCGAGCCCTGGCCCCGACCCGGGCGACGGCTCGTCGCCGGGGTCAGTTCGTTCGGCATGGGCGGTACCAATTGCCATGTGGTGCTGGCCGAACCGCCGTCCCGGGCGCCCCGGCCTCCGGGGGCTCCGGGGGCTCCTGTGACGGAGGCGCTGGAGGCCGGGGTTCCCGGGGCGGAGACCCCGGGCAGTCCCGTCGCCGTCACCCCCTGGCCCCTCTCCGCGACCACCCCCACCGCCCTCCGGGCGCAGGCCGCGCGGCTCGCCGCCCATGTCCGGGCCCGCCCCGGCCTCACCGCCGCCGCCGTCGGCCACGCCCTCGCCACCACCCGCACCCACTTCCCCTACCGCGCGGTGGCCCTCGGCACCGGCCGGGAGGAACTGCTGGACACCCTGGACGCCCTCGCGAGCGGCGCGCCCGCCCCGTCGGCCGTCCTGGGCCATGCGCCGGTACGGTCGCCCGAACGCCCCGCCACCGCCTTCCTCTTCCCCGGCCAGGGCAGTCAGCGGCCCGGCGCCGGACAGGGGCTCTACGCCACGGCCCCCGTGTTCGCGGTGGCGCTGGACGAGATCTGCGACCTGTTCGCGCCCCACCTCGAACGGCCCCTCCGGGACGTGCTGTTCGCCGCCCCCGGTACCCCGGACGCCGCCCTCCTCGACCGCACCCGCTACACCCAGGCCGGACTGTTCGCGCTGGGCACCGCCCTGTACCGGCTGCTCGCCCGGCACCTGCCCGCCCCGGACGCGGTCCTCGGCCACTCCATCGGCGGCCTCACCGCCGCCCATGCCGCCGGGGTCCTCTCCCTCCCCGACGCCGTCACGCTCGTCGAGGCCCGGGGCCGGCTGATGGAGGAGGCCCGTGACGACGGGGCGATGATCGCCGTCGAAGCCACCGCCGACGAGGCGGAGGCCCGGCTCGCGGACCACACCGGACGGCTGTCCCTGGCCGCCGTCAACGGACCGCGCTCGCTCGTGGTGTCCGGGGACGCGGACGCGGCCGAGGAGTTCGCCGCGCACTTCGCCCGGCTCGGCCGCCGGACCCGGCGGCTGACGGTCAGCCACGCCTTCCACTCAGCGCACATGGACAGCGCCGTCGACGCGTTCCGCCGGGTCGCGGCCACCCTCGCCTTCCACCCGCCGACCCTCCCCGTCCTCTCCGACCGGACCGGCCTGCCCGCCACCCCCGCCGACCTCGCCTCCCCCGACCACTGGGCCGAACACCTCCGCCGCCCGGTCCGCTTCCACGACGCCCTGCTGCGGCTGGCCGCGCGGGGCGTCACCCAGTACGCGGAACTGGGACCCGGCTCCGTCCTCACCGCCCTCGCCCGCGCCACCGGGCCCGTGACGGCGGTCCCGCTGCTGCGCGGCGCCGGGGACGAACACCGCGCCCTGCTCACCGGGTTCGCCGCACTCCATGTCGCCGGGACGGACCCGGACTGGACCGGCGGCACCGGCCCGGCCCGGCGGGACCGGGCACCCCTGCCGACGTACGCCTTCCAGCGCCGCCCGTTCCACTTCGCGGGCACGCCTGCCGCCGCGAGCCCGGCGCTGCCTGCGCCGCCGCCTCGGCCCGTGCCCCCGTCCGTGCCCCGGCGCCCCGCCACCGACCCTCTCGCCGACATTCGCGCCACTGTTGCGGAAGTCCTGGGGCTGCCCTCCGGGCAGGACGTCGAGCCGGACCGGACGTTCAAGGCGCTCGGCCTCGACTCCCTGGGCGCGGTGGAGTTCGCGGACCGGCTGTCGCGCGCCCACGGCACGGACCTGCCGCCGACCCTCGTCTACGACCACCCCACCCCGCTGGCCCTCGCCACCCACCTGAGCGCGCGCCCCGACCCGGCCCCGCGGGGAATCGCGCCCGCCGACCCCGACGACGACCCCGTCGCCATCGTCGCCCTGGCGGGCCGCTGGCCCGGTGGCGCCGACACACCCGAACGCCTGTGGCGGCTCCTGGCCGACGGCACCGACGCCACCAGCGGCTTCCCGGTCGGCCGGGGCTGGGACGAGGACCTCTACGACCCCGACCCGGACCGCCCCGGCCGCTCCACCGTCCGGCGCGGCGGCTTCCTCCACGACGCCGACCGCTTCGACGCCGACTTCTTCGGGCTCACCCCCCGCGAGGCCGACGCCATGGACCCACAGCAGCGGCTGCTGCTGGAGACGTCCTGGGAACTCCTGGAACGGGCCGGGATCGACCCCGCGACCCTGCGCGCCACCACGACCGGCGTCTACGTCGGCGCCTCCCAGCAGGAGTACGGACCCCGGCTGCACGAGGCCGACGGCCCCTCCCAGGGCTACCGGCTGACCGGCTCCGGGATCAGCGTCGCCTCCGGCCGCATCGCCTACACCTACGGGCTCGAAGGACCCGCGCTGACCGTCGACACGGCCTGCTCCTCCTCCCTCGTCGCCCTGCATCTCGCGGTCCGGGCGCTGCGCTCCGGCGAGTGCGCGCTCGCCCTGGCGGGCGGGGCGACGGTGATGGCGACGCCCGGCATGTTCACCGAGTTCAGCCGTCAGCGCGGGCTGGCGCCGGACGGCCGCTGCAAGCCGTTCGCCGCCGCCGCCGACGGCACCGCCTGGTCCGAAGGCGTGGGCCTGGTCCTGCTGGAGCGGCTCTCCGACGCCCGCCGTGCCGGACGCCGGGTGCTCGCCCTGATCCGGGGCAGCGCCGTCAACTCCGACGGCGCCAGCAACGGCCTCACCGCGCCCAGCGGGCCCGCGCAGGAACGGGTGATCCGGCAGGCCCTGGCCGACGCGCGGCTCACCCCGGCCGACATCGACGCCGTGGAGGCCCACGGCACCGGCACCACCCTCGGCGACCCCGTCGAGGCCCGCGCACTGCTGCGCGCCTACGGCCGCGACCGGTCCCCGGACCGTCCGCTGCTCCTCGGCTCCCTCAAGTCCGCCCTGGGCCACACCCAGGCCGCCGCCGGAGTCACCTCGGTCATCAAGATGGCCGAGGCCCTGCGCCACGCCACCCTGCCCGCCACGCTCCACGTCGACCGCCCCACCCCGCACGTCGACTGGAGCGCCGGAACGGTCGAACTCCTCACCCGCACCACCCCCTGGCCCGCCGAGCACGGCCGCCCGCGCCGCGCCGCCGTCTCGGCCTTCGGCATCAGCGGCACCAACGCCCACCTGATCCTGGAGGAACCCCCCGCCGAGCCATCCGACGCCGCCGAGGCATCGGACGCCGCCGAGCCATCCGACGCCGTCGAGCCGCCGGAGCCCCATGCCCCCGACACCCGGGCCTCCGACATCCGGGCCTCCGACACCCCGACCCCCGCCGCCCCGCCCCCCGTCGCCTGGGTCCTCTCCGCCCGTACCCCCCAGGCGCTCAAGGACCAGGCCGCCCGCCTCGCCGCCGCCCCGACGGACGCGTTCGACCCCGCCGACGTGGCCCACGCCCTGGCCCGCAAGCCACGCTTCGAGCACCGAGCCGTCGTGGTCGGCCGCGACCCGGACGCCCTGCGCACGGCCGTCCGCGCCCTGGCCCAGGACACCGCCACGGCGCCGGACCCCGCGGCACGGCGCTCCACCGCCCCCGCCCGCCTCGCCTTCCTCTTCACCGGCCAGGGCAGCCAACGCCCCGGCACCGGCCGGGAGCTGTACGCCGCGCACCCCGTCTTCGCCGCCGCCCTGGACGAGATCTGCGCCGCGCTGGACGCCCACCGCCCCGCCACCGCCGTACCGCTGCGCGAGACGCTGCTCGCGCCGACCCCCGCCGCCGCCCGGGAACTGGACCGCACCCGCACCACCCAGCCCGCCCTGTTCGCCCTGGAGGTGGCCCTCTTCCGGCTGCTGGAGTCCTGGGGCGTGCGGCCCGACGTGGTGGCCGGGCACTCGATCGGCGAACTCGCCGCCGCCCACACCGCGGGCGCCCTCGCGCTCGGCGACGCGGCGGCACTGGTCACCGCCCGGGGGCGGCTGATGCAGGGCCTGCCCGGCGGCGGCGCGATGGTCGCGCTGGAGGCCACCGAGGACGAGGTGCGCGCCGCCCTCGACGGACGGACGGCCCGGGTCGGGATCGCCGCCGTCAACGGGCCGTCGGCGACCGTGATCTCCGGCGACGAGGCGGAGGTGCTGGCGGTCGCGGAACGGTTCCGCGACCAGGGCCGCCGCACCCGGCGGCTGCGCACCAGCCACGCCTTCCACTCCCCGCTGATGGACCCCGTCACCGACGAGTTCGGGCGGCTCGCCGACCAGCTCACCGCGCGCCCCTTGCGGATTCCCCTGCTCAGCGCCCTCGACGGGAACCTGTACAGCGCGGACCGGCCGCTCCCGCCCGGCCACTGGGCCGCCCACCTGCGCGGCACCGTCCGCTTCCACGACGTCCTGCGGCGGCTGGCGGCGGACGGGACGACCACCTACCTGGAACTCGGCCCGGACGCGGTCCTCACCGCGCTGGCCCAGGACGCCCTGCCCGCCCCCGCCCCCGCCGACGACCCGCCCGCCCTCGCCGCCGCCCTGCGCCGGGACCACCCGGAGCCGGAGACCCTGCTCACCGCGCTCGGCACGCTGCACGCCCGGGGCGCCCACGTCGACTGGAGCGCGGTCGCGGGTCGTTCGGGCCCGAGCCGGGTCGTCCTGCCGACGTACGCCTTCCAGCGGCGCCGCCACTGGATCGACGCCGCCGCTCCCCGTACCGCACCCGGCGACGACGGGTTCTGGGCGCTGGTGGAGCGCGGGGACACGGCCCCCCTCGCCACCGCGCTCGGTCTCACCGGGACCGGGCAGCGGGCGGCCCTGGACGCCGTACTGCCCGCGCTGGCCGCCTGGCGCGCCGGGCGCGAGGCGTCCGCCGACGGCGGTCGGTACCGGGTGCGGTGGCAGCCGGTGACGGTTCCGGCCGCGCGGTCCGCGCGGGGCCGCTGGCTGCTGTTCGAGCCCGACCGCGCGGACGGCGACGCCCACGACGGGTGGGGGCCGCTCCTGGAGCGGGCCCTCACCGACGCCGGGGCGCACGTCGAACGGGTCCCGGTGGCGGCGGACGGCGCCGACCGCGCCACGCTCACCCGGCTGCTGGCCGAGGCCACCGACCGGTTCCCGGACCGTCCGCCGTCCGGCGCGCTCTCCCTGCTCTCCCTGGACACCGCCCCCGCGGACCCGTCCCTGCCCGCCCTGCCCCGCGCGCTCGCCGCCGCCACGGCCCTCGCCCAGGCCTGGGACGGCGCCGGTGGACGCGGACCGCTGTGGACGCTCACCCGAGGGGCCGTCACCACCGGCCCCGACGACACCGGCCCGCCCGACCCGGACGCCGCCGCCGTCTGGGGGCTCGCCGTCGTCGCCGCCACCGAGACTCCCGGCTGGGGCGGGATCGTGGACCTGCCCGAGCGGGCCGACGCCGACGCCGCCGACCGGGTCGTCACGGCCGTCACCGGGGGACACCGGGAGGCCGAACTCGCCGTACGGCCCGAGGGGCTGCTCGCCCGTCGGCTCGTCCCCGCCCCCGACACTCCGCCCACCGGACGGTGGCGGCCCCACGGCACCGTCCTGATCACCGGCGGCACCGGCGCCCTCGCCCGGCACACCGCCCGCGCACTGGCCCGCGACGGCGCCGACCACCTGCTGCTGATCGGCCGACGCGGCCCCGACGCGCCCGGCGCCGCCGCCCTGCGCGACGAACTCACCTCCCTCGGCGCCCGCGTCACCCTCACCGCCTGCGACCTCACCGACCGCGCCGCGCTCGCCGCGGTGATCGCCGCCGTACCGCCCGAGCACCCCCTGACCGCCGTCTTCCACACCGCCGCCGTCCTGGACGACGCCCCCCTCGACGCGCTCACCCCCGCCCGGCTCGACCGCGTGCTCCGGGTGAAGGCGCTCGGCGCCCGGCACCTGGACGACCTCACCCGGGACCTCCCGCTGAACGCCTTCGTGCTGTTCTCCTCCGCGACCGCCGTCCTCGGCACCCCGGGCCAGGCCAACTACGCCCCCGGCAACGCCTACCTCGACGCCCTCGCCCACCGGCGGCGCGCCGCCGGACTCCCCGCCACCTCCCTGTCCTGGGGGCTGTGGGCGGGCGACGGCATCGCCGGGCCGGACGGCTCGCGGCTGATCGCCCGGCGCGGACTGCTGCCCATGGCACCCGAGGACGCCCTGCGCGCCCTGCGACGGGCCCTCGACGGCGACGAGACCCATGTCGTCGTCTGCCGTGCCGACTGGGCCGCCCTCGCCGCCCTGCGCGCCCATCCGCTCCTCGAAGCGCTCGTCCCGGCGCCCCCGGAGACCGCCCCGCAGGCCGTTCCGCAGGCCGGTCTTGCCGCCGAACTGGCGGCGGCGCGCGACGGGCAGGAGCGGCGCCGCCTGCTGCTGCGGTTCGTCCGGACGCAGGTCGCCGAGGTCCAGGGCGGCCGGGCGGCCGACGCGGTGGACGTCCACCGGGGCTTCAAGGCGCAGGGCTTCGACTCCCTCACCACCGTCGAACTGCGCAACCGGATCAACCGGCACACCGGGCTGACCCTGCCCACCACCGTCGTCTTCGACCACCCCACCCCGCACGCCCTGGCCGACCTGCTGTACGAGCGGCTGGCCCCGGCGGAGACGGAACAGCCGGGCGAGACGGGCGAGACGGGGCAGCTGGGGGAGTCGGGCGCGACGGGTGCGCCAGGGGAGACGGCGGACGTGCCTACGGCGCTGTCCGCCGCCACCGACGACGAACTCATGGACTTCATCGGCAAGGAACTCGGCATCTCCTGAGCCGGCAACGCGCACGAAAGGGTGGACGGATTCATGACCGACAGCCGCATACGGCACCTCCTGGAGCGGGTCACCGCCGAGCTGCACGCGACCCGCGGCAGGCTGCGCGAGGCCGAGGAGAGCGACGGCGAACCCATCGCCGTCGTCGGCATGGGCTGCCGCTTCCCCGGCGGCATCGACTCCCCGGAGGACCTGTGGCGGCTGGTCGCCGACGGCGGTGAGGTCGTCGGTGACTTCCCGGCGGACCGGGGCTGGGACCTGGACGCCCTGTTCGCGCCGGGCGCGGACGGCCCGGCCGCCCCGCACGGCACGTCCAGCACCCGCCGGGGCGCCTTCCTCGACACGCCCGGCGCCTTCGACGCCGACTTCTTCGGCATCTCACCGCGCGAGGCGCTCGCCGTCGACCCCCAGCAGCGGCTGCTGCTGGAGACGGCCTGGGAGACCTTCGAACGCGCGGGCATCCGGCCCGACACCCTGCGCGGCAGCGACACCGGCGTCTTCGTCGGCACCAACGGCACCGACTACGCGCCGCCGCCCGGCCAGGTCCCCGGGGACCTGGAGGGCTACATCCTGCCCGGCAACGCGGCGAGCGTCGCCTCCGGCCGGATCTCCTACACCTTCGGCTTCGAGGGCCCCGCCTACACCGTCGACACCGCCTGCTCGGCGTCGTCCGTCGCCGTCCACCTCGCCGTACGGTCCCTGCGGGGCGGCGAGTGCGGACTCGCCCTGGCGGGCGGGGTCACGGTGATGACGACCCCGTCGACCTTCGTGGAGTTCTCCCGCCAGCGGGGCCTGTCCCCGGACGGCCGCTGCAAGGCGTTCGCCGGGGCGGCCGACGGCACCGGCTGGTCCGAGGGCGCCGGACTGCTGCTGCTGGAACGGCTGTCGGACGCCCGCCGCCACGGCCACCGGGTCCTGGCCCTCGTCCGGGGTACGGCCGCCAACCAGGACGGCGCCTCGCACGGACTGACCGCGCCCAACGGCACCGCACAGCGCCGGGTCATCCGCCAGGCCCTCACCGACGCCCGGCTGACCCCCGCCGACGTCGACGCGGTCGAGGCGCACGGCACCGGCACCCGGCTCGGCGACCCCATCGAGGCCGCCGCGCTGCTCGCCACCTACGGCCAGGACCGGACCGACGGCGAACCGCTCTGGCTGGGCTCGGTGAAGTCCAACCTCGCGCACACCCAGGCCGCCGCGGGTGTCGCCGGGATCATCAAGATGGTGCAGGCCCTGCGCCACGCCGAACTGCCCAGGACCCTGCACGTCGACACGCCCTCGCCGCATGTCGACTGGGAGTCCGGCGCCGTCCGGCTGCTCACCGAGCACCGCCCCTGGCCGCCCACCGGACGGCCCCGCCGGGCCGGGGTGTCCGCGTTCGGCATGAGCGGCACCAACACCCACATCGTGCTGGAACAGGCACCCGAGGACACGGGGGAGACCCCGGCCACCGCGCCCGAGCCCCTCCCGTTCCCCCTCCCGCTTCCCCTGCTGCTGTCCGCCCGCACTCCCGCCGCCCTCACCGCCCAGGCCGCCGCCCTCGCCGCCCACCTGCGCACCTCCGCCTCCCTGCCCGCCGTGGCCCGGGAACTCGCCCAGGGGCGGGCCGCGCTGGAGGAGCGGGCCGTGGTCGTCGGCGCCGACCGCGACACTTTGCTCGCCGGGCTCGACGCCCTCGCCGCCGACCAGCCCGCCCCCGGCGTCGTCCGCGCGGGCGCCGCCACCGACCCGCGCACCGTCCTCGTCTTCCCCGGCCAGGGCTCCCAATGGCCCGGCATGGCCCGCGCACTCCTCGCCGCCTCGCCGGTGTTCGCCGCCGCCGTCGCCGACTGCGCCCGCGCCCTGGAACCGTTCACCGACTGGTCCCTGACGGACGTCCTGCACGCCACCGAGGGCGCCCCCGGCCTCGACCGGGTGGACGTCGTCCAGCCCGCCCTGTGGGCGGTGATGGTCTCCCTGGCCCGGCTCTGGGAGTCGTACGGGATACGGCCGGACGCCGTCGTCGGGCACAGCCAGGGCGAGATCGCCGCCGCCCAGGTCGCCGGGGCGCTGACCCTTCAGGACGCCGCCCGCGTGGTGGCGCTGCGCAGCCGCGCCATCGGGGAACTCTCCGGCGGTGGAGGCATGGTGTCGCTGGCCCTGCCCCTGGACCGGGCCACCGCCCTCATCGCGCCCTGGACGGACCGGATCGGCGTGGCCACGGTCAACGGCCCCGCCGCCGTCGTCGTCGCGGGCGAACCCGCCGCCCTGGACGAACTCCTCGCCGTCTGCGCCCGCGACGACATCCGCGCTCGCCGGATCGCCGTCGACTACGCCTCCCACAGCCCCCAGGTCGCACGCGTCCGCGACCGGCTGCTCACCGACCTCGCCCCGGTCACCCCGCGCCCGGCCCGCGTCCCCCTGCTGTCGACCGTCACCGGCGACTGGCTCGACACCACCACCATGGACGCCGCCTACTGGTACACCAACCTCCGCGAGCCGGTCCTGTTCGAACCCGCCGTCCGACGCCTGGTCGCGGCCGGTCACACCCTGTTCGTCGAGGCCAGCCCGCACCCGGTGCTCACCACCGCCGTCCAGGACACCGCCGAGGCGGCGGGCGCGGCGTCCGTGGCCGTCACGGGATCGCTGCGCCGCGACGACGGCGGCCCCGTCCGCTTCCTCACCTCCGTGGCCCACGCCCACGCGCACGGCGCCACCGTCGACTGGACGCCGGTCCTGCCGCCCGGCGGACCCCGCGCCGACGACCTCCCCACCTACCCCTTCCAGCGCAGCCCCTACTGGCTCGCCCCCACGGGCGGACCGGCCGACCCCGCCGGACTCGGCCTGCGCCCCGGCGGCCACCCCCTGCTCGGCGCGGTCCTGCGCCCGGCCACGGACGACTCCCTCCTGCTCACCGGACGGCTGTCCGCCCGCACCCACCCCTGGCTCACCGACCACACCGTGTACGACCGGACCGTCGTCCCCGGCACCGCCCTGCTCGAACTGGCCCTGCGCGCCGCCGACGAGACCGGCGCGGACACCGTGGACGAACTCGTCGTCGAGACCCCCCTCGTGCTGCCCGCCACCGACGCCGTCCATCTCCAGATCGCGGTCACCGCCCCCGCCGCCGACGGCCGCCGCGCCTTCACCGCCCACTCCCGCCCCCAGGACGCCGACGACACCACCGACTGGACCCGCCACGCCACCGGCCACCTCTCCCACACCGTCCCCGAACCCGCCGCCCCGCCCGGCACCTGGCCCCCGCCCGGTGCCGTCCCCGTCTCCCTCGACGGCCTCTACGACCGGCTCGCCGCGTCCGGCGTCCTCTACGGACCCCGCTTCCAGGGCGTCCGCGCGGTCTGGCGGCGCGGCACCGAACTCTTCGCGGACATCGCCCTCGCCGAGGAGGAACGGGTGGCGGCGGACCGGTTCGGACTCCACCCGGCGCTGCTCGACGCCGGATTCCATCCCTGGGCGCTGCGGGGCGCCGCCGGGTTCCTTTCCGCCGCCCCGGACGCCGGGCCCGGCGCCGCCCCGGACCGCGCCCAGTTGCCGTTCGCCTGGACCGGCATCCGCCTGCACGCCTCCGGCGCGACCGCCCTGCGGGTCCGGCTCGCCCCGACGCCCGACGGCGGACTCGCCCTGGACGCCCACGACCCGGCCGGCGCCCCGGTGATCTCCGTGGCCTCCCTGTCGTACCGCCCCGTCGACCCCGCCCGCCTCACCGGCCCGAGCGGTGTCCGGCCCCTGCGCCTGACCTGGCGCCCGCTGCCGTGGCCCGTAGCGGCCGACACCGCGCCTCCGCCCGTCTTCCTCACCGACGCGCAGGGCCCCGCCCAGGTCGCGGACGCGATCGACGCGGGGCGCCCGGCCCCGGAGACGGTCTGGTACGAGGTCCCCGCGAGCCCTGGAAGCCCTGCGAGCCACGTGAGTCCTGTGAGTCCCGGAAGCCCCGCGCCCCTCGCCGACCAGCCGCCCCCCGACCGCGCCCGGACCGTCCTCCACCAGGTGCTCGCCGTCGTCCAGGACTGGCTGGCCCGCCCCGCGCTGGACGGCGTACGACTGGCCGTCCTCACCACCCGCGCGGTGTCCGTCGACGGCGAGGCACCCGACCCGGCGACTGCCGCCGTCTGGGGCCTGCTGCGCTCGGCGCAGTCCGAACACCCCGGCCGTCTGCTGCTGCTCGACGGCGACGGCACCGACGCGACCCGCGCCCGGCTCACGACCGCCGCGACGGCGGGGGAGGAGCAGCTCGCCCTGCGCGACGGCGCCGCCTTCGTCCCCCGGCTCACCCGGGCGACCCCCGCGCCCGCCCGCGCGTTCACGGCACCCGGCGGGACCGTCCTGGTCACCGGCGGTCTCGGGCTCCTCGGCCGGCTGATCGCCCGTCATCTCGTCACCGCCCACGGCGTACGGCGGCTCCTGCTGACCGGACGGCGGGGCGCGCGGACGCCGGGCGCGGCGGAAGCCGTCGCCGAACTGACCGGGCTCGGCGCCGCCGTCACGGTCGCCGCCGCCGACGCGGCCGACCGGGACGCCCTGCGCGCCGTGCTCGACGCCGTCCCGGCCGAGCACCCGCTGACCGCCGTCGTGCACGCCGCCGGAACCCTCGACGACGGTGTCCTGGCCGCCCAGACCCCGGCCCGGCTGGACGCCGTACTGCGCCCCAAGGCCGACGCCGCCTGGCTGCTGCACGAGCTGACCCGGGATCACGACCTCACCGCGTTCGTGCTGTTCTCCTCGGCGGCGGGCGTCCTCGGCACGCCGGGCCAGGCCACCTACGCCGCCGCCAACACCTTCCTGGACGCCCTCGCCGCCCAGCGCCGCGCCCAGGGGCTGCCCGCGACCTCCCTCGCCTGGGGACTGTGGGAGCAGCACAGCGACCTCACCGGGCACCTGGGCCGTACCGACCACGAGCGCAACGCCCGCCACGGCACCCGCCCCCTCACCACCGCCGAGGGCCTCGCCCTGTTCGACGCGGCCACCGCCACCGACGAGTCGCTGCTCGTGCCCCTCGCCCCGCGCCACGGCGCCGACCCGGCGCACCTCCCGCCCGTCCTGCGCGACACCGTACGGACCCGGCGGCCCGCCGCCCGCGCGAGCGCGCCCGACGACTCCGGCACCCCCCTCGCCGCCCGGCTGCGCGCCCTGGACCCGGATGCCCGCGAGGAGTCCGTGACCGCGCTGGTGCGCGCCGAGGCGTCGACCGTCCTCGGTCGCGACGACCGTACGGCCGTCGCCGCCGACCGGGCCTTCAAGGATCTCGGCTTCGACTCGCTGACCTCCGTCGAACTGCGCAACCGGCTCGCCGCCGCGACCGGACTGCGGCTGCCGCCCACCCTGGTCTTCGACCACCCCACGCCCAAGGCCCTCGCCCGTCATCTGTTGGCCGGGGTCCTCGGTGCGGCCGAGCAGCCGCCGCCCGCCCCCGTCACCCCGCCCGCCCCGGCCGCTGACGATCCGGTCGTCGTCGTCGGCATGGGCTGCCGGCTGCCCGGCGGGGTCGGCTCGCCCGACGACCTGTGGGACCTGGTCGCCGACGGCCGGGACGCCATCACGCCCTGGCCCACCGACCGGGGCTGGGACCACGAGGCGCTCTACGACCCCGACCCCGACCGGCCCGGCCGCACCTACACCCAGCACGGCGGATTCCTGCACGACGCCGCCGACTTCGACGCGGACTTCTTCGGGATCTCCCCGCGCGAGGCGCTCGCCATGGACCCGCAGCAGCGGCTGCTCCTGGAGACGTCCTGGGAGACCTTCGAACACGCCGGGATCGACCCCGCCACGCTGCGCGGCAGCGGCACGGGCGTCTTCGTCGGCGTCATGTACAACGACTACGCCGCCCGGCTGCACACCCTGCCGCCCGAACTGGAGGGCTACCTCCACAACGGCAGCGCCGCGAGCGTCGCCTCGGGCCGGGTCTCCTACACCTACGGCTTCGAGGGCCCGGCGGTGACCGTCGACACGGCCTGCTCGTCGTCGCTGGTGGCGCTGCACCTGGCGGTGCGGGCGCTGCGCGCCGGGGAGTGCGATCTCGCGCTCGCGGGCGGCGTCGCGGTGATGGCCTCGCCGTCCGGCATGGTCGCCACCTCCCGGCACCGCGCGTTCGCCCCCGACGGCCGGGTCAAGGCGTACGCGGCCGGGGCCGACGGCACGAGCTGGGCGGAGGGCGTCGGACTCCTGCTGGTGGAACGCCTCTCCGACGCACGGCGCCGCGGCCACCGGGTGCTGGCCGTGGTCCGGGGTACGGCGGTCAACCAGGACGGCGCCTCCAACGGCCTGACCGCCCCCAGCGCCAGCGCCCAGCAGCGGGTCGTACGGCAGGCCCTCGCGGACGCCGGACTCGACCCGCGTGATGTGGACGCGGTCGAGGGCCACGGCACCGGCACCACCCTCGGCGACCCCATCGAGGCCCGCGCCCTGGTCGCCGCCTACGGCCAGGACCGGCCCGCCGGACGGCCCCTGTGGCTGGGCTCCCTCAAGTCCAACATCGGGCACACCCAGGCCGCCGCCGGGGTCGCCGGGATCATCAAGACGGTCCAGGCCATGCGGCACGGCGTGCTGCCCCGCACCCTGCACGTCGACCGGCCCTCCCCGGACGTCGACTGGGACACCGGCGGGGTACGCCTGCTGACGGAGGAGCAGCCCTGGCGGCCGGCGGCGCCCGGACTGCCGCTGCGTGCCGGGGTCTCGTCCTTCGGTGTGAGCGGCACCAACGCGCATGTGGTGCTGGAGGCGCCGGACACGGTTCCCGAGCCCCAGGAGGCGGGCGCGCCGGTCGCCATGCCGGTCCCCCGGGAGGCTGCCTCGGCGCCCCGGGAGGCCATCCCGGCGCCCCCGGAGGACCCCGCCGCCGACCCCCTCGTCCTGCCCTGGGCCCTCTCCGCCCGCACGCCCGCCGCCCTCGCCGCCCAGGCCGAACGGCTGCTCGCCGCGCTGACGGAACGGGAGGGAGCCGCTGGGGGCGCCGCCGTGAGTGCCGCCGGGGATGCCGTGGTGAGCGCCGCCGGGGATGCCGCCGTTCGCGCCGCCGTGAGTGCCGCCGCCCCCGACGTGGCCCACACCCTCCTCGCCCACCGCCCCCTCTTCGAGCACCGCGCGGTCCTCGTCGCCGACCGCGCCACGGTCACCGAGGGACTCGCCGCCCTGGTGCGGGGCGAGCCCGCCGGGAACCTCGTCCGGGGCACCGCCACCGAGGACATGCGGACGGTGTTCGTCTTCCCCGGACACGGCTCCCAGTGGCCCGGCATGGCCCAGGGCCTCCTGGACACCTCCCCGGTCTTCGCGCGGCGGATCGAGGAGTGCGCGGAGGCCCTCGCCCCGCACCTGGACTGGTCGCTCCTCGACGTCCTCCGGGAACACCCGGGAGCCCCGGGCCTCGACCGCGCCGACATCGCCCAACCCGCCCTGTGGGCGGTCCTGGTGGCGCTGGCCGCCCAGTGGGAGGCGTACGGGGTCCGCCCGGACGCGGTGGTCGGACACAGTCAGGGCGAGGTCGCGGCGGCCTGTGTCGCGGGCGTCCTCACCCTGGAGGACGGCGCCCGGATCGTCGTCGAACGCAGCCGTGTCCTGGCGTCGCTGGCCGGGAAGGGCGGGATGGCCTCCTTGGCGCTGCCCGCGGACGAGGTGGAGGAGCGCCTCGCGGCCTGGCCCGGACGGCTGTCCCTGGCGACGGTCAACGGACCCTCCGCCGTGGTCGTCGCGGGCGACGACGACGCCCTGGACGATCTCCTCGCCCAGTGCGCGGCACGCGGTGAACGCGCCAAGCG
The DNA here is from genome assembly GCF_040652095.1 of Streptomyces sp. NPDC048290. Classification (NCBI taxonomy): domain Bacteria; kingdom Bacillati; phylum Actinomycetota; class Actinomycetes; order Kitasatosporales; family Streptomycetaceae; genus Streptomyces; species Streptomyces sp. NPDC048290. The sequence goes on from NZ_JBEZLM010000018.1 coordinate 116,434, forward strand.
GATCAGGGCGGCCACGGTCGCCGGTCACTCCCCGGTGATCGACGAGGCCCGCGCCGAACTCCTCGAACGGCTCGCGTTCGTCGCCCCGCGCGAGGGTCACACACCGCTCTACTCGACGGTCACCGGCGCCCTCGCCGGACCCGGCGAGCTGGACGGCACGTACTGGTACCGCAACATCCGGCACACCGTGCGCTTCGCGCCCGTCGTCCAGGAACTGGTGGCCAAGGGCCGCACCCTCTTCGTCGAGGTCAGCCCGCACCCCGTGCTGACCGGCGCCGTCCAGGACACCGTGGACGCGGCGGACGTCACGGACGTGGCCGTCACCGAGACCCTGCGGCGCGGACAGGGCGGACCGGACCGCTTCCTCGCCTCGGCGGCCGTGGCGCACACCCGTGGAGTGCCCGTCGACTGGACCCCCGCGTTCGGCCCGGCCCGCCCGCGCCGGACGGACCTGCCCACGTACGCCTTCCGCCGCCGCCGCTTCTGGCTCGACGCCGGAACGACCCCGGTCACGGCGGCGCGCACACCGGCCGCCGCCCCGGACGACGGCGAGGTGACGGACCGCTCCCTGACGGCCAGGCTCGCCGCCCTCGCGCCCGCCGAGCGCCACGCGGAACTCGTGGACCTGGTGCGCCGGCAGACCGCTGGTGTCCTGGGCCACGAGGACCCCGCCGAGGTCGGCGCCGACCGGCCGTTCAAGGACCTGGGGCTGGAGTCGCTCACCGCCGTCGATCTGCGCAACCGGCTGGCCGCCGCGCTCGACCGGCGGCTCCCGGCGACGCTGGTCTTCGACCACCCGACCCCCGCCGCCGTCGCCGCCCGGCTCGCGGAGCTGCTGCCACCGCCGCCCGCGTCCGACCCCACCGCCCGGCCCGCCGGGGACGTCCTCGCCCTGCTGGAGCGCGCCGCGCCCGACGCCCCCGACCTGCCCGCCCTCGCCGCCCGGCTGCGCGCCCTGGCGGCCCGCTGGAGCGGCGAACCCGACCTGGATTCCGCGACCGACGACGAACTCTTCGCCCTGATGGACGGCGAGAGGGACGGGACGTACGAGGCCGACGAGATCAGCGAGGCGTACGAGGCCGACGGGACCGGCGGGACGTACAAGGCCGACGAGACCGCAGAGGCGAACAAGACCGACGCGACCGGCGAGACGAGCGGGTCATGAGGCGCCCCGCGCGGGACGCCGTACGTACCGAAGGGACCCACCGTGGCCGATGAGGAGAAGCTGCGCCGCTATCTGCGCCGCGCGCTCGACGAGAGCCGTGCGGCCCGCAGCCGCCTCGACCAACTGGAGTCCGCACTACGCGAACCCGTCGCCGTCGTCGGGATGGCCTGCCGGCTGCCCGGCGGCGCCGACTCCCCCGACGCCCTCTGGGACCTGGTGGCCGACGGACGCGACGCGATCACCCCGTGGCCCACCGACCGGGGCTGGGACCACGAGGCGCTCTACGACCCCGACCCCGACCGGCCCGGCACCAGCTACGCCCGGCACGGCGGATTCCTCTCCGCCGCCGCCGACTTCGACGCCGAGTTCTTCGGGATCTCGCCGCGTGAGGCGCTCGCCATGGACCCGCAGCAGCGGCTGCTGCTGGAGACGTCCTGGGAGACGTTCGAACACGCCGGGATCGACCCGGCCGCCCTGCGCGACAGCGCCACCGGCGTCTACGTCGGACTGGCCGGACAGGACTACCACACCCGCCTCGACCGGATCCCCGCCGAACTGGAGGGCCACCTCGGCATCGGCAACCTCGCCAGCGTGGCGTCCGGCCGCCTCGCCTACACCTACGGCTTCCAGGGCCCGGCGGTGACCGTCGACACGGCCTGCTCGTCGTCGCTGGTGGCACTGCATCTCGCGGTCCGGGCGCTGCGCGGCGGCGAGTGCGAACTCGCCCTCGCGGGCGGCGCGACGGTGATGGCGACGCCTGCCGGGTTCGTGGCGTTCTCCCGGCAGCGCGGGCTGTCCCCCGACGGCCGCTGCCGCGCCTTCTCCGCCGCCGCCGACGGCACGGGCTGGGCGGAGGGCGCCGGACTGCTGCTGCTGGAGCGGCTCTCCGACGCGCGGCGCCGGGGCCACCGGGTGCTCGCGGTCGTCCGGGGCACGGCGGTCAACCAGGACGGCGCCTCCCACGGGCTCACCGCCCCCAACGGCCCCGCGCAGCAGCGGGTCGTGCGCGCGGCCCTGGCGGACGCCGGGCTATCCCCGCACGCCGTGGACGCCGTCGAGGGCCACGGCACCGGCACCACCCTCGGCGACCCCATCGAGGTCCAGGCCCTCCAGGCGGTCTACGGCCAGGACCGGCCCGCCGGACGGCCCCTGTGGCTGGGCTCCCTCAAGTCCAACATCGGGCACACGGCGGCGGCGGCCGGAGTCGCGGGCGTCATCAAGACGGTCCAGGCGCTGCGCCACGGCACCCTGCCCAAGTCCCTGCACGCGGACACCCCCACCACGGAGGTCGACTGGACGGACGGCGGCGTACGGCTGCTCGCCGAGGCCCGCCCCTGGCCCGGCGCGGACCGCCCGCGCCGGGCCGGGGTGTCGGCCTTCGGCGTCAGCGGCACCAACGCCCATGTGCTGCTGGAACAGGCACCTCGGGACGCGGCGCCGGACACCCTGGAGAGGGAGCCGGGCGGGAACGCCGTACCGCCCGGGACGGGGGTCGGTTCGGCTGGGGACCCTGTCCTGCCTGGGTCGCGGGTCGGATCGGTCACGGCCCCTGTCCTGCCCGGGTCGGGGGACGGATCGGCTGGGGACCCTGTCCCGCTCGGGTCGCGGGACGGATCGGTCACGGCCCCCGTCCCGCCCGGGTCGCGGGGCGATTCCGTCACGACCCCCGTCCCGCCCAGTTCGCGGAGCGATACGGCCACGCCCCCTGTCCTGCCCTGGACCCTCTCCGCCCGCTCCCCGCACGCCCTGCGCGCCCAGGCCGACCGGCTCGCCCGGCACCTGGAGGAGCACCCCGGCCACCGTCCCGTGGACGTGGCCTGGTCCCTGGCCACCCGCCGCACCGCCCACCGCCACCGCGCGCTGCTCGTGGCCACCGACCGCGCCGAGGCCCTCGCCGCCCTCCGCGACCTGTCCGCCTCATCCACCTCCTCCGCCCCGTCTGCCCCATCCGCCCCGTCCGCCGCCGAACCGGGCCGCACCGCCTTCCTGTTCACCGGGCAGGGCAGCCAGCGGGCGGGCATGGGGCGGGAGCTGTACGCCCGGTTCCCGGCCTACGCCCGCGCCTTCGACGAGGTCACCGCCGCGCTCGACACGCACCGGACGGCGGTCCCCACGGCCCGGTCCGTACGGGAGGCGGTCCTGTCCCCGGACCACGGCGGGCTGCTGGACCGTACCGAGTACGCCCAACCCGCGCTGTTCGCCGTGGCGACCGCGCTGGTGCGGCTGCTGGAGTCCTGGGGGGTGCGGCCCGACGTGGTGGCCGGGCACTCGGTGGGCGCGCTGGCCGCCGTCCACGCGGCCGGTGTGCTCTCCCTGTCCGACGCGGCCCGGCTGGTCACCGAGCGCGGGCGGCTGATGCAGGCCCGGCCGGAGGGCGGCGCGATGGTGGCGGTGGAAGCCACCGAGGCGGAGGTGCTGGAGGCGCTGGAGGAGGTGCGGCGGACCGTGGCCGTCGCCGCCGTCAACGGGCCGCGCTCGGTGGTCCTGTCCGGCGACGTGGAACCCGTCCTCGCCGTGGCCGCCGGATTCCGCGCCCGGGGCCGCAGAACCGCCCGGCTGCGGGTGAGTCACGCCTTCCACTCCCCGCACATGGACGGGATGCTCGACGCGTTCCGCCACGCCGCCAAGGCCGTCGACTACCGGCCCGCCACGCTCCCGGTGGTCTCCGACCTGACCGGGGCCCTCGCGGACGACACCGAACTGGGCTCCGCCGACCACTGGACCCGGCACGCGCGGGAACCCGTCCGGTTCCTGGACGCCGTCCGCGCGACACAGGCGCTGGGCGCGACCCGGTTCGTGGAGGTGGGGCCGGACGCCGTGCTCACCGCCCTCGCCGGGGACGCCCTGGACGGGACACCGCTGCTCGCCCCGCTGCTGCGCGCGGGCCGCCCCGAGGCGTCGACGCTGCTGTCGGCGGTCGGACGCCTGCACATGGCCGGGACGCCGGTGGACTGGCGGCCCACCTTCGAAGGGCTCGCCGCCCCCCGACCGGTGGACCTGCCCACGTACGCCTTCCAGCGGCGGCGCCACTGGCTCGACGCGACCGTGACCCGGAGCACCACCACAGGCACACCGCCCGCGCCGGACCGGGCGGTTCCCGACCCCGCCCCGGACTGGGCGACCCGGCACGCCGGACTCACCGGCCCCGCCCTCGACGCCGCCCTCCTGGACCTCGTACGCACCACCGCGGCCGGGGTGCTCGGGTACGCGGCGGCCGACGAGGTGGAGGAGGGGCGGCCGTTCGTGGAGGCCGGGCTCGATTCGCTGTCGGCCGTCGAACTGCGCGCCCGGCTCGCCGCGGCCACCGGGCTGCCGCTGGGCGGCGCGCTCACCATCCGCTTCCCGACCCCCCGCGACCTCGCCGCCCACCTGGGCGCACTGCGCCGTGAGCGGCCGGAACCGGGGGAGCGGCAGGGGCCGCTGACGGAGGTGTACCTGAGGCTGTGCGGCGCCGGGGAGACCGGCGCCGCGACCGAGGTGATCGTCGCCGCGGCCCGCGCGCGGACCACCTTCACGGCGGCCGACCGCGCCCGGCACGCCCTCGATCCGGTCGTCCTGGCCCGGGGCGCCGCACCGACGCTGCTGGTCTGCTTCCCCGCGCTCACCGCGCTGTCGGGGCCGCACGAGTACGCCCGCTTCGGCCGGTCCCTGGACGGTCGCCGGGACGTCCTCGCCGTCCCCGCGCCCGGCTACACCCCGGACAGCGGGCTGCCGGACTCGGCGGACACCTTCGTCGCGCTCCAGGCGGACACCGTGGAACGGCTCGTCGGGGACCGGCCGTTCGCGCTGCTGGGCCGCTCCCTGGGCGGCTGTGTCGCGCACGCCGTGACCGAGGAACTGGAGCGCCGGGGGACCGCCGTGCCGTCGGGCCTCGCGATGGTCGACACCTATCCCATGGACACGGCGTCGCTGCCCGGCATGGAGTGGTGGATGCCCGCGATGATCAACGGCATGGTCGCCCGCTTCGACGCGTTCGAACTGGGCCTGAGCGACGACGGCCTGACCACGATGGGCGGCTACCTCCGGACGTTCGGCCCGTGGCGGCCCCGGCCGGTCACCACGCCGACGCTCCTGCTCCGGGCGACCGCGCCGCTGCCCGGCACGCCCGCGGAGCCGGGGGACACCCGTGCGTTCTGGCGGCTGCCGCACACCGCCACCGACATCCCCGGCGACCACTTCTCCGTCCTGGAGGACCACGCGCCCACCACCGCGGCGGCGGTCGAGGACTGGCTCCACGCCCTTGACGGCACCGGGTGAAGAGCCGACGGAAGACCCCTCTCTCCCTCTTGAACCCACCAAGGAGTCACCCCGGCCATGACCACCCCGTCCCGTCCCCTCCATCTCGCCGTCGCCCTCGACGCCACCGGCTGGCACCCCGGCGCACCCGCCCCGGACGGCAACTCCTACGGGCCGGACCACTGGACCGCGCTCGTCCAGGAGGCCGAGCGCGGACTGCTGGACTTCGTCACCCTGGAGGACCCGCCGAGGCGTCCGGCGACCGGGCCGCTGCCGCACCGGCTGGACGCCCTGCTGCTCGCCGCCGCCCTCGCCGGGCGCACCGAGCACATCGGCCTCGTCCCGACCGGCGTCCTCGACCGCGCCCAGCCGCTGCACATCGCGCGGGCCGTGGCCACCCTGGACCACCTCACCGGCGGCCGGGCCGGTTGGCGGACCCAGGTGACCCCGGCCCGGCCGATCCCGCTCGACGCCCTGTTCACCCCCGAGGTGCAGCGCCCGATGGCCGAACTCTTCGAACGGGCCGCCGATCTGGTCCGGGTGGTACGCGCCCTGTGGGACGGCACCGCCGACGAGAAGGAGCTGCGGACCCTGGCCCCCGGCAGGTTCGCCCCGGCCGACCCCGACCCGCACGGCAGCTTCGCCGCGCTCGGACCGCTCGGCGGCGACGCCGGGGACTGGCTCACCCTGGACGGCCCCGCCCTGGCCCCACCCGCGCCCCAGGGACACCCCGTGGTCTTCACCCTCGCCCACATCAGCCTCCCGTTCCGCTACGGCGCCCGCGCCGCCGACGTGGTCTCGGTGACCCCGCACAGCGCCGCCGAGGCCGCCGCGACCGTCGCCGAGATCCGGTCCTTCCAGGACACCGCCGGACGGTCCGCCGAGACCGTGCACGTCTTCGCCGACCTGGTGGTCCTCCTCGACCCCGAGCCGGGCCGGGCCGCCGCGCGCAAGACGGCACTCGACGCGGCCCACGGCACGGAGTACACCTCCGACGCCGAGATCTTCACCGGAACCCCCGCGGAACTCGCCGACCTGCTCCTGCACTGGCAGCGGTCCGGCCTCTCCGGCTACCGACTACGCCCCGCCACGCTCCCCCACGACCTGACGGCGATCACCCGCGCACTGGTGCCGGAACTCCAGTCCCGGGGGGCGTTCCGCACGGCGTACGAGGCGGGGACGTTGCGGGGGTTGCTGGGGCTGGCGTGACGGGCGGGGGCGCTGTCCGGCGAGCACCGGCGGGTGACCGCGCCCCCGCCCCGCCACCCCTACGGCCGTCTCCCCCCACCCCCCGCCCCCGCCGTTTCCCCCGCCCCCCGTTCCACCGTCGTCAGCAAGGACAGCGGGAGGTGCGCGCGGCCCTTCACGCGGAGTTTGCGGTAGGTGTGGGTCAGGTGCTGCTCCACCGTGCTGACCGTGATGAACAGCTTCTCCGCGATCTCCCGGTTGGACAGTCCCGCCACCGCGAGTGCCGCGACCTGTGCCTCCGAACCGCTCAGCCCGCCGGCCCGGCCGACCGTGCCGCGCTCCGGGCGGACCGGGGGTGCCTCACCGGCCGCCGCCAGTCGCCGGGACAGCGGGGCCAGGCCCTGGTCGTCGGCGATGTCCAGGGCCTGCCGGGCCACCATGCGGGCCCGGCCGCGCTGACCCGCGCGGGAGTGCACCTCGCTCAGATCGACCAGCACCCGGGCCAGTTCCAGCCGGTCACCGGCGTCCTCCAGCAGATCCGCGGACTCCCGCAGCAGGGTCGCCCGGCGCCGGGAGTCGGCCACCGACGCCGCCGTGTGCAGGGCCATGCCCCGCGCCCGGCGCTGGCCCGCCGGGACCATTCCCAGCTGCTCCACCGCCAGCCGCCGCGCCTCCTCCGTGCGGCCGAGCCGCAGCAGCGCGGCCACCGCGTCACCGCGCCACGGCACGAACGCCGGGAGGTCGATGTCCCACTCCCGCATCAGCCGCCCGCACCGCGTCAGATCGTCCAGCGCGCCGTGCAGCAGATTCACCGACAGCCGCCACCGGCCCCGGGCGTGCAGATACTGCACCCCGAACCGCGTCTCGAACAGCTGCTCGGGCAGCGCCGCCACCGGCGGACCGCCCGCCTCCGCCCGTCCCGTCGCCGCGGCCACCAGCTCCAGCGTCGCCAGCGGCGACCCGATCAGCGCGCCCCAGCCGCGTACCGACACCAGCCCGAGGGCCTGCCGGGCGCACCGCTCCGCCAGCCGCACATCGCCCTGCCGCAGCGCCGCCTCGGCCCGCAGCGCCGCGAACAGTGCCTGCCAGGTCGGGACGTCCCGCCGCGCGGCCTCCCGCAGCAGCCGGTCGCCCCAGGGCGCCGCGAGATCCGGCCGGTCGGCGTAGACCAGCACCGACAGCGCCTGGTGCACGGCGTCGAAGCTGGTGTCGTCCAACGGGGTTGTCTGGAGGAGCAGTTCGGCGCTGCGTACGGTGTCCGGGGCTGGGCCCGAGCGCAGCAGCCGGTTCAGCACGCCGGGCATGCCCGGCACCGGCCCTTCCGTACCCCGCAGCAGGGCCCTGGGGGAGGGCCGGGTCCGGGGCGCGGGGCGGGGCAGCAGCGCCGGGTGCGAGGCGGACAGCCCGTGCCGTACGGCCTGGTACGCGGCGGTCTGGCGGGCGTCCAGCAGATCCGCTGACCGCTCAAGGCGGCGCAGCGCGAGGGCGATCTCGTCGCTGCCGCCGGTCCACAGCAGCCGCCCCAGCAGGGCCACGATCTGGCAGCCCGACAGCCGTCCCTCACGCAGCGCCGCGACGAGCGGGCGCAGCCGCCGGCAGGCGGTGTCGGGGTCGGTGCGGAAGTCGACCAGACTGCGCAGCACGGTCACCGTCACCCGCCGCTCCTCGTCCGCCGCCGCGGCGGTCACCGGCATCCGCTGTCCCCGCTCCGCCGCGGCCGTCGACGTCCGCCGCCGGTCCTCGTCCGCCGCCGCCTCCGCCACGTCCAGATACGCCTCCGCGCCCGTCGTGTCGTCCCGGCGCAGCGCCTCCTGCGCCGCCTCCAGCGCCACCGCGAACGCCCATGGCTCCGCGCTGTGCCGGGCCGCCGCCAGATGCACGGCCACCACCGGCGCCGGTTCCCCGGCCGTGTGCAGCAGCCGGGCCGCGTCCCGGTGCAGCAGCGCCCGCTCCGCCGCGGGCATCCCGGCCAGTACGGCGGCGCGGGCGGCGGGGTGCCGGAACCGGCCCGCGTCCAGGACCCCGGAGGCGTCCAGCGCCGCGAGCGTCCCGGCCGGCGCGGGCCCCGTACGGCCCGTCAGCCCCGCCAGACGGGCGGCCGAACCCGAGGCGTCCAGCACCGCCAGCGCGCGGGCCGTGTCCCGGAACCCGGCCCCGGCGCGCCGGACACAGGCGTCCACGGCCCGGCCGTACTCCTCGCCCGCGACCGGGTCCGCCGTACCGGGCGGGGCGGTGCCCGGTGCCCGCGCCGTCCGGTCGTGGTGGTCCTCGGCGAGGGCCCGCAGCAGCAGCGGGTTGCCGCCGCTGAGCCGGTGCCAGGACCGGATGTCATGGCCCGGCCCGACCAGTTCGCCGACCAGTTCGCCGGTGCCCGCCGGGGACAGCGGCCGGACCCGCAGCCGGGTGACGTGCCGCTGCCGGACCAGCGCGGTGCGCCAGGACAGCTCCGTGGTGCTCGCCTCCGCCGCCGCGTCCCGCTCGGCCACCACCAGCAGCACCCGGGTGGAGCGCAGCAGCCGGCCCACATAGGTCAGGGTGTCCAGCGAGGCCGTGTCCGCGAAGTGCACATCGTCGACGATCACCACCACCGGTGTCCGCTCCGACAGCGCCCGCAGCACCTGCCAGTGCGCCTGGCTGACCCGCGCCGGGGTCGGCCGGTGGCTGAGCAGATCCGCGTCGCACGCGGCCAGCGCCCCGCCGCCCTCGTACGGGCGCAGCGCCCGCTCCCGGTCGGCGGCGGAGAACTGCTGGTGGCGGAAGATCTGCCCCATCACGCCCAGCTCGACGTCCCGTTCCGAACACCGGGCCGTCGCGTGCAGCACCGCGGCCCCGGCCGCCGCCGCCAGTTCGCCCAGCGTGTGCAGGAGTTCCGTCTTCCCGCTCGCCACCGGCCCGCTCAGCACGGCCACCGCGCCGGTGCCCGAGCGACAGCCCGTCAGCAGCTCGCGCAGTCGCGTCACCTGACTCTCGCGTTCCACCAAGATCACAGCTGGCTCCCCATCCGACCTCGTGCGGTGGTGTCGTACATGGCGCGGAGGGCTGCGCTGACCTCCGCGCCGGGCTTCTGTCAGTGCTCGTGCGGCAGCAGCCGGGAGCGGATCACCGCCGCGATCCGCTCCACCTGGTCCGCGACGAAGAAGTGGCCGCCCTCGAAGGTCAGCACCTCGGTCGGGCCGTCCGTGTCCTCCTGCCAGGCGTGCGCCTCGGCCTCGGTGACCTTGGTGTCCGCCGCGCCGGTCAGGACGGTGACCGGGGCCGAGATCCGCGGGCCGGGACGGTGCCGGTAGCGCTCGATGGCCCGGTAGTCGCCGCGCAGGGTCGGCAGCACCAGCGCCAGCAGCTCGGGTTCGGCCAGCAGCTCCGGCGGAGTGCCGCCCTGCCGGACGATCTCCGCGGTCAGCTCGTCGTCCCCCGCCAGATGCAGCGTCTCGCTCTCCCGCACGGTGGACGGCGCCCGCCGCCCCGACGCGAACAGCGCGACCGGCCCGCTGCCCGTCGTGGCCGTCAGCCGCCGGGCCGACTCGTACGCCACCACCGCGCCCATGCTGTGCCCGAAGAACGCGGTCGGTGTGGCGCCCCAGGCCGGGCCCAGCACCGCCGCGACCGCGTCGGCCAGCGGCTCGATCTCGGTGAACTGCCGCTCGTCCCGGCGCTCCAGCCGCCCCGGGTACTGCACGGCCGCCACCTCCACCCGGGGGTGCAGCAGTTCGGACAGCCGCCGGAAGTACCCGGCGGACCCGCCCGCGTGCGGGAAGCACACCAGACGGATCGCCGCGCCGGGCGACGGATGGAAGTGACGGAGCCAGCGGTCGGTGTCGAGATACGGATACGTCGTCATGTCCGTGATTCTTGTCCTTCCCGCGGCTGTCCGGGGCGGGGCAGCGAACTCAGCAACTCCCGGGTGTAGGGGTGCGCCGGACGGGCGAACACCTGCCCGACCGGTCCCGACTCCACCAGCCGCCCGTCCTTCATCACCACGACCCGGTCACTGACGTGATGCACCACCCCGAGGTCGTGCGAGATGAACAGCAGCGCCACACCCAGCTCCCGCTGGAGCAGCGCCAGCAGATCGAGCACCTGCGCCTGGATCGACACGTCCAGCGCCGACACCGGCTCGTCGCACACGATCAGCCGGGGCCCGGTGGCCAACGCCCGCGCGATCGCCACGCGCTGGCGCTGCCCGCCGGACAGCTCCAGGGGCCGCCGCTCCGCCAGCCGGGCCGACAGCCCGACCTGCTCCAGCAGTTCCGCCACCCGCGCCGCCCGCGCCCGTCCGCGCGGCACCCCGGCCCGCGCCACCGCCTCCGTGAGGACGCGCCGCACCCCGTGCCGGGGATCGAACGACCCCAGCGGGTCCTGGTGCACCACCTGGATCCGGGACCGGCGTCCCCGACGCTCCCGTTCCGGCAGCCCGCTCCACGCCGCCCCCTCGAACCGCACGTCCCCCGCGTCCGGTCGGACCAGCCCCAGCACCATCCGGGCCGTGGTCGACTTCCCCGACCCGGACTCGCCGACCAGCCCCAGCGTCTCCCCACCCGCGATCCGGAACGACACGTCGTCGACGGCCGTGTACACACCACCGTCGGCCGACCGGAAACGCTTCACCAGCCCCCGCACGTCGAGCAGCGGCCCGGCGGTCGGAGCGGCGGTCCCGGTGGGCCCGGCCGCCTTCTCAAGAACGGTGGCGGTGCTCGCGGCGGGCCCGGTGGCCTTCTCCCGGCCCGCGTCCGGATACCAGCACAGCGTCCGGTGGACGTCCGGCGTCGGTGACGGGAGTTCCGTGCGGCAGCGGTCGTCCGCCGACGCGCAGCGGGCCGCGTACGGGCAGCCGTCCGGATCCGCCGCCGCGCCGTCCGGCGGGGCCGGGACCGACAGGGGTGTGCCCTTGGCGGCGAAGGTGGGGACGGCCGACAGCAGGGCCCGGGTGTAGGGGTGCCGGGGGTCCTTGAGGACGTCCCGCGCGGGACCCTCCTCCACGATCCGCCCCCCGTACATCACCGCCACCCGGTCGGCGAGCCGGGCCACCACCGCCAGGTCATGGCTGATCAGCAGCAGGGCCGTCCCGGCGCCGACCAGCCGTGCCAGCAGATCGAGGATCTGGGCCTGCACGGTGACGTCCAGGGCCGTCGTCGGCTCGTCCGCGACCAGCAGTTCCGGCGCCCCGGACAGCGCGGACGCGATCAGCGCCCGCTGCCGCAGCCCGCCCGACAACTGGTGCGGACGCTCGGCCGCCCGGCGCGCCGGATCCGGCACTCCCGCCTCCGTCAGCAGCTCCAGGGCCCGTTCCGCCGCCGCCGCGCCCCGCGCCAGACCATGGGTGGTCAGCGTCTCGCGGATCTCGGCGCCCACCGTCCGCAGCGGGTCCAGCGAGACCAGCGCGTCCTGGAGCACCAGCCCGATCCGCCGCCCCCGTACCGTCCGCCACCCGCGCTCGGACAGGGCGGTGAGGTCGACGCCGTCGAAGGAGAGCCGCCGGGCCGCGACCTGGGCCCGCGCGCCGGTCAGCCCCAGCAGGGTGCGGGCGGTGACGCTCTTGCCGGAGCCCGACTCGCCGACCACCGCGAGGCATTCGCCCCGGCGCAGGCCGAACGACACGTCCCGCACGGCCCTGACGCCCTCGCCCCGCCCGAACGTCACATCCAGGCCCTCCACGTCCAGCAGGGGTTCCTCCACGGCGCTCATCGCGCTGACCTCCGGGTGAAGCGCTCCTGGACATGACGGCCGACCACGTTGACGGCGATGACGGTCACCGTGACGGCGGCACCGGGGAACACCCCGATCCACCACGCCGTCTGAAGGAAGTCCCGCCCCGCCGACAGCAGCGCCCCCCACTCCGGCGACGGCGCCGCCGGACCGAGCCCGAGGAAGCTCAGCCCGGACGCCGCGATCAGGGCCGTACCGAAACCGACGGCGGCCAGAGTGAGCAGCGGCGCCAGCGCGTTCGGCAGCACATGGCGCAACACGATCGTCCGCCGGGGCAGCCCCAGCGCCACCGCCGACTCGACATAGCCGGAGCGCCGCACCACCAGCGCCTCCGCCCGCACCAGCCGGGCGTATCCGGGGACGAACGCGATCCCGATCGCCAGCATCACATTCACCGTGCCCGCCCCCAGCACCGCCACGATCAGCAGCGCCAGCAGCAGCGCGGGCAGCGCCAGCAGGGCGTCCGCCACCCGCATCAGCACCTGGTCGGCGATCCGCCCGCCCAGCGCGGACGCCAGCCCGAACGCCGCGCCCAGCACCACCGACAGCAGCGTGGAGCCGAACCCCAGCAGCAGCGAGGGCCGGGCCCCGTAGAGGACGCGGGTGTACAGGTCGCGGCCCAACTGGTCGGTGCCGAACCAGTGCCCGGCACCGGGGCCGCGCAGCGCGGCCGGTGGGTCGGTCGCGGTGGGCGAACCGCCGGTGAACAGGCCCGGCGCCACCGCCACCAGCACCACGAGCAGCAGCAGTCCGCCCGCCACCAGCACGCTCACCGGCGGCCCGGTCCGGCGCCGCCGCCGCGCCGGGGCGGACACGGCGACGACGGGTCCAAGAGCGGGGTCGGCGTCGGGGAGGAGAGTACGGGTCATGTCACGCGCTCCTGAGCCGTGGGTCGACAACGGGGTACAGCAGATCCACCACCGTGGAGAGGACGACGAACACCAGGGCCGACAGCAGCACCACCCCGATCACCACCGGCATGTCCTTGGCGGTCACGGCCTGGAGCACCAGCGAACCGATGCCGGGCCGCCCGAACACCGTCTCCACCAGCACCGCCCCACCGATCAGCGAACCGGTCAGCCAGCCCGTCAGGGTCAGCAGCGGCAGCGCCGCGTGGCGCAGCGCGTGCCGCAGCCGTACCGCCCACTGGCCGACGCCCCGGGCGCGGGCGGTGACCACGAACGGCTGGGCCAGCGCCGCCTCCAGGCCCTCCCGCAGCACCTGGGCCATCACCCCCGTCAGCGGCAGCGCGAGGGTCACGGCGGGCAGCACCAGCGCCGCGAAGCCGTCGGCGCCGGCCACCGGGAACAGCGGCAGCCGGAACGAGAACGCGGTCAGCAGCACGATCCCCACCCAGTAGGCCGGGGTGGAGGCCGCGACCAGTTCCGCGACCGACGCCAGCGCCCGCAGCCCCGGCCGCCGTCCCGCCGTGGCCACCGCCGACAGCACCGCGAGGAGCACCGCCAGCACCAGTGCCGCCGACGCCAGGTGCAGGGTCGGCACCAGCTGATCCCCGATCAGCGCCCACACCGGCCGCTGGAGCTGGTACGACTCCCCGAGGTCGCCGGTCACCAGCCGCCCCAGATAGCGCGCGTACTGCTCGGCGACCGGCAGATCGAAGCCGTACTCCCGGCGGATCTCCGCCCGTACCGCCGGGGAGCCCGCGTTGGAGGGGCCCAGCAGCACCGACACCGGGTCGCCGGGGACCAGCCGCAGCGCCACGAACACGAGGGTCGCGGCACCGGCCAGCACGGCGGCGGCCGACACCAGCCGGGCCAGCGCGGCACGGGCGAACCGGGCCGCCGCCGACGCCGTCACCGGCCCGGCGGCGGGGCGCCCCGTCACGCGCCGTCCAGCCAGGCGTCGTAGTACGTCAGCCAGTTGCTGGCGCTGAACGTCAGACCGCCCACGGCGGTGTCCGCGCCGACCAGGGAGACCTGGGTGTACAGCGGGACCACCAGCGCGAGGTCGACGGCCCGCCGCTGCGCCTTCGGGTACACCTCGGCGTGCACGGTCTCGTCCAGCGTGGCCCGGCCCTCGTCGGTCCAGGTGTCGAGCTGGGCGTCCTTGACGAAGGTGGCGTTGATGCCGCCCTTCGCCGGGGCGCTGGCGGAGTTCAGGAACAGCCACAGCACGTCCGGGCTGAACCGGGGCCAGCTCAGATCGACGATGTGCGCCTTGCCGCCGTACACCTGGGTGTTGTAGGTGCCGAGGTCGAGGCTGGGCCTGCGGACCTCGACGCCGATCTCCTTCAGGTCCGCCTGGACGGCCTGGCCGAGGACGTCACGGCCCTCCCGGGTCGCCTGGATGGAGAGCTGGGGCCATTCGACGGTGAGCCGCTTCCCGTTCCTGGTGCGGTAGCCGTCCGCGTCCCGCGCCGTCCAGCCCGCCTCGTCCAGCAGTCGCCCGGCCAGCTCCGGGTCATGGGGCCAGCTGTTCTCCAGGGTCTTGTCGTAGTACGGGGTGGTGGGGCTGATGGGGCTCCAGGCGCGCGGGTACTGGCCGAACGTCACCGTCTTCACATCGGTGTCGATGTCGATGCCGCGCTGCACCGCCTCGCGGACCCGCTGGTCGTCGAAGGGGGCCAGGGAGCTGTTGAGCCAGAGGTTGTAGTTGCCGCCCGGGTTCTGCCGGGTGAGCAGCTCGAACCCGGAGTTCGCCTTGAGCGCCGCCACGTTCTGCGGCGGCACCGCCTTGGCGACCTGCACCTGACTGCTGGTCAGCGCGCCCGAGCGGACCGAGGCGGTGGGCAGGAAGCGGAACTCCAGCTTGTCCAGGTGCGCGGGCCCGGTGTGGGCGGCGGTGGCGGGCGCCCAGTCGTAGTCCGGGTTACGGGTCAGCACCGCCGACTGGCCCTTGGTGTACCGGGTGAACAGGAACGGTCCGCTGCCCACGTTGACCGGCCCGCCTGCGGCGAGCCTGCCCGCGTCCGACGCGAGGGTCTTGGGCGAGTAGAAGCCCAGGTACGGCGTGCTGGCGGCCTGGAGGAACGGGGCGAACGGCGCGGAGAAGGTGACCTTCGCCGTGTCCTCGTCGACGACCTCGGTCCCGGTGTAGGGGCCGAGCAGGTTCACCGCGTACAGCGACTTGGTGGAGTCGGCGGTGATGTGGTCGAAGTTGGCCTTCACGGCGGCGGCGTCGAAGGGCGTGCCGTCGGTGAAGGTCACATCGGTGCGCAGATCGAAGGTGTACGTCCGGTAGTCGTCGGACACCTCCCACTCGGTGGCCAGCCAGGGGTGGAAGGCGCCCGAGGCGTCCTGCGACACCAGGGAGTCGACCACCTGGCGCTGGATCTCGGCGGTGATGTCCTGGGTGCTGGCGTGCACGTCCCAGGAGACCGGCTCGGTGTCCACGGCGGTGGTCAGCGTGCCGCCCCGCACGGGAGCACCGGAGCCCGAGCCGCTGTCACCGCCCCCGCCCGACGAGCAGGCGGTGAGCAGCAGCAGCCCGGCGATCCCGGCGGCCAGCGGCCGGACCGTCCGGGACGGCAACCGCTGGGACGGCGACCGGAGGGACGGGAACCGGGCGGACGGCAGCCGCAGGGACGGCAGCCACGGGTACGGCAGCCACGGGTACGGACGGGAGCGCGGGCGCATGACGGGACCTCGGAGTCGGACGCGGCGGAACGGGACGGACGGTCGGCGCGACGCGCCGGAGGGTCGGGGGAGCGGGCCGGAGGGTCGGCGGGACGCGCCGGACGGTTGGGAGAACGCGCCCGACGGTCGGGGAAACGGTCCGGGGTCAGTCATCCGGCGCCTCCGCCGCGAGGGCCGCCGCGCCGATCAGCGGCAGTGCGGCGTCCTCGCCGGGGGCGTGCACCCCGGCCGACTGGATGTCCCGGAAGTGCCGCTCCAGCGGGTTCTCCTGGGCGAGCCCGGAGTTGCCGAGCAGCCGCAGCCCGGTCTCCACGGCACGGGTGACCTGCCGTACGACGACCACCTTCGCGGCGAGCGCGTCGAGCCCGCGGACCGGTTCGCCCCGGTCGACCTGTCCGGCCACCCCGAAGATCAGCTGCTCGGCGCTGGTGAGCAGGGTCTCGATCTCGCCCGCCCCGCGTTCGAACCGGCCGGTGGTGGCCAGCGCACGGCCCAGCGCGGACGGCACCCGGGCGTGGGCGAAGGAGTGCACGGCGCTCTGCGCGGCCCGCGCGACCCCGAGATACAGCGCGGACGACAGCAGCAGCGGCACACTCCCGGGCAGTGTGCCCGGCGGGGGAGCGGCGCCGGGCGGGGCCAGCTCATGGATGTGGTCGGCGGGGATCTCGACGTCGGTGAACGCGACCTCGTGGCTGCCGGTGGCCCGCATCCCGAGCTGCCGCCAGGTGGGCTCGATCTCGATGCCGGGCGCGGTGGCCGGGACGATGAACGTGCCGACGCGCGGCTCGGGTTCGTCCGTCGCCGCCCACACCAGGAACCAGCTCAGCCCCTCCGCGCCGGTGACGTACCGCTTGCGGCCGGTGAGCGACCAGCCGTGCGCGGTGCGCCGGGCGGTGGTCGCGGGCAGCCCCCGGGTGGACGACCCCAACTCCGGTTCCGCGCGGGCGTGGTTGAGCAGCGTGGGCCGTTCCGCGGAGTCCGCCAGCACCCGCCGGTACAGCTCCTCGGGCCAGGGGCTGCGGGGCTGCACCAGATGCGGGACGACGGTCATCCCGGCGATCAGCGCGACCGACGGGTCGCCACGCCCCAGGGCCAGCAGAATGCGGGTGATGTCGGTGAACGACCCGCCGGGGCCGCCGTGGCGGCGGTCCACTCCGGCGGTCAGCAGACCCGCCTCATGGACCAGCCGGAGGGACTCGCGGGGGAAGGCGCCGGTGCGGTCGTACTCCGGGGCGCGGGCCGCGAGGGCGGCGCTCACCTCGTCGAGCCGGCCGAGGTCGAAGCCGGGCAGCCGGGCGGTCGTGGCGGCGGAGGGGGACGGCGGGGCGACGCTCATGACGCCCCCGCGGGAGCGAGGTCGGTCGGGCGGACGGGCACGGGGGCCACAGGCATGGGCGTGTCCTTGGTGTCGGGTGACGCTCCGGCCACCGGGGGTGAGCGGAGCGGGGGACGACGACACGGCCCACCGGAGGCGGCCGGCGAAGGACCGGGCGCGACCGTGGGGGAGCGGCGGGAGAACCGTGTCAGAGAGCGCGGGCGGCGGCCCGCGGTCCGCCCCACGCGTCCCGGCTCACCGTGGCACGGTGGCGGAGCGGGTACGGGGGAGGACGAAGGGGATCGGGATCAGCGACAGCTGGTGGACTTGACTCTGCCGAAGTCCACGACGCGGCACTGCGTCAGACCGGGCGTCAGAAGGTCGTCGCGGCCAAGGAGGAGCGCACCGGCGGCACACCGGCCGGAATCCGTCGCAGTCTCGGGCCCGAACATGCCTTTGAGCATGCAGGATGATCACCGGTCACGTCCAATGCCGATTTCTGATCAAGTCTGATCGCCCGCTGCGATCGATGCGATCGCTCTGCGTCGAGGGCTGGTCCCCTTCGGGTTGGGGGAGCGCGCATGGGGGGATATTTGCGCGATATGTCCCTCACGGATTGCCTTCGGGTGTTCGCGGAGACGGGGGCGGGCCGTGCTCGGGGGCTGTTCCCTGTTTCGATCAAGGGCGCGGCGAGCACGCGAGCGGCAGCGGCGGCGAGGCATCGCGGTGGCACGGGAGGGCCGGAGGTCGTGCTGCATGACGCGCTCGCGGGTCGGCTGGTGCTGACGGGGGTCCTGCTGGGCAGACCGGGGCGCGGCGCCCGGAGCCGGGCACTGCCGTCCACCTCCAGGCGACCGGCGGCGCCGCTCAGTAGACGTCCCGGACGTACCGCTTCTCGGCGGCCAGCCGCCGTACATACGCCGCCGCCTCCTCCGGGCCCATGCCGCCGTGCGTGGCGACGATCTCGTGGAGCGCCCGGTCGACGTCCGCGGCCATCCGCCCGGCGTCGCCGCAGACGTAGAAGTGGGCGCCGTCGCGCAGCCACTGCCACAGTCGCGGGCCGTGCTCGCGCATCCGGTCCTGGACGTAGACCTTGGCGCGCTGGTCGCGGGAGAAGGCCAGGTCGAGCCGGTCGAGATGGCCCGAGGCGCGGTACTCCTCCAGCTCCTCGCGGTAGTAGAAGTCGGTGGCCCGGCGCTGCTCGCCGAAGATCAGCCAGTTGGGCCCCCGGTGCCCGCGCGCCCGGCGCTCCTCCAGGAATCCCAGGAAGGGCGCCACCCCGGTCCCCGGACCGACCATGACCATGGCGGCGGCGGGGTCGGCGGGCGGCCGGAAGTGCGGCGCGCGCCGGACGAACACCTGCACCGGCCCGTCGTCCGCGTGGTCGGCGAGATACGCCGAGCAGACCCCGGTACGGTCCCGTCCCCGGCTGCCGCCGTAGCGGACCACGGAGACGGTGAGCCGTACCTCGCCGGGGTGGGCGAGCGGGCTGGACGAGATGGAGTAGAGCCGGGGCTGGAGGCGCGGCAGCACGTCCGCCCACTCGGTGGCCGAGGCGCGGACCGGGTGTTCGGCGAGGACGTCGGCGGCCTGCCGTCCCCAGCTCCAGCGGGCCAGCGCGTCCTTGTTGTCCGGGCGCAGCAGCCGTTTGAGGTGCTGGCCGCCGCCGCGTCCGGCCAGGAACCTGAGCAGTGCGGTGCCGGTCCGGGTGATGTCGAGGCGGGTGCGCAGCGCCTCTTCGAGGGGCAGTGGCGACGGGTCGCCCAGGTCGACCGGCTCGTCGGGGCCGAGACCGGTCAGCGCGAGCCACTCGGCGACCAGCCCGGCGCCGTTCACCGGCCACACCCCGAGGGCGTCCCCGGCGTCGTAGGCGAGTTCTCCGCCCCGGGTGTCGAAGGCGAACTGCCGGACCTCCTTGCCCGAACCGGGCAGGCTGAGCAGCCGGTTGCCGATCAGCAGGGTGGCGAAGGGGGCGGCCCGGGTGGGCACGGCGGCCGGCGCCGGGGGCCGGGGCGGCGCCTGGGCGGATGCCGGCGGAGCGGACGTCGGTGGGGCGGATGTCGGTGGGGCGGATGTCGGCGGGGGAGGGTCGTCCGGCGTGGTCAGGGCGCCGAGTACCTGGCCCAGCCAGCGTTCGGCGGTCTCGGCGAAGTCGGGTTCGCAGTCGGCGCGTGGGGCGAGCCGGGTGGCCCCGAGGGCGTCGAGCCGTTCGTCCAGCCGCCGTCCATGGCCGCAGAAGTCGTCGTATCCGGAGTCGCCGAAGGCGAGCACCGCGTAGCGCAGACCCTCCAGGCGGGGCGCGTCCGGCGCGGACAGGGCCCGCCAGAAACCGGAGCCGTTGTCGGGGGCGTCGCCGTCGCCGAAGGTGCTGGTGACCAGCAGGGCATCGGTGCCGCCGCCGGTGAGCCGGGCCGGGGTCGCCTCCTCCATCGGCAGCAGCTCGGCGGTCCGGCCCGCGGCGGCGAGCCGGGCTACGGCCCCGGCGGCGAACTCCTCCGCCGTGCCCGTCTGGGACGCCCACATCACCAGCAGCCGCCGGGCGGGCCCGCCGGTGTCCGGCGCCGGGGGAGCGGTCGCCCGGGAGTACAGCCCGGCCAGGACGCCGTCCACCCACAGCGCGTGGTCCGGCGCGAAGGGGGCGCCCGGCGGCAGCACGGGCACCTGCCCCGTGGACGGCGGCGTACGGGCGAGGCCCAGGAGGAACCCGGACAGGTACTGCCGCTCGGGTGCGGTGAGCGGCGCGGGGGCGTGCTCGCCGAGTCCGAAGACCCCGGCGAGGACGGGGACGGGGACGGGGACGGGGGAGTCGGCCGGGGCGTCCTCCCCCATCCCACCGGCCGCGTCCCCCCGCCGGAGGGCCGGCTCCGGCGCGGCGACCGGTGTGAGGGTGACCGCGCAGACCTTGAACTCCGGCTGGAAGGACAGCGGATCGACGGCGTCGCTGGTCACGGCGTTGACGCTGAGATCCGCGCCGAACAGGTCGTTCCAGTGGAAGGGCGCGAAGCAGTCCCCGGGGCGGACCCGGTCGGTGACCCGCGCGGGCAGTACGGCCCGTCCCCGCCGGGACGCGATCTCCAGCCGGTCGCCGTCGCCGACACCGAGCGCGGCGGCGTCGTCGGGGTGGACCTCCACGAACGGGCCGGGGTCCAGCCGGTTCAGCCGGGCGACCTTGCCGGTCCTGGTCAGGGTGTGCCACTGGTGCTGGACCCGGCCGGTGTTCAGGGTGAACGGGTAGTCGTCGTCGGGGAGTTCGGCCGCCGGGAGGTGCGGCCGGGCGAAGAACCGGGCGCGGCCGTCGGGGGTCGGGAAGGCGAGCCGGGGCCGGGTGCCGTCGGCCCGCTCCAGCAGGGTCTGGCTGACCCCGTCGTTGCGATAGCGGACCGGGTTGCGGTCCGGTCCGCCGGGCGCGGCGGGCCACTGGACGGGTCCGGCGCGCAGCCGGTCGTAGTCGATCCCGCGCAGGTCCCAGCCGGTCTTCGGGTTCCAGGCCCGCTTCAGCTCCTCGAAGACCTCCTCGGCGCCGCCGTAGGTGAACGCCTCGGCGAAGCCCAGCGCGCACGCCACCTTGGCGATCAGCAGCCAGTCCGGCAGCGCCTGCCCCGGCGGGTCGACGGCGTCCGGGACGAGGGTCAGGTTCCGCTCGGAGTTGACCATCACCCCCGCGGACTCGGCCCACAGCGCGGCGGGCAGCACGACATCGGCGTACGCGGTGGTCTCGGTGTCGGCGAACACGTCCTGGACGACGACCAGTTCGGCCGCCTCGAGTCCCGCGACGACGGTGGCGCGGTGGGCCACCGAGGCGACCGGGTTGGTGCAGATGATCCAGCACGCCTTGATCTCCCCGTCGGCCATCCGCCGGAACATGTCGACCGTGCCCGTGCCGGTCTCCGTGCGCAGCGATCCGGCCGGAACGCCCCACAGCTCCTCCGTGAACGCCCGCTCGCCGTCGTCCAGTACGGACCGCTGGCCGGGCAGCCCCGGGCCCATGTACCCCATCTCGCGCCCGCCCATGGCGTTGGGCTGACCGGTGAGCGAGAACGGGCCGCTGCCCGGACGGCAGATCGCGCCGGTCGCCAGATGCAGATTGACCAGCGCGTTGGTGTTCCAGGTGCCGTGCGTGGACTGGTTCAGGCCCATCGTCCAGCAGCTCATCCAGTTCCCGGCGGCGCCGATCCACTCCGCGGCGCGCCGCAGATCGGCCTCGGGGACCCCGGTGATCCCGGCGACCCGCTCGGGCGGATAGTCCGCGAGGAAGGCGGGCATCGGCTCCCAGCCGTCGGTGAACTCGGCGATGAAGGCGTCGTCCGTGTGCCCGGCGGCGACCAGCAGATGCAGCAGCCCGTTCAGCAGGGCGAGATCGGTGCCGGGCCGCACCGGCAGGAACAGATCGGCCTTGTCGGCGGTGGCGGTGCGCCGCGGATCGACCACGATCAGCCGGGCACCGGCCGACCTGACCCGCTCCATCAGCCGCAGGAACAGCACGGGATGGCAGTCGGCCATGTTGGACCCGATCACCAGGAACACATCCGCGTGGTCGAAGTCGTCGTACGAGCCGGGCGGGCCGTCCGCGCCCAGCGACAGCTTGTAGCCGGTCCCGGCGGACGCCATGCACAGCCGTGAGTTGGACTCGATGTACCGGGTGCGCACGAACCCCTTGGCCAGCTTGTTCGCCAGATACTGCGCCTCGAGGGACATCTGGCCGGAGACATAGAAGGCGAGCGCGTCCGGCCCGTGCGCGTCCAGCACCGCCCGCAGCCGCTCCGCGACCGCCGCGACGGCGTCGTCCACGTCCGCCGCCACCACGGGGGCGCCCCGCTCGGGCCGGGTCAGCGCGGTGTCCAGCCGTCCCGGCGCTGCCATCATGTCGGCACTGGTCGCGCCCTTGGTGCACAGCCGTCCCGCGTTCGCCGGGTGCGCCCGGTCCCCGGCGGCC
Source organism: Streptomyces sp. NPDC048290 (assembly GCF_040652095.1). Classification (NCBI taxonomy): domain Bacteria; kingdom Bacillati; phylum Actinomycetota; class Actinomycetes; order Kitasatosporales; family Streptomycetaceae; genus Streptomyces; species Streptomyces sp. NPDC048290. The sequence continues at coordinate 138,570 of NZ_JBEZLM010000018.1, forward strand.
CGCGCCACCCGGCGCCGCCCGTCCACCGGGTCCCGGTCCAGCTCCAGCACGATCCCGCAGCCGACCCCGCAGTACGAGCAGACCGTACGGACCCCGCCCTGAGTCGAACCCGCTGCCACTGAACCCCCACCGTGCGGTGCCTGCGCCGTCCCCGGCACCGTACGGAGACCGGATTTCCGTCCCGTCACACTCCGGGAGCGAGAGGAGTTACGGGGCCCGCACCGGTCGTCGGACCGGGGTGTGAGGCGCACGCCCTGCCGCCCGCCCCCTGTGGTTTACTTGTTCTACTTCAATGCGAACAATCACCGTGGATGGCCGATGCCCAGAACCGTCGTCCGCACCCCACCCGAGGCCGGGAGTCCCATGACCGCCATCACCGCGATCCGCAGATACGCCCTGCCCGCCCTCCCCTTCGGCGTCGCCACCGCCGGCTACCTCGGCGTGTTCCTCGCCGGGTACGACCGGCTGCCCGGCCGGATCGCCACCCACTTCTCCGGCGACGGCACCGCCGACCGCTTCCTGGGCCGGGGCGTCGCGCTCGGCGCCGGAGCGGCGCTGCTCGTCCTGCTCGGGCTCCTGTTCACCACGCTGACCGTGGCCGCCCGCGACGGCGGCAGCGCCCGTACGACCGCCGCGCTCGGCGCGGGCACGGCGATCGCCCTCGGCTATCCGCTGACCGTCACCGTGCTGGCCAACCTGGACGCCGGGGACCCGGCGGACGTCCGGCTGCCGCTGTGGCACGTGGCCGTGCTGCTGCTCGCCGGGGGCACCGCCGCCGCCGTCGTCTGGCGGCTGATGGGCGCGGGCCCCGCCCCGGCCCCCGCCCGCCCGGTGCCCGCCCTGCCCCTGGCCGACGGCGAGACGATCGCGTGGAGCCGCACGATCCGGTCCCGCGCCCTGCTCTGGCCCGGCGCCGCCCTGGCGCTGCTGGGCCCGCTCGCCCTGCTGCTCGGGCCCTGGCCGCTCGGTCTGGTGCTGATCGTCGCCGGTCTGGCCGGGGTGGTCTCGGGCACGGTCCGGGTCACCGTCGACCGCCGCGGGGTCACCGTCGCGCCGACCCTGCTGCCCGGACCCCGGCTCGCCCTGCCGCTCACCGACGTCACCGGCGCCACGAGCGTCCAGGTCCACGCCGTCGCCGACTTCGGCGGCTGGGGCTACCGGGCGCGGCCCGGCCGCCGGGGCGTGGTGCTGCGCTCCGGTGAGGCACTGTCGGTACGGACCGGCGGCGGACGCGAGTACGTCGTCACCGTCGACGACACGATCACCGCCGCCGCGCTGCTCAACGCGCTGGTCGAGCGCCGTACCGGGGAGCGTGGCTGAGGATGCTGTTCCGGGTACGGCCCGGCTCGCCGGTGCCGCTGGGCGAGCAGATCGCCGCCTGTGTGCGCGGGGCCATCGCCGACGGCACGGCGCTGCCGGGGGAGCGGCTGCCGCCCGCGCGGGAGGTCGCCGAGTCGCTGGGCGTCAATGTGCACACCGTGCTCCGCGGCTATCAGCGGCTGCGCGACGAGTCCCTGATCGAACTGCGCCGGGGACGCGGGGCGGTGATCACCGCGGCGCCCGACGCCCCGGACCGGGCCCGGCTCACCGAAGGCGTCCGCGACCTGATCGGCCAGGCCCGCGAGCTGGGCCTCACGGACGAGGAGTTCCTCGGCGTCGTCCGCGCCGCACTGAACGGTGGGCCGGAATCCCCCGTGGACCGATGAACGGAAGGCCGGATTCCGGGGGGCCGGTGGCAGAGCTTACGGAATCACCACATAGATTCTCATATCATCACCCGCGCTCGGCCGTCTCTCCCGAGGAGGCCGGGCGCCGTGACGGCGCCGGGTGACCGACCGACGCCGTGACCGCCACAGACGAGGAGACCCCGTGCTGCGCTCAGCCCCCGCCGGCCCGCCCGCCGCCACCGACGGCACCGCCGACGCCTCCCGGGCCGCCCGGCGCCGAATAGGCCGGGCCGCGCTCGTCACGGGGGCTGCGGCCGGGGTCGGCTTCGGCGGGCTCTACCTCGTGGGACTGCTCGCCGCCGGTGACAACGTTCCCGACGGGGTCCGGGTCAGCGGCGTCGACATCGGCGGAATGAACCCCACCGAGGCACGCGCGGCGCTGGAGAAGGGCCTCGCCGGACAGTGGGCCGAGCCGATACCCGTGCGCGTCGGCGAGCGTTCCGCCACCGTCGACGCGCACACCGCCGGTCTCACCCTGAACAGCGAGGAGACCGTCACCGAGGCCGCCCGCTCGGGCAACGACCCGGTCACCGTGATCGGCCGCCTGTTCACCAGCGCCGACCGCGATGTCGCCCCCGTCGTCTCCGTCGACCAGGACAAGACCCGCGCCGCCCTCACCGAACTGGCCAAGAAGCACGACCGCAAGGCCCGCGAGGGCGCCGTCGGCTTCGACCAGGGCGAGACGACCCGGGTCGAGCCGGTCACCGGACAGAAGCTGAACGTGGCCGACGCCGTAGGCGCGCTCTCCTCGGTCACCCCCGGCGCGGTCACCGAACCGGTTCGGCTCCCCGTCGACACCACCGACCCGAAGGTCGGCGCCGACGAGGTCGAGCGGGCCCTCAAGGACTTCGCCGAGCCCGCCATGTCCGGCCCCGTCACCCTCACCACCGACGCCGGACGCGTGGAGATCACCCCGGCCGTCCTCAGCGAGCACCTCACCGTCAAGCCCGACAAGTCGCACCGACTCGTCCCCGCCCTCGACGGCGCCGGACTCCTCGCCGACCCCACCGTCGCCAGCGGCCTCGCCCAGGCCACCGACCAGGCCGAGAACGCCAAGCTGCGCCTGGAGGGCGGCCGGGTCGTGGTGGCCTCCGGCGGCCAGTCCGGCCAGGAGGTCACCGCGAAGGCCCTCAAGGACGCCGTGCAGCCGCTGCTCACCAAGACCGGCACCGACGCCCGCACCGGCCCGGTCGCCGTCGAGGAGGTCAAGCCGAAGCTGTCCGGGGACAACCTCGCCGCCCTGGGCATCAAGGAGCAGATGTCCACCTTCACGGTCAACTTCGAGCCCGAGCCCTACCGGGTCACCAACATCGGCCGGGCCGCCGAACTGATCGACGGCTCGGTCGTCCTGCCCGGCGACACCTGGAGCATGAACGGCACGGTCGGCGAGCGCACCGAGGCCAACGGCTTCGTCGAGGGCATCATCATCAACAACGACCGCTACGAGCGCGCCGCGGGCGGCGGTGTCTCCGCCGTCGCCACGACGATCTTCAACGCGGTCTTCTTCGCCGGGGTCGACCCGGTCGAGCACGGCGCCCACTCCTTCTACATCGAGCGCTACCCGGAGGGCCGTGAGGCCACCGTCGCCTGGGGCAGCCTCGACCTGAAGTTCCGCAACGACTCCGGCAACGCCCTCTACATCGACGCCAAGGCCACCGACACCTCCATCACGGTCAGCTTCTTCGGCACCAAGAAGTACGACGACGTCGAGTCCGTCACCGGCCCGCGCACCAACATCCAGGAGCCCGGCACCCGCGAGGGCGCCGCCGAGAAGTGCGTCCCCCAGACCCCGCTGGAAGGCTTCGACGTCGCCGTCGACCGGGTCTTCAAGAACGACGGCGCCGAGGTCAAGCGCGAGACCTTCAACACCCGGTACACGCCCCGCGACGAGGTGACCTGCGCGGGCTGACCACCGCCCGGATCCGGGAACCGCCCGTCAAGACGGCACATGGACACGCATCACCTGGGCGGGTCCGGGTACGCAACGCCGATGAGGCTGAGTGTGATTGACGCCGGTTCCCACACCGTGCGGCTGGTGGTCGCGGACACCAAGGACGGGGTACCGCTCCCCGTGCACACCGCGAAATGGAAACTGCGCCTGTCCGAACAGGTCGACCCCGACGGCGTGTTCGGCCAGGCGGCCACGGAGCAACTGGCGGACGCGGTCGCCAGGGCCGCCCGGACCGCCGCCCGCTGGGGCGCCCCGCGCCCGCTGGCCTTCGCCACCGCCGTGGTGCGCAACGCCCCCGACCGCGCCGAGGTGCTCGCCGCCGTCCACGCCCGCACCGAGGTCGGAATGCGCGTCCTGCCCGGCGAACTGGAGGCCGAACTGACCTTCCTCGCGGTACGGCGCTGGATGGGCTGGCGGGCCGGACCGCTCGCCCTGTTCGACATCGGCGGCGGCTCCTTCGAGGTCGCCTTCGGACGGGGCCGCACCCCGGAGTTCGCCATCTCCCTGCCGCTGGGCGCCCGCCGGCTGACCGACGAGTTCCTGGCCCGCACCGATCCGCCCGCCACCGCCGAGGTGCTCGCCCTGCGCCGCGAGGTACGCCATCACCTGCGCGACGCCGGGGCCCGCATCCGCTGGGAGCACCCGCACACCGCCGTCGGCACCTCCCGGACGTTCCAGCAGCTGGCCCGGCTGTGCGGCGCCCCGCCGGGCCGCCGGGGCCCGTTCGTGCAGCGCGAGGTGGAGCGCGCCGATCTGCGGTCCGCGATCGACCGGCTGGCCGCGCGGTCCGCCCTCGGCCGCTGCGAACTCCCCGGGATCTCCGCCCCGCGCGCCCGGCAGAGCCTGGCCGGGGCGATCGTCGGCCACACCGCGATGAAGCTGAGCGGTCTGAAGACCCTCACCGTCTGCCCCTGGGCCCTGCGCGAGGGCGTCCTCCTGCGCCACCTGGAGGACGGCCCCGGCTGGTGGACGACCCTGGCGGACCACACCGAGCCCCTGCCGCGGTACGACCAGGTGCCGTGAGCCCCGGCTCGCACCCCGGCGCGGAAACCTTCCTGCACGGAGCGCGCCCACGCGGGGACGGCTCCTCGCGACGCCGGGCGCGAGCCACCCGGGGGGCCGTCCGGCGCCGGGTGCGAGCCACCTGGGGGCCAGTCCGGGGCCGGGCGCGAGCCACCTGGGGGCCCGTCCGGCGCCGGGCGCGGGGGCCGTCCCATGCGGGACATGGCTCACCCCGTGCAGGAACCGCCCTCGCCGGTCTGCCCCACCCTGACGCGGGACCCCCACCCTGACGCGGGAGCCCCCCCCGCGGGAGCCCCCCCCGCGGGAGCCCCCCCCGCGGGAGCCCCCCGTGTGGGAGCCCCCCGTGTGGGAGCCCCCCGTGTGGGAGCCCCCCCGCGCGGGAGCCCCCCCCGGGCGAGGCGCCTCCACGCCCCGCCCCGGGGGGGGCTCCCCCTACCGTCCCCCTCACCCCGTCCCGACCCTCCTCCCCGCCGTTGCCCCCGGCGGCAGGAACGTCACCTGTGGGGACCCCGTGCGGGGATGGATCGTGACCTCGCCCGTCACCCCGTACACCTCGGCCAGCAGCCGGGGTGTGAGGACCTCGGTGGGTGGGCCGGACGCGGCGACGCGGCCCTCGTGCAGGACGTACAGCCGGTCGCAGTAGTACGCGGCGAGGTTGAGGTCGTGCAGGGCGACCAGGACGGTGGCGGGCAGCTCCCGCAGGGTGGCGAGGATCTCCAGTTGGTGGCGGATGTCCAGGTGGTTCGTCGGCTCGTCCAGCACCAGCAGCGCGGGCTGCTGGGCGAGCGCGCGGGCGATCAGCACCCGCTGCCGCTCGCCCCCGGACAGCTCGTCGAAGGGCCGGTCGGTGAGCGCGGACGCGTCCACCGCGTCCAGCGCCGCCGCGACCAGCCGCAGATCGTCCGCCGAGTCCCCGTCCAGGAGCCGCTTGTGCGGAGTGCGGCCCATCGCGACCACCTCCCGGACCGTCAGATCGAAGTCGGCGCCCGCCTCCTGCACCACCGCCGCGACCGTACGGGCCAGCCGCCGCACCGGCAGCGACCAGGCGTCCGCCCCGTCCACCCGCACCATCCCGGCGGTCGGGCGCAGCACCCGGTACACCGCCCGCAGCAGACTGGACTTGCCGCTGCCGTTCGGGCCGACCAGACCGATCACGTCCCCCGGCCCCGCCTCCAGCGACACATCCTCCACCAGCCGTCGGGCGCCCGCGCTGAGCGTGACCCCGTCCACCACCAGTTCGGCCGGGCTCATACCCCTCCTCGATGCGTTCCTCGATCCGTACCGCGCCGGGCGTCCCGGCGCATCAGCCACAGGAAGAACGGGCCGCCGCACAGCGCGGTCAGCACCCCCACCGGGATCTCCAGCGGCGCCGCCACCGTCCGCGCCGCCACATCGGCCCAGACCAGGAACACCGCCCCGCCCAGCGCGGCCGTCGGCAGCACCCGCCGGTGGTCGCCGCCCACCAGCAGCCGCACCACATGCGGCAGCATCAGCCCGACGAACCCGATCGGCCCGGCCGCCGCCACCAGCACCCCGGTGACCAGCGACAGCAGTACGAACATCCGCGCCCGGAACCGGGCCACGTCCAGCCCCATCGTGGTCGCCGCCTCCTCACCGGCCAGCAGCAGATTCAGTTTCCGCGCCTGCGCCAGCAGCACCGCGACGCCGACCGCCAGCGCCGCCACCGGCAGCCACAGCGCGCCCCAGTCGACCCCGCCGAGCCCGCCCAGCGTCCAGGCCAGCACCTCCCGCGCCTGATTGCCCCGGTCCGCGGTGAGCAGCAGCAGATGCATCGCCGCGGTGAGCACGGCCGCGATCGCCACCCCGGCCAGCACCAGCCGTACCGAGGTGATCCGGCCGCCGGTCCGGGCCGTGACGTAGACCAGCATCAGTGAACCCAGCGCGCCCGCGAACGCGGCCACCGGCAGCGACACCGGCCCCAGCACGGTCACCCCGAACACGATCACCACGACCGCCCCGAGCGACGCCCCGGAGGACACCCCGAGCAGATACGGCTCGGCGAGCGGATTGCGCAGCAGCGCCTGCATCGCCGTACCCGTCACCGCGAGCCCCGCGCCGACCACCGCGCCCAGCAGCACCCGCGGCGCCCGGACGTCCAGCACGATGGTCTCCCGCGCCCCCGACCAGTCCGGCACCACCCAGTCCGCGCCGAGCGCGTGGGTGACGATGCCCCACACCTGTCCCGGCGGCACCGGCACCGACCCGATCGCCAGCCCCGCCGTCAGCGAGACCAGCAGCAGCACGGTCAGCGCCAGCAGCGTCCCGGTCGGCGTCGGCCGCCGCCCGCCCGCCCGCCGCGCCACGGCCCCGTCGGCGGCGGACTTCGTGACCGGCAGGGTCACCGGAAGCTCTCCGGGTGCAGCGCGCGGGCCAGGTCCTCCACGGCGTACGCCGACCGGACACCGACCAGCGTGGCGGTCAGCGGCAGCACCACGAACCGCTCGTCGCGCACCGCCGGTACGTCCGCGAGCGCGGGCTGCGCCCGCAGGAACTCCTTCTTCCGCTCGATGCTCCCGGCCCCGGCGTAGTCGTAGATCGCGATGACCTCCGGCCGGCGCTCGACGACCTGCTCCCAGGAGACGTCCCCGAAGACCTCGTCCAGATCGGCGAACACGTTCTCGCCGCCCGCCAGCCGGATCAGCTCACTGCCCAGGCCCTTGCCGCCCGCCGTGAACGCGGACTTGTCGCCGCTGTCGTACACGAACACCGGTACCCGGTCCGCGCCCTCGACCGCCGTGGCCGCCCCGTCGACCCGGCCGCGCAACTCCGCGACCAGGTCGTCCGCCCGCTCCGGCACACCGAAGACATCACCGATGGTGCGGATCTCGTCGTAGGTGTCCCGCATCGTCACCGACTGGTTCGCGGCGCAGTACTCGCGGTTGAGGTAGGTGTCGATACCCGCGTCGGCGAACGCCTCCCGGGAGCGGCCCTCGTTGTCGGCGAACGCGCTGCCGTAGCCGCCGTAGACCAGATCGGGTTCGGTGTCGAGGATCGTCTCGAACGACGGCTCCTTCTCCGCCAGTTCCGGTATCGCCTCGAAGTCCGACCGCAGCGCGGGCAGTACCGCCGAGTCGGGGAACGCGGTACCGACCATCCGGTCCCTCAGGCCCAGCGCGAGCATCAGCTCCGCCGGATGCTGGTGGATCGTCACCACCCGCTCGGGTGGCGCGTCGTAGGTGGTCCGCACCCCGCAGTTCTCCACGGTGAGCGGAAAGCCGTCGGCCGGGGCGGCCGACGGACCGGCGGCCCCGGCCGGGTCGCCGGACCCGCCGCACCCGGCGGCCAGCAGCACCGCCGACAGGGCGAGCGCCGCGGCCAGGCGGCGACGGACGGGGACGGGCAGGGGGGTACGGGAAGGACCGTCGTGCACGATGTGCCTCCTGGGGAGTCCGCGCTCCTCGGAACGGGCCCGCGACAGGCCAGTGTCCTGACTCCCGGAGCGACGCCCGTGTCCGCCTGCCCACGCCGCGCGCCCCGGTCACAGTGGCGGGACCGTGCCGGACTCGCACCGGCTTCCTGATTCCCGTCGCGGTTGATGGGTGACGCGGTGATCCTACGATCCGCGCACCACGGCCAGAAGGCCGCGGACCTCACACCGCGCGGACCGCCCGCAGCACCAGCCGTTCCGCGGTCTCGTCATAGGGCCGTCCGTCGAAACCGCCGAAGACCTCCACCCGGCCGAACCCCGCCTCCTCCACCAGCCGCCGCAACTCCACCGCGCTGTACACGAACCACACCAGCCTGGCCCGGGTCACCCGCTCACCGCGCACCAGCACCCAGTCGCTGCGCAGCCGCGCCCAGTCGTCCAGCACGGTGTCCGTCTGCACCATCAGATCCTCCCCGCGCCGCACCACCTTCGGCGGGCTCACCCGCCCGGCCAGCAACTCCTTGCCCGCGAGATCCAGCACCAGCGTGCCCCCTGGAGCCAGACAGTCGTACATGGTCCGCAGCATCCGCGCGTTGTCGGCCGGGTCCTCGAAGTACCCGAACGACGTGAACATGTTGAGGACGACATCGAAGGCGCCCGGCGCCCGGTACGTCCGGGCGTCCGCCCGCACATGGGTCACCTCGACGCCCGCCCCGGCCGCCCGCTCGCGGGCCCGCTCCAGCATCGGCAGGCTCCGGTCCACCCCGGTCACGGTATGGCCGCGCAGCGCCAGCGGCACGGTGAACACCCCCGGACCGCAGCACAGGTCCAGCACCCGGGAGGCGGCCGGGAAGGACAGCAGCGGTGAGCTGTCCAGCAGTTCGGCGGCCTGGGTGTGACGCTGCTCGGAGAAGAGGAAGTCATGGAACTCGGTCCAGAAGTCGTCGTCCTGGAACCCACCGGTCCGTGTCATCCGGGCTCAGTGCTCCTTCGTGGGGGAGGGTGAAAGGGAGGGGGAGGGGCGGCGCAGGAGGAGCAGCAGTGGGGGCAGCAGGACGCACTGGGCGGCGGCCAGCAGCCAGAACGAGCCGGTGGACCCGGCCTGTTCGCCGAGCCCGTACAGCTGACCGCCCACCACCCCGCTGGCGCACGCGCCGAGCCCCGCCGCCAGCCGCTGCTGGCCGAAGACGACGGCGTCGGAGCGGGAGCTGCGGCCCAGCGCCTCCAGATCGTTCTTGAGGAACAGCACGATGTCCCCGAGCGTGATCAGCGCCCCGCCCGCCAGCAGTGCCGCCCGGCTGCCGACCGCCAGCACCGCGAGACCGGCCGCCAGCCCCGCGAACCCGACCGTGAGGGCGAGCGCGTACGGCATCCGCCGGATCAGCCCGGACGCGAGCGGCTGGACGACGATCACCAGCGCGAAGCACAGCAGCAGCACCAGGCTGTAGAACGCGCCGGACGCCCGTTCCACCGCGTACACCGCCAGGAAGTGCTGGAAGAAGAAATACAGATAGAACGCCAGCAGGTTCGCGGCGAACGGCAGCACCGCCACCCCGGTCAGCAGCCCGCCGGACGTACCCGCCGCGCGCCGCTCTCCCACCGCGGGCAGCCGCGCGTGCCCGAGCGTGACCAGCGCGAACAGGGCGGTCACGGCGACGAACAGCCAGCCCGGCGACGACAGTACGAACGGCCCCGCGATCAGCGGACCCACCGCCATCCCCGCGTTGAGCGCCGCGTTGCCCGCCGACAGGAACGCCGGGCGGCGCTCCTCGGCCACGCCGTGCACGAGATACGCCTTGTTCGCGGGGAGGTACAGCGCCGCGCCGCAGCACGTCAGGATCAGCGCCGGAACCGCCAGCGGCGGCCAGCGCAGCGCCGCCAGCATCCCGGCGAACCCGGTGGTACGGGTCACCAGCGCCCACAGCATGGTGCGGCGCAGCCCGATCCGGTCGGCGAGCGCGCCGCCCGCGATCCCGCCGGAGAACTGCACCAGCGCCGCCGCCGCCAGCACCACCCCGACCGTGCCGAGCCCCATCCCGAGCCGCTCATGCAGGAACACCGACATGAACGGCAGCACCATGAAACTGCCGAGCGGGATCAGGAAGGAGCTGAGCAGCAGAAAGCGGAGCGGTCCGCCGAGTCCGCCGATCCAGCGGGCCGGACCGCCGGTCCGGTTCTCTCCGGGCGCTCGGACTCCGGGTCCGTCCGATGGGTCGGCTGCCGGACCCGCCCGACCTGCTCTCCCCCCGGTCCCCGCAGGGCCGTCGTCGCCTTCAGGCACCGGATGCCCGGGGCGGGAACGGTTCTGTGCGTACGCGGAGCGTGTTCGCCGCGGCCACCGCCCGGTGTGTGGCCAGTTCCGCGGTCTCCGCCTCCGCGTACACGATCCCGGCATAGCCGCGGCTGTCCGCCAGATGCTCGATCGCGTCGCCCGGCGCCTTCACCGGGTACCAGGCGGGCGCCCCCGGCAGATCCGCCAGCCGGTCCAGTCCGGTGACCCCGGTGAAGACACCGGGCGCGGCCGGGTAGCCGAGGACGAACGCCACCGCCGGACCGCCGGGCGGGTCCGTGTCCATGAGCGCGGGACGCCGGCCAAGCGCGGTCTCGACCATCGCCTCGTACACATTGAGCCCGAGCGCCCGGCACAGGCCCTCGCCGACCAGCGCGCCGCCGATCCGGGGGTTGATCTCCACCAGCTCCGGTCCTTCGGCGGTCAGGACGAACTCCACATGCGCGAACCGGTCGGTGTAGCCGACGGCGGCCAGCAGCGCGTCGAGCCAGCCCTCCAGCGACGTCCGCCGCGCCTCGGGGAACGCCACCGGGAACGCGGTGATCTCCTCCCGGAAGTACGGCTCCGGGGACATCAGCCTGCTGGACACCCCGAGCAGCCGGGTCCGCCCCGCCCAGGTGAGGGTCTCGGCGCTGTAGACCGGCCCGGCGAAGTAGGGCTCGGCGAACAGCCGCCCCTTCAGCGGCCGGTCCGCCGACTCGGCGAGCGCGGTGTCGAGTGCGCTCTCGTCCCGCACCAGCCACACGTTCTGGCTGCCGGTGCCCGCCGAGTCCTTCAGCACGGCGGGCAGCCCGATCTCCTTGAGGAGCAGGTCCCGCGCCGCCCCGCCGCCGTCCACCGTCAGCGCCCGGCCCCGGGTCAGTCCGGCGCCGTGCAGCAGCTCCCGCACGGCCGCCTTGTCGCGGGTCAGACGCAGCACGGCCGGGTCGAGGCCGGGGAGTGCGAAGCGGGCGGCCAGTTCGGCGCCGACCAGCGTCCAGGTGTCCGTGGAGCTGATCAGCCCGCGCAGGGACGGCGTGCCGCGCAGCCGCTCCGCGACCCCGTCCACGTCGAAGGTGTCGGTCTCCACCACGTCCAGCGCACCGGACGGCAGCCGCTCCAGCTCGTAGGCGTAGTAGGCGGGGTCGCGGGTGAGCAGGGTCAGCTGCTCGCCCAACGTGTCGGCGGCGCGGACCAGATGACCGAGTCCGAAGGTGAGGGACTCCAGCAGGACGACGCTCACGCGGCCCGCTCCTTCCACGCGGCGGGGCAGGGGGTGCGCTGCCAGGCCATGGTCGACCAGGGCATGGACAGCTCCTCGGGCTGCGCGATCTCCACGGGTTTCAGCGCCGCCGGGTCCAGCGCCTCCCGGTGCCGGGCGAAGACCCGCTCCACATAGCGGTGCCCGGTGTCGGCGCCGATCACCAGATGCAGCCGGTCGGGATGGCGGCGCGCCTCGTGCCCGGCGGCCAGGAAGGCGGCGCCGGTGGACAGTCCCGCGAACACGGCGTGGTCGCGCAGCAGGGCGACCGCCCCGGCCATGGCGTGGGTGAAGTCCAGCCAGTGCAGGGCGTCGTAGAGATGGTGGCGGACATTGTCGAAGACGATGGACGAGCCGATCCCGGCGATGATCGCCTCCGGGTCGTGATGGTCCTGGCTGCCGAAGGTGACACTGCCGAACGGCTGCACCCCCACCAGCCGCACCGCCGGGTCGGTGGCGCGCAGCCGCTCCACCAGCCCGCCGGTGGAGGCGCCCGAGCCGACCCCGCCGACCACGGTCAGTGGCCGGTCCCCGAACGCGGCGGTGATCCGGTCGGCGACCTCGTGGTAGCCGAGGTAGTGGATGTCGTCGTGGTACTGGCGCATCCAGTGAGTGCCGGGCCGGGTGGCGAGTATCTCCCGCACCCGCCGTACCCGCAGCTCCTGGTCGAGTTGGAGGGTGCCGGACGGCCGGACCTGCTCGACGGTCGCGCCGAGCACCTCCAACTGGGCGCGGGTGGTGGTGTCGACGGTGGTGGAGGCGACGATGTGGCAGCGCAGTCCATAGCGGTGGCAGGCCAGCGCCAGCGCGTAGGCGTAGATGCCGCTGGAGCTGTCGAGGAGGGTCTGGCCGGGGCGGATCGTGCCCCGGTCGAGGAGATGGCGGACGGCGCCGAGCGCCGAGTAGATCTTCATCGACTCGAACCGGATCAGCACCAGGCCGTCGGTGAGCCGTACCAGGTCGGGGATCTTCAGGGCGTCGGCGATATGCGGGTGGATCACCCGTAGCCTCCTTGGGCGAAAGAGCACTGGTGGCCGAGCGAGTGGAAGAAGGCGGACAGCTCCGACTTGACGTCGGCGCCGGGGCGGTGCGCGAAGAGATAGCCGATCAGACAGCCGGTGTGGGCGACGAAGACACCGTCGGCGCCGAACCACTCCCGGTGGGCGAGCACGGCGTCGAAGGACGCCTTGGGCAGCACCTCCTGGGAGAGCCCGGCACTGATGGTCGCCGCCTGTGCCACGGCCCGGGGGTCACCTGTGGAGAATCCTTTCAGCAAGGTGTCGAGACCCCGCTCGTAGCGGGGTCCGTGCCGCCGGTAGTGGGTGAGGAGCCGGTCGGTGACGGCGGCGGTGTCCACCGTGCCGGGTTCGGTGATGTACGCGGTGTGGAAGCCGAGGCCGGTGCCGAGCCGGCGCACCACCCGGTGCCGGCCGCTGAGATGGAGCGCGAACTCGTCCAGGAACACGCTGTCGGCCCGCTCGATCCGGGCCAGCACACCGAGCACCACATCCAGGTCGTAGGCCAGCCCGAACAGCCGGAACAGACAGCGCAGGGTGGCCACGATGTCCGCGGTCGAACTCGCCATCCCCACCCCGACCCGCAGATCGGAGTGCACGCTCCAGCGGCCCGGCGGCAGGGTCAGCCCGAACCGGTCGAGAAACAGCCCGGCCGCGGCGGCGGCCTTCGCCCCGAGCACCCCGGGCGCGCCGGGCGCCCCGGACTCCCCGGACGCTCGTGGCTCCCCGAGCACCCCGGACTCCCCGAGCATCCCAGGCGCGTCCTCCTCGGGTGTGAAGTGCACCCAGGAGTGCCGGTCGACCGGGAACGACACCAGCGCGATGTCCGGCACCGGCCCGGCCCGCAGCGGCCCCTGGTACAGCTCGCCCAGCGTGCCGTGGCAGACCCCGGAGACCGTGCGGGTCAGCGGCTGCCGGACGACGTGGACGCCCGGCGTACGGCCCGGAACCGGACGCGGCTGATTCCCCCCGAAAACGGGCACACGTGTGCTCACGTACGGTTCCTCCTGCTGGTCGGAGCCTTGACCGCGACCGGGAGCGAGATGCGGCGGAACGTACGCCGGGCGGCACTCATGAGCGTAAGCGGGTGGATACGGCCGCGTCAGGAGTGCACAGAAGGGTTGACCTGATGCGGTCGGTTGTCCTGATGTGGCGGGTGCCCCTGGGCCTGCCGGTTCCGGTGACACGCCCGTTGACCGGGTGCGGGGTGGGTCGGCGGCGGACGGGAGGGGCGGCGGGGAGGGGCCGGCCGGATGGGGACCCGGCGTTCCGGAGTGGACCGGTCCCACGCCGATGGCTCGGACGACGCGCACGCGCCCCCCGCCCGCCATGGCCGGCCCGCCCCCGGTGTCCTTCGAGCGGGCCGGGCGCGGGGTCAGCGCCGGTGCGCGGAGATGACCTGGAACAGCCTCGGCTGCACATCGGACGCGATGAGCGCGGCCTCGTCCATGTGCACCCGGGCCTCCGGGTCGGCGAGCATCGCCCGGTAGTGCTCCTCGGACTCCCACTGCGCGTAGTTGACGACCCGCTCGCCGTCCTGGGAGGCGTGGAAGTTGGCGCAGAGGAAGCCCGGCCGGTGCTTCATGGTCTCCTCGGTGGCCCGCGCCAGCAGGGCGATCAGCTCGCCCTGCCGCTCCGGGGCGACCGTGAACATATTGATCAGGGTGGCCACCGGCCGGGCGGTGTCGATATACGCGGTAATGGTCATAGACCTAGCTGTCCCCTTACCGCACGGTGGGGATGCGGAGGCGCCCCCGCGTTCCCCCGATCGAAGGAGCGCACACTGGAGCTGGAGGGGGCGACCGAGAAGGAGGCTGAGGCCATGGCCTGGGCATCATGGACCACCCCCGGGGTCTTCAGCGGCCGGGGCGGCGTACACACCGACGAGTCGGGAATCGTCAACGGCGATCTGACCGTGCACACCACCTGGGACGGCGCCGAGGCCGATGTGACCGTCCAGTACACCGGTACGTCGGACTGGTTCACCCTGGTCGGCAGCCCGGTGCGGTGTCCGTCCGAGGAGCACAGCCGGGCCCTGCACCAGGCGGTGGTCGCGGCCGTCAGGGCGGGCGGCGGAGCCACCCTGACCCGGGTCGCGGTGGGCGAGCTGGGCCCGACGGCCCCACCCGCCCGCGCCCTGTGGCCGACCCGCTCGGCACGGATCTGACCACACCCAGACACCCGACACCAGGCGCCGAGGACCAGGCGCCGAGGACCCGACACCAGGCACCCGACACCCGGCACCGGTCAGCGCGGTCCCGCCTCCGGGGGCGGGGCGAACCGGACCGGGGCCCGGAAGCGTGCCCGGCGCGCGGCCCGGCGGAACGTGGTGAGCACCGCCGGGCCCGCGAGCATGATCGCGACGAAGTTGGTGACCGCCCGGCCCGTGTCCCAGCCCAGGGACGTGGCGATGTCGAACGCGATGTACCGCTGCCACTGCTCGGTGAACGGCAGCCCCGGCAGATAGGCGATCGAGCTGTGCGGATCGACGGAGAACGGCCAGAACGACAGATTCAGCAGAAACCCGAAGAGATACCCGGACAGCGCCCCGTACACCGCCAGCAGCAGCACCTCGCGCCGCCCGCCCGCCCGGGGCAGGAACCCCGCCAGCATCCCCACGAACGCACACCCGAACATCTGGTACGGCATCCAGGGCCCGACCCCGCCCGTGATCAGCGCGGACGCGAACAGCGACGTACAGCCGAGGGTGAAGCCGAAGCCGGGGCCGTACACCCGCCCGGCCAGGACCAGCACGAAGAACACCGTCTCGATCCCGGCGGTCCCGGCGCCCAGCGGACGCAGCGCCGCGTTCACGGCGGACAGCACGCCCAGCATCGCCAGCGCCTTGGAGTCGATACCGCCCTCGGCGATCTCGGACAGCACCACGCACAGCACCAGGATCAGCAGCACACCGAAGATCAGCGGAGGTGTGTACTGCGAGCCGAACGTGCCCGGCGCCACCAGGAACGGCCAGAAGAACGCGACGACCCCGAGCAGCGCGGCGAGCGTCATCATCACACCGGCCCGCCCGCTGAGCCGGATGGCGACGGCGCTCACCCGTCCTCCCCGTCCACCGGTACGGCGGTCACCTGATCCACCGTCAGATAGGGCAGTGGCGCGAGGATCTTCGCCGTCTGCGGGGCGAACACCGGCGACGCCACGATGACGTCCGCCGTCGGTCCGTCGGCCACCACGTCCCCCTCGGCCATCACCACCACCCGGTCGGCGGCCCGCGCCGCGAACTCCACGTCATGGGTGGAGATCACCACCGAGGTGCCGTCCGCCGCGAGGGCGTCCACGATCCCGATCAGCGCCGACTTCGCCCGGTAGTCGAGACCCCGGGTCGGCTCGTCCAGCAGCAGCACCCGGGGCGCCGCCGACAACTGGACCGCCAGCACCAGCGACAGCCGCTGCCCCTCGGAGAGATCACGGGGATGGGTGGTGTCCGGGATGCCCGGCGCGAGCCGGTCCAGGATCTCCCGGGCCCGTCCACCGCCGGACGCGCCGGACTCGGCGTCCGCCTGGTCCAGCTCCTGCTTCACACTCTCCAGATACAGCAGGTCGGCGGGGGTCTGCGGGACCAGACCGACCAGCTCACGGGCGCGCGCGGCCGATACCGCGTGCGGATCGATGCCGTCCTTGCCGCCCCCGGCCTCCTTGCCGTTCCTGGCTTCCTTGCCCGCCGTGCCCGGTGGGTCCGTCACCCGTACGCTGCCGCCCGTGCGGGGCCCCGAGCCCTGGAGCGCCCACAGCAGCGACGACTTCCCCGACCCGTTGCGCCCCATCAGCGCCGTGATCTCCCCCGCCCGCAGATCGAGATCGACCTCCCGTACGGCCGGCACACCCTTGTACGTCACCGTCACCCCGCGTGCCCGCAGCAGCCGGGGCCGCTCGACCGCCGGGGCCGGGCGCACCGGCGCCGGGACGTGCCCGGCGAGCCGGGTGCGCAGCGGGGCGGCGGCCCGGCGGGCGTCCCGCACCGACAGCGGCAGCGGCGACCAGCCCGCCGCCCGGCCCAGCTCGACGATCGGCGGGGCGATGGCGGACGTCCTGAGGATCTCCGCGGCCGGTCCGATCCGGGCCCCTCCGTCGCCGGGCAGATGGATGACCCGGTCCGCGTACTGCACCACCCGCTCCAGCCGGTGCTCCGCCATCAGCACGGTCACCCCGAGGTCGTGGACGAGCCGGGTGACGGCGGCGAGCACCTCCTCGGCGGCCGTCGGGTCCAGCGCCGACGTCGGCTCGTCCAGCACCAGCACCCGGGGATGCGCGGTCAGCACCGACCCGATCGCGACCCGCTGCTGCTGCCCGCCGGACAGCTGGTACAGCGCCCGGTGGCGCAGATCCGCAAGACCCAGCAGATCGAGGGTCTCCTCGACCCGCTTGCGCATGGTCGCCGGGGGGATCGCCAACTGCTCCATCGCGTAGGCGAGTTCCTCCTCCACCGTGTCGGTGACGAACCCGTCGGCCGGGTCCTGGCCCACCACGCCCACCACGTCCGCCAGTTCGCGCGGCGGATGGTGGGCGGTGTCCCGGCCGTCGACGGTGACCCGCCCCGACAGCGTGCCCCCGGTGAAGTGCGGCACCAGCCCGTTGACCGCGCCCAGCAGGGTCGACTTGCCGGTGCCGGTGTGGCCGACGACGAGACACAGCTCGCCCTCCTCCACCGTGAGGTCCACGTCCCGCAGCGCCGGTCCGGGTGTGTCGTCGTACTGGAGGGTGACCTGGTCGAAGGTGATCACGGGCGTTCGGCTCTCTCGGTCGTGCGGGGGCGGACCGGCTCCGGGGGCGGTGCCACGAACCCCGCCGTGCCCGCCAGCAGGATCGCCAGGGTCGGGACGAGCGGCAGCTCGGGCCAGCTGAGGGGATAGAACGTCGGATTGAGCTGGGCGGGGTCGTAGCCCAGGCTGCTCAGCAGCAGCACGGCGGCCAGCAGCCCACTGCCCGCGACCGCCCACTCGGGCAGCCGCCACGGATCGGGACGATAGGTGGTACGGGTGACGCGCCGCCCGCCGAGCCGCAGCCCCGCCACACACAGCAGCGCCCCGACCGCCATCGCGGGCAGCCCGAGGAACGCGGGCGCCGTCGCGTCCAGCAGCCCGTACGCCCCCGCGCACAGCCCGCACATGCCGAGCAGCAGCAGCGCCCCGGTGATCCGCCGGGAGCGGCGGGTCGCGGTGCCCGCCCGGCCGTAGCCCCGGGAGTCCATGGCGGCGGCCAGCCGCAGCGAGCGCTC
Organism: Streptomyces sp. NPDC048290; assembly: GCF_040652095.1. Classification (NCBI taxonomy): domain Bacteria; kingdom Bacillati; phylum Actinomycetota; class Actinomycetes; order Kitasatosporales; family Streptomycetaceae; genus Streptomyces; species Streptomyces sp. NPDC048290. The sequence continues at coordinate 156,441 of NZ_JBEZLM010000018.1, forward strand.
CAGCGCGTCCTCCAGGACCGGCACCACGATCCCGCGCAGCGCCCGCAGCCCCTGGGTCCGTCCGGCCCGCAGTTTCCGGGCCCGCGCCACCCGCTGGACGCTCAGCACCAGTTGGGGGGCGACACTGATCGACACCGTGACCGCCACGCCCAGTTCGTACAGGGCGCCGGGCAGGACCCGCAGGGCGCGCTTGGGGTTGGCGAGGGTGTTGGCGGCGCCGATGCAGCACAACATGCACGCCAGCCGCAGCCCCTCCGTCGCCGCCGACAGCAGCGCCTCCAGCGACACCGGGCCGCCGAGCTGGATACCCGCGTACCAGTCGGGGGTGGGGATGTGCGGCAGCGCGAACAGGAAGTGGTCGGTGGGCTGGATGCCGGTGGCGAAGATCGCCCGGAACACGATCCGGATCGCCACCACGGTCAGCGCGAGATACAGGTAGTACTTGAAGCCGCGCGCCCAGGGCGCCTCCGTGCGGCGCGCGGAGACCACATAGCCGAGCACGGCCAGCACCAGGAACAGCAGCAGCGGATTGTTGGTGCGGCTGGCGGCGGTGGCCAGCGCCAGCGCCCAGATCCACCAGGCGAGCGGATGCAGGATGCGCGGCAGACGGCGCCCGCGCGGGTCCGGGAGGGGATCGGACCCGGCGGGCGCCGCCGCCATGGCCGTCGTACGGGACACCGGGGTCACTCGGTACGACGGCGGCGGGCCGCGAACACCGCGGCGCCGCCCACCAGGACGACCAGGGCCGCGCCGGTGACCACCGGCACGATCGAACCGGAGTCGTGCGGGGCGTCGGCCGCCGGGGCGGCGTCGACCACGGTCGGTCCGGGGCTGGTACGGGGCGCGGCCAGCGCGGGGGCGCTGTCCGACGGACTGGCGGAGGGACTCGGCGTGGGGGACGGGGACGGGCTCTTGGCGGGCCTCTTCGGGCTGGGCTTCGGGGACGGCGACGCCTTCGGCGGCCTCGGCGGGGCGGTGGTGCGCCGCTCGGGCGCCGGTCCGGTGTCCACGCCCGGGGGCAGCGCGGGCGCGTTGTCGTCGCTCGCGGGCGGCGCCGCATTGCCCTGCGGGCGGGTGTTCTTGGCGCGCAACTGGTCGGGGGTGACGGTGGGACGGCCCTCGGTGCCCTCGATGTTCGTGCCGCCGAAGATCCACAGATCGACGCTGCCGGGCTTGGGCTTGTAGAGCATCGCGCCGAGCTGGCTGTAACTCCAGTCGTTCTGGCCCGGGTCGGCGTGCCAGTACGACCAGTACGCGGAGGCGGGCGGGGTCAGGACACAGTCCTCCTGGGCGGCGGTCGGATACTGCCTGCCGTTCTGGTGGCCGCTGTAGCCGATGCGGCAGATGAACGCCGGACCGTCGTGCCCGGTGCCGGTGGTGCGCCAGCCGCCCTGGTTGAGGAGTTCGTAGCCGGTGGTCGGGGTGGTGCCGCAGGACCGCAGGATGGGCCCGCCCCAGTCGCTGAAGTCGACCGCCAGCACCGCCCCGGAGCTGGTGGTGCACCGGCCCATCGGCTGCGGGTCGGCCGCCGCCGGGGCGGTGGTCGCGGTGAGCGCGGCGCCGGTGAGGGCCAGGGCGGCCGTCACCCGGGCCGCGAGCGCCGTCGGCCGCCTCATCGTCCGTCTCCCGTCCCGGCGGTGCGGCGCCGGGCCACCACCACGACCCGCCAGCCCGCCAGCACCAGCAGTGCGGCGATGGCGGCGAGCATGGTGACCTGGACGCCGGTGGAGGCGAGGCCCCCGCTGCCGCCGTCCGCGGTGAAGTCGCCGCCGCCCGTGCCGCCACCGGACTCGCCGGGCGTCACGATGTCCGGGGTGGACCCGCTGGGCCGGGGCGTGGGCTGCGGCGAGGTGCCCTCCAGGGACTGTTCCAGATAGGCGAACGAGATGCCGGTCGCGCCGCCCACCGCCTGGGTGGACGCCCGCAGATCGGAGCCGCGCTGGCCCTCGGCGGCCACATTGAAACCGCCGTCGCCGTTCTGCTGCGCGGCCAGGAACTTCCGGGCCGCCGCGATCTCCTTCGGATAGGCGCCCGCGTCCAGGGACAGCCCCTGGATCGCCAGGGCCGTGGAGTTCACGGAGGTGCCGATCGAACTCTTGAAACCACCGCTGGACTGCTGCTGGTCCGCGATCCACCGCAGCGCCTTGTCGACGGCCGCGTTGTCACCCGCCAGATCCAGCGCCATCGCGGCCATCGCCGTGGAGTCCACGTCCGAGTCGCCCGTGGACGGGATCAGGCTCGGCCAGGCGCCGCTGTCGTCGTGCTGAAGCCCCGCGAGGTACGCGATCGGCTCGGCCGCCGCGTCCTCCTCGCCCGCCCGCAACTGCGCCATGATCCCCAGGGACTGGGAGAACACGGACGTGGCGTACGTGTAGTTGCCCTTCGCGGCACAGGAGCGGTCCGGTGCCGCGCTGGCCTTCGCGCACACCGCCGTCTCCAGCGCGCCGATCAGGTCCTGTCCGGCGAAGTCGCGCGGGTCACGGCCGACGGACTCGGCGAGCAGGGCGGTCTTGCCGATGAAGCCGCCCGAGGCGTACTCGGTGCCGATCTTCATGTAGTCGCGGATCGTGCGTCCCTCGCCGTCGGTGCCCCGCTCGTCCAGGAAGTCGACGATGCCGCGCAGCGCGTCGTTGTCCAGGCCGGTCGCGGCGAGCGCGTAGGCGCCGTCGATGGTCAGCCCGAAGTCGGCGCGGGAGACGGCGGGTCCGGCGGTGTAGTACCGGCCCTGCTTCAGCTGGGCGGCGCTGGTGAGGTAGGCGACGCCCTTCTTCAGGTCGGGGCCCGCGCCGGGCGGCGGGGTCCGGGTCGGGGTGGGCGAGGTGGTGGTGGGCGGGCCGCTGGGCTCCGGCTCCTTCACCGTCAGATCGGCCAGGCTCTTGCCGGTGCCCGCGAGCACCGCCAGCGCCGTCGGGTACAGCTGAGGGTCGGTCTGCGCCTCCTCGAAGCCGAAGCCGCCGCCCTCGGTCTGCTCCCGCGACAGCCACGCCACCGCCGCGTCGGCCTGCTTCTTCATCCCGAGCACCCGTAGCGCCTGCGCGGCGTACGCGGTGGAGATGACGCCCGCGGTGGGGGAGTCGGTGTACGCCGGGAACCCGCCGTCCGCGCGCTGGTTCTTGACGAGATAGGCGAGGGCCTTGTCCACGGCCGCGTCCTGCCCGCCCGCCGTGTGCAGGGCGAGGGCGACCAGACCGGTGGTCCCCGCGTCGCCGTCGCAGTACTCGCCCGGCCGGATGAGGACGCTGGTCACTCCGCCGTCACGGCACTGGAGCTGGGTCAGCCGCTGGACGGTCGCTGCGGGCGGCTCCTCGTCGGCGCGCGCCAGGGCGAGGACGCCCAGCGCCTGGCCCTCGGTGTAGCCGCTGTCCCCGAAGTCGCCCTTGCCGGTGCAGCCGGGGGCGGGACCGGACTCGGGGCCCGCCGGGCAGATGTGCGCCACCAGGTCGCCGATCAGATCATGGCCGCCGAAGTCACGCGGATCGCGTTCGGTGACCGACGCGAGCAGCGCGAGACGGGCCGCGCTGGTGGCGTCGGGCGCCTTGTCCGTGCCGTTGGGGTAGGCGACGGGACCGGCGGCGGAGGCCAGGAAGTCGGTGACCTTGCCGACGGTCTCGCTGTCGCCCTCGGCGGCGGCCAGCCCGAACGCCGTCAGCGCGGTCAGGAACGGATTGGCGTCGGTGGCGCCCTCGTCCACGATCCGTTCGCCGTCGGTGAGACGGCTCTTGAGCCAGTCGGCGGCGCCGTCCACGTCGATCTCGCCGGGCGCGCCGGTCAGCGTCGGACCGGGCGGTGTCGGGGTGGGCCCGCCGCCTCCGGCGCGGACGTCGTCGGGGCTGAACGTGGGACGGCCGGTGGTGCCGCCGACGTCCGTGCCGCCGAACACCCAGGCGTCCACGTCACCGTCGTTCAGCCGCCGGTCCATGGCCCCGTACTGGGAGTAGGACCAGTCGTCGTCCCCCGGCTCGGCCACCCAGTACGACCAGTAGGCGGTGGCGGGCGGGGTCAGGACGCAGGACTCCTTGTCCGGCGTCGGGTACTGGGTGCCGGAGTCGAACGGGCCGTAGCCGATGCGGCAGATGAACGCGGGCCCGTCGTGGTCGGTGCCCGCGGTGCTGAACCCGCCCTCGTGGAGCAGGTCGTAGCCGGTGGTGGGGGAGGTGTCGCAGCCCCGCTCGACCTCGCCGCCGAACGGGCCGAAGTCGACGGCGACGATCGCGCCCTTCGTGGCCGTGCAGCCGTCGATCGGATCGGCCGCCGCGGGCGAGGAGACGGTGAAGAATGTCACGCAGGCCGCGACCAGCACCAGCAGTGCCGTACCGGCCGCCGTCCAGGGCCCCGGTCTGCCGCCCGTGCGCCGCTCTCTTCGCTCTCCGGTCCGCATCGCGGTCCCCCTCGTCCTGTCCCCGCGGGGCCCGGACGTGGGTCGAGGGCCCTCGCGGTACAGGCCGGGCCCGCGCGAGAAGCCGTCGCACCACGCCGTAGTCCACGACGGCGTCTGTTGCTCGATCACGCCCCAGGTGCTCCGGCTCGCCCGGCGCGGCCGGACCTACGGTTGCGGGTCAGCGCCGGAATCCGACCGGCTTCCCCTGGAACTCTTTGCGTATCGACCGGATTTGAGCACGGTTCGCACAGGGCGTCAAGACGCGGCAGAAACCACCCTGCCGGGTGATTTTGGCCCTATGGCGACCGGCACCCCCGTCAGGTACCGTCCCGCACTGCCGAGTGGGGGAACCCGGTGCGAATCCGGGGCTGACGCGCAGCGGTGTGGAACGGCGGGAGGCCGGTCCGAGCCCGAATGCCCACCCCGGCGCCCTTTTCCGGCAGCCCGTTCACGCGTCCAGGACGGCGGCCCCCGCCTCGGCCGTCCGGCCGCGGCGAGGCCGGCGTCCCCTGATCCCTGGAGCACGCCATGGCCCCGCGCCTCGCTCACCGCCGTACCGCACTGCGCCGGCTCACCCTCACCTCCGCCGCCGCCCTCGGCGCCTTCGCCCTCACCACCCTGCCCGCCGCCGCGACCGCCACCCCCGCCCAGATCGCCACCTCCAAGACCAACGGGGTCGCCTACCTCGACAGCCTCCAGGCGGCCGACGGCTCCTACGCCGGGTCGGGGCTGTCCAACGAGTGGGCGTTCAGCGCGTTCGCCGCGGCCGGTACCGCCGCCGTGGACGTCGTACCGGGCACCGACACCAGCAAGAACGCCAGAACCGTCTACCGCAATCTGCTGGCCACCAGCGGCTGGCCGTCCGCCTCCCCGGTCGTCACCGACTACGAGCGCGGCACCCTCAACGCGTACGCCGCCGGGATCGACCCGGCCCGCGTCTCGGCCTCCCGCAACCTGATCGCCGACATCTACCGCTACTGGCAGACCGCCGAACCCGGCTACTTCGGCCCGTCGGCCAACTTCAACGGCACGGTGTTCGCCGCGCTCGCCCTGAACGGCGCCCGCACCCAGGCCGGGCAGATCCGCGTCCCCCAGTCCCTGCGGGACGCCATGGTCACCCGTATCCGGGCCAACCAGCACAACGACGGCGGCTGGAACTTCAGCAAGGCCGAGGGCAACCCGACCCAGCTCGCCGCCGCCAGCGACATCGACATGACCGGCGCCGCGATGGCCGCGCTGTGCGTGTCCGGCGTCCCCAACACCGACCCCGACATCACCCAGGCCAAGGCGTTCCTGAAGAGCAAGCTGGTGTCGAACAGCGGGGCCTTCCTCGCCATGTTCGGGGCGAACACCGACTCCAACGGCTGGGCGGTGTCCGGCCTTAACGCCTGCGGCATCAACCCGCAGACCGGTGACTTCCTCACGCCGATGGGCAAGACACCGGTGGACTTCCTGATCGCCCAGCAGTTCAACCCGGGCGGCGGCTTCAAGTACCTGCCCAGCGACACCGCCCCGTCCGCCTATGCCTCCATCGACGGGCTGCGCGCGGTCGCGGGCGGCGGCTTCACCTCCGCCCCGCCGCTGCCGACGACGGTGGGCGCCCCGCAGTGGGTGGGTCAGTCCACCTTCACCTCCGGCACCGCCACCAAGCTGGCGCTGACGGTCGACGACGGCAGCGGCACCCTCAAGGTCTGCTCGGTCGCGATCACCCCGACCGGTACGACCACCACCCTCGGCGCGGTCCTGGACGCCGCGGCCTCCGCCGCGACCCCGGCGGGCTGTGTCACCTCGGTCACCCCGGCCTCCGGCACCGGCACGGTCACCGCGCTCAACGGCAAGGCCAACAGCGGCTCCAGCACCTGGAAGGTCAGCACCGACGGAGCGGCGTTCACCGCGGCGACCCGGGGCGCCACGGTGAACGTGGGCGACACCCTCGCCCTGCGCTGGGGCGTCTGAGAGGCGCGGGCCGGGGACGCGGTGACGTCCCCGGCCCGCACCGCCGCGCTCTAGAACGTGGTCCAGGTGAAGGCGACCTTGTCCCCCGCGTTCAGCTTGAACTGGCAGCCGCCCACCGGGGTCGGGGTGCCGTTGACGGAGATGTTCCAGTAGGCGACCCCGCCGCCGGTGACGTCCTTGATGGACTCCACGAAGAAGTCCTCGAACGACGGGTACCAGGTGCCGTCCCACGTGAAGTGGTGCTTGCGGGCCGCGTCGTCGAGCGCCGCGGTCGGCGTGGGCACGGCGCTCGGGTGGGCGCCGCCGTTGGTGCCGTCGCATCTGTGGGTACCGCCGGTGGCGGTGGTCACCTCATGCCCCTTGGTCTTGACCTTCCCCTTGAACAGCAGCCCGTCCGGGCCCTGCACGGTCAGGGACACCTTGACCGGGGCGTTGGTGTTGGTGGCGGTGCCCGCGTGGGCGACGGCCGGGGCCGAGGAGAGGGCGAGCCCGAGGGCGGACGCGGCGACGAGGGTCCGGTAGGACCGGGAGACGGTGGATGTGCGGCGCATGGCTGTGCCTTCCTGGTGCGGCGGACCGCCCGCGCGACGGAAGGCACCGGCCACGACGGGTCGGCGCTCCCGGCTTCACGCTGCGGACCATGACAGTGGAAGCGGTATGTCACGCACGCCGGGTGTTCCGACTCACGGCCGCCGTGGGGCCGTTCACGGTTGCAGGCCAGCGCCGGACTTCCACCGGCTTCCCCCGCACGTGCGCCTCTTCGGTTGTGGCGCCCGGCCGCTGGGGACCGGACCCGGTGATGCTACCGGCGCGGGACGGCCGCGGTCAGGGGAACTCCGGGACGGCGGTCGGGAGGACGGGCGGGGGAGGGGGGACCGGGGCGGGGAGGGCGGACCCCGCCGGGGGGAGGGGGACCCTGATATCGCCAGCCCTGACACCACCGCCCCGCCGAAGCCGAGCCGAAGCCGCTGCCGATACCGCGCCTCCGCCGAAGCCGCCGCCCCCGCCGAGAGCGCCCCGCCGAAGCCGCCGCCCCGACCGCCCGCCCCGCCGCTCACGTCCCGTTCAGTGCCACCGTCGGATGCAGCCGTGACGCCCGCACCGCCGGATACAGGCCCGCGAGTGCCCCGATGCACAGCGTCGCGGCGAGCCCGCCCACCGGCGCCCACACCGGCACCACCGGCCGCCAGCCCTGCGCCAGCGCGAACCCCCAGGTGGCGGCCGTGCCCAGCACCGCGCCCGCCGCCCCGCCCAGCGCCGACAGCAGCAGCGACTCCATCAGGAACTGCACCCGCACCGCGCCCCGGGTGGCACCGAGCGCCCGGCGCAGCCCGATCTCCTGACGCCGCTCCAGCACCGAGATCACCATCGTGTTGGCGATCCCGACCCCGCCGACCAGCAGCGCCACCGCGCCGAGCCCCAGCATCAGCGCCGTCAGCCCCCGGTCCGTGGCCGCCTTCGCGGCGAGCGCGTCCGACGGCCGGGACACCTTGATGTACCCCTCCGCCCCCGGGCTCACCGTGCGCGCCAGCACCGCCCGCACCTCGTCGACCGTGGCGTCCGGCGACCGCTCGAACACCATCGAGGGCCGCCCGTCGAACCCGAAGTACCGCTCCGCCGCCGGGAACCCGACCAGCGCCACCCGGTCCAGGTTCGGCACCAGCTCCACCGGCTCCAGGATGCCGACGACCACCATCTGCTCGTCGTCCATCACGATCGTCTCGCCCGGCGCGGTCACCCCGAGCCGTTCGGCGGCCAGCGCGCCGAGCACCGTCACCGGCAGCCGCTCACTGGCCCGGTCCAGCCAGACGCCCCGCGCCACCTCCGCGTTCAGCGCGGTCAGCAGATCGGTGCGGGCCGCCTGCGCGGTCACCCCCGCCGTCCGCTCCTCGGGCACCACGGCGCTGCGCCGGATACGGGCGTCCACCTGACCGGTCGCGGTGGCGTGCTCGACCGGACCGATCCGCTCCACCATCGCCACCGCCGACTTCGGCAGCCGCACCTCCCGCGCCCCCGTGTCCGGGATGACCTCCGCGGTCAGCAGATTGGTGCCGAGCCGGTCCAGGCGGGCCATCAGATCCGCCTTGCTGGACTGCGACAGCCCCACCACCGCGACCATCGTGGCGATCCCCAGCGCGATGCCCAGCGCCGACAGCACCACCCGGGTCCGCCGGGACCGCAGCCCCACCGCGCCCAGCCGCAGCACATCGGCCGGGAGCAGCCGGGACGGCACGGGCGGGCGCGGTCGCCCGGTGAGCGGCCGGGTCCGCCGCACGCTCCTCACCGGACCTCCCCGCGCGAGTCGGCGACGATCTCCCCGTCCCTGACCTGGACACGGCGGGGCAGCGACCGGGCGATCCCCGGATCATGCGTGATCACACAGACCGTGGTCCCGGCCGTGTTCAGCTCCCGCAGCAGCCGCATCACGGTCTGCCCGGACGCGCTGTCCAGCGCCCCCGTCGGCTCGTCCGCCAGCAGCAGTTCCGGCTCCCCGACCAGCGCCCGCGCGATGGCCACCCGCTGGCGCTCACCGCCCGACAACTCGGCGGGCCGATGCCCGAGCCGGTGCCCGAGACCGACCCGCTCCAGCGCGGCACGGGCCCGCGTCCGCCGCTCCCGGCGCGGCACGCCCGCGTACAGCAGCCCGTCCGCCACGTTGTCGACGGCGCCGACGCCCGCCACGAGATGGAAGTGCTGGAAGACGAACCCGATGTGCCGGGCGCGCAGCGCCGACAACTGGGCGTCGCCCAGCGCGCCGACCTCGTGCCCGGCGACCCGGACCGTGCCCGACGTGGGCCGGTCCAGGGTGCCGATCACCTGGAGCAGCGTGGACTTGCCGGAGCCCGACGGTCCCACGATGGCGAGGAGTTCACCGTCCCCGACGGTCAGGCTCACCCCGCGCAGGGCGTGCACCCCGCCCGGGTACGCCTTCGTCACCTCGGACAGCTCCACCACGGGAGCCGGGACGGACGCCGTCATGAGCGGGCCACCCCGACCTTCGTGCCCGCCGCGATCCCGGCACCGCTCACCTCGATCAGCCCGTCCGCCGTCATGCCGGCGGTCACCCGCACCATCCTCGATGTGCTCCCCTCCACCACCTGGAGGCCGTAGCCGCCGTTGGTGCCGCGCAGCGCCACGATCGCCTCCACCGGCACCACCAGCACATCCTCCCGGCGCTCACTGACGAACCGGACACTCGCGCTCACCCCGGTGTCCTCGCCCCGGGCCGCCGCCGCCCCGCCGTCGAGGACGATCTCCACGGTGATGACGTCCTGCCCCACCGGCTCCGCCCCGTCCTCCGGGCGGGCCGTCCCGCCGACCTTCCCGGCCGCCTTCTTCCCGCTGGGCAGGGTCACCTCCACCCGGGTGCCGGGCGCGGCGAGCGCCCCGTCCGCCTGGTCCAGCTCCGCCCGCACCACCGGCCGGGTCGACGCCACGGTCAGGACGGCCGCATCCGGGCCGACCTGGTCGGCGAGCGCCGCGTCCGCGCGCACCACGGTGACCTCCTCCGGCTGGAACACCACGTCCCCCCGGCCCACCCGGCCGCTCGGCGTCCGGTTCAGATCCTCCTGCCAGCGCTTCACCGCCGCCGCGGTGGCCGCGTCGTAGCGCGGATCGACGTACAGGCCCGCGCCATAGCCGAGCGCGACGAGATTGCGCTCCAGTTGCAGCACATCGCTGCCCCGGTCACCCGGCTTCATCTCGCGGAACGCCGGGACTGGACCGTAGAGCAGGGTCACCGGCTTGTCGTCCAGCTCGTACAGGGCCTGTCCCTGGCGGACGGTGGCGCCCTCCTCGGCGGCCACCGTCACCGTCCCCTCGACCGGTGCCTTCACCGGGCGGCGCTGCGCGAAGTCGATCCGCCCGTCCACCGTCTTCGCCTGCTCCAGATCGGTCCGGGCGACCGCGACCGTGTCCGGCGGCAGCGCGCTCGCCGCGCCCCCGCCGTCGTCGCCGCGCCCGCCGTAGGCGACCGCGCCCGCGACGGTCGCGGCGACGGCCACCGCCGCACCGCCGATCAACAGAACCTTGCGTGCCATCTACTGCATCCCGTCCAGACCTTCGAGCAGCTTGTCCTTGCAGGCCCGGCGGGCCTCCTTGTACGCCGGTGAGTCCTGGTCGAACGCCGGGTCGGCGGGGTTGGGGTCGCCGCCGGGCATGACCCCGCCGCCGGACATGGTGGGGTTGGTGAACCGGGACACCCCGTTGTCCCGCATGCACTTGGCGTGCGCCAGCATCGACTCGAAGTCCCGCTGCGGATCGCGCGGCGGCTCCAGGGCCATCGCCGCGGACAGCTCGGGGAAGCACACGGCGTCCTTGCCGCCCTTGTACTCCTCGCCCCCGCCGTTCGGGTCGACGACCTCGTCGATCTTCGCCCAGTCGAGATAGCCGCTCAGCCGGGGATCGGGGAAGTCTTCCACCCCGCCCTTGGTGCGCATGCACTCGACGTAGGTCATCTGCGCGTCGTAGAACGCGCCCTTGCCGGTGTCGGCCGAGCCCGCGGGCGCCGAGGGGTCCGGCGCTGCGGGCGCCGACTCCCCGGCGACCGAGGCGACCGGCTCGTCCGCCGCGCTATCGCCGCCCCCGCCGCACGCGGCGAGCAGGACGAGCAACGGCACCGCGCACGCCCCGGCGAACCGGCGCCGGGAACGGGCGGAGAAGGTGTGGTGACTGATCATGCCGACCACCGTCGGCCCCGCACATGGTGACCCGTCCATCGCCGCATGATGAACACGTAACAAAGCGCCGCCGTCGCCCCCCGGCCCCCCACCACCGCTCTGAGCAGCGCAAACCGTCACGCATAATCGACGCCATGCCCCATGTGCTGCTGATCGAGGATGACGTCTCCGTGCGCGACGGCATGGAACTGGTGCTGCGCCGCCACGGCTACGAGGTCCGTACCGCCGCCACCGGCGAGGCCGGTCTCGCGCTGCTCGCCGACCCCACCACCGTGGAGATCGCCGTGCTCGATCTGATGCTCCCCGGCATCGACGGCTTCGAGGTGTGCCGCAGACTGCGGGCCGCCGGTTCCACCGTCCCGGTCATCATGCTCACCGCCCGCGGCGACGACACCGACATCGTGCGCGGCCTGGAGGCGGGCGCCGACGACTATGTCGTCAAACCCGTCACCGCGCCCGTCCTGGAGGCCCGGATCCGCGCCGCCCTGCGCCGCGCCGAACCCACCCGGGACGCACCGGGCGAGCAGCACGCCGGACTCGTCATCGACCGCGCCGGGCTCACCGTCACCAAGCGCGGCACCTCGCTCGCCCTGCCCCCGACCGAACTGCGGGTCCTGCTGGAGATGTCCGCCGCCCCCGGCCGGGTCTTCACCCGCGAACAGCTCCTGCGCTCGGTCTGGGACCACGGCTTCCTCGGCGACTCCCGCCTCGTCGACGCGGCGGTCGGCAGACTCCGCGCCAAGATCGAGGACATACCCGCCAAGCCCCGCTACATCCAGACCGTGCGGGGCTTCGGCTACCGGTTCGGACCGGTGTGAGGCGCCGCGAGAGGGCCGGGACGCGGCGCGGCGGCCTGGGCGGGCTGCGCGTGCGGCTCGTGGTGGTGTTCGTCCTGGTCGCCGCCGTCAGCGCGGTCACCGCGACCGCCCTCGCCTACCGCGAGTCCCGTACCGCCGTCCTCCAGCGCAAGCAGGACGCCGTCCGCGACGACTTCCGCCACCGGCTCGAACAGGCCGCCGCCGACTTCGACATCCCGCCCGACGAGATCTCCCTCACCCGCCTCGCCACCGGCCTCGCGGACGGACTCGGCAAGGGCGCCGTCGTCGTCGCCGAGTACCGCTCCCTGACCGCCGCCTCCGACGCCCGCGCCGACCCCGGCCGGATCAGCCCCGCCCTGCGCGCCGCGGTCCGCACCGAGAACCGGCTCAGCTTCCAGCGCGTCCAGTGGCGCGGCGACCCCTACCTGGTGCTCGGCACCCCCGTCACCTTCGACACCGGCGCCCCCTCCGGCCTCGACGTCTACGCCATCACCTCGCTGGACGCCGAACGCGACGCCACCGCCGGACTCCTCGACGCCGTCCGCGACGGCCTCGTCCCCGTCCTGCTGCTCGCCGTCGTCCTCGCCCTGCTCGCCGCCCGGACCGTGCTGCGCCCCGTACGGGAGCTGGGCCGCGCCACCCGGCAGCACGCGGCCGGTGACCTCGCCACCCGCGCCCACGTCCGCGGCAACGACGAACTCGCCCTGCTGGCCGCCGACTTCAACGACACCGCCGACGCCCTCGAACGGTCCGTCGGGGAACTCCGCGACCAGGAGGCGCGCGCCCGGCGCTTCGTCGCCGACGTCTCCCACGAACTGCGCACCCCGCTCGCCGCGCTGACCATGGTCGTCACCGTCCTCGACGAGGAGGCCGCGCGGCTCCCCGGGGACGCCGCCCGCGCCGCCCGCACGGTCAGCGCCGAGACCGCCCGGCTCACCCGGCTCGTCGACGACCTGATGGAGATGTCCCGCTTCGACTCCGGCGCCGCCCGCCTCCACCTCGCGGACACCGACCTCGCCGAAGCCGTCCGCGCCACCCTCTCGCTGCGCGGCTGGACCGACCGGGTCCGCACCGACCTGCCCGACGGCGTCCGCGCCCCGGTGGACCGGGTCCGGATCGACGTCACCGTCGCCAACCTGGTCGGCAACGCCCTGCGGCACGGCGCCGACCCGGTGACCGTCACCCTCACCGGCGACCGGGACCGCGACCTGATCACCGTCACCGTCACCGACGAGGGCCCCGGTCTGCCGCCCGACACCCTCGCCCAGGTCTTCGACCGCTTCTACAAGGCCGACAGCGCCCGCACCCGCTCCGAGGGCAGCGGACTGGGCACCGCCATCGCCCTGGAGAACGCCCGGCTGCACGGCGGCACCGTCGAGGCCGCGAACCGCCCCGGCGGCGGCGCGATCTTCACCCTCCACCTGCCTTGGCACCGACCCACCACCGAGGAGCCCACCCGATGATCCGGCCCCGCCGCGCCGAGGAGGCCGCCTGATGATCCGGCCCCGCCCCGCCCTGGCGGCCCTGATCGGCGCCCTCGCCCTCACCGCCTGCGGCGTACCGCCCACCGGCGTACCGCCCACCGGGGTCCTCGACGGCGGCGACCCCGCCGGGGGGCTCACCAAGGGACTGCGCCTCTACTTCGTCTCCCATTCCGGGCGCCTGGAAGCGGTCTCCCGTCCCGGCATCCGCGTGCCCGACGCCGAGAACCTCATCAACATCGTCAAGTACCTCGCGGACCTCACCGACGCGGAACGCGCCTCCGGACTCACCTCCCTGGTGGAGGACGCCGGTGTCCAGGAGGTGACCGCCGGGGACGGGACCGTCACCGTCGACATCGCGGAGCGGTACTGGGACCCGTCCTCCCGCCGGGACCGCAACATGACCGGCCAGCTCGTGTGCAGCATGGCCCGCGCCCGCGCCCTGGCCGACCCCACCGGCGCCACCCGCACCGACGACATCCGGGTCACCGTGCGCCCGGAGAACCAGCCGGGCCGCGAACACGTCTGCTCCGACTTCCTCGGGACGCAGTGAACCCCGTCCCCGCGTACCCTCCGAACCACCACCACGGCACGGACGGGAGCAGGCGATGCTGTTCACCCGGGAAGCACTGGAGAAGATCGCGTCCGGCGAGACCGACCTCGCCTTCCGCCGCTGGCGCAGCCCCGCCGTACGCCCCGGCACCCGGCTGCGCACCGCCGTCGGACTGGTCGAGATCACGGCCGTCGAACCGCTGGACCCCGCCGAGGTGACGGACCGGGACGCCCACCGGGCCGGCTATCCCGACCGGGCCGCGCTGCTCGCCAGCCAGCGCGCGGGCGACGACCGGCGCCTGTACCGGGTCGCCCTGCGGCCCGCCGGTCCCGACCCGCGCACCGCGCTGCGCGAGGACACCGGCGGCCTCACCCCGGCCCGGCTCGCCGAGATCGTCGCCGACCTGGACGGTATCGACGCCCGCAGCACCCGCGGCCCCTGGACCCGGACCGTGCTCCGCCTGATCCACGACCATCCCGCGACCCGGGCCGCCGACCTCGCCGCCCGGGTCCACCGCGACACCCTCCCCTTCAAGGCGGACGTCCGCCGCCTCAAGGAACGCGGGCTGACCGAGAGCCTGGAGACCGGCTACCGGCTCTCACCGCGCGGCGAACGGGTCTGGCGCCATCTCAGGGAACAGGACGGCGGGCCGGGCTGACCAGATGGTGTCCCCTCAGCCCGTCCCGCCGTCCACCTCCACCACACAGTGCCGCAGCTCATAGCTGCCGATGCCGTCGATGTAGCCGATCGCCGGAGGGCTCGCCATCCGCACACCCGGGACCCCGAACAGCCGGGTCAGGAACACATCCGTCTCCAGCAGCGCGATATGCAGCCCCGGGCACTTGTGCGGGCCGTCGCCGAAGGCCAGCCCCGGCGCTCCCGCCCCGTCCCGCATGGCCCGGCCCGGCCGTACACAGCGCGGCCGGGACCCCACGGTCCGCTCGTCGACATTGGTGTGGTCGACGAGGATGTCGATCCGGTCCCCGGCCGGGACCGTCACCCCGGGCAGCTCCAGCGGCTCGGTCGTCCGGCGGCTCAGCCGCCCCACCACCGGCTCCAGCCGCAGGATCTCGCCGAGCACCGCCAGCCGGTCCGGTTCGTCCGCCGCCCGGTAGTGCGCCAGCAGATCCGGCTCCGAGAACAGATGCCAGGCCGCCGCGCTGATGAACTCACGGGTGGTCACCATGCCCGCTGCCGCGAACGTGAGGCACTCGCCCAGGATCTCCGTGGACGAGCAGCCGTCGTCCAGGAGATGGGAGATCAGATCGTCCCGGCGCTCCCGCCGCCGGGCGCGGACGGCCGGGCGCACATCGCCGACGTACACCCGCAGCCAGTTGGCGTTCTGCCGCAGCGTCCAGTAGATGCCGTGCCAGCTGGTCAGCCCCGGCGTGCCGAACCGCTCCGGGAAGAACCGCTCCAGGCGCTCCTTGATGCCGGGGCGGCTCTCCGTCAGCCCGATGACCGCGCACGCCACCTCGATGGCCAGGTCGAAGCTCAGCTCGGACAGCCGGGCCCGGCCGTCGGCCAGCAACCGGTCGACCTGGGCCTGCGCGACCCGGACCATGGTGTCGCGGTAGTGCTCGTCGACCCGGCGCGGGATGAAGAACCGGGCCGTCTGGCGCCGGTGCTCCCGGTGTTCGGGGCCGTCCCGGTACAGGACCGGGCGCCTGATGTGCGACGGCAGCTTCGCCACCATCTCGATCCCCAGCCCGGCCTGCACGGTCGCGGTGCTGCGCAGCACGGCACGCGCCTCGTCGTAGCCGCGCACCTCCCAGATCCCGTCCGTGCCGCGCGCGACCGGACACTCCGCCGACGGCAGTCCCCGCTCGATCCGGCGGAACCCGAACCCCCTGTCCTCCCCGGCCTCGTCCGCCCCGGTCCTGACCGACTCGCCCTCCTCGCCGCCCACGAGCGGCACCTCCCTCACCTCGGTGGGCCGTGCTCCGGGGTTCTTTCCCGCCCCGGCGGGACGGGAAGCGGCGCCCGGGGGGCGCACGGGGAACCGGCCACCGGGCACCGGCACCCCTGGCGCCCCGCCGGGCACCGGGCCCGGCGGAGGGACCCTCAGCGGCTCAGCACTCCGGCACCCCCGGCACCTGGTTCTGCGGCACGCTCAGATAGATGTTGGTCATGTAGCCCCCGTACTGCGGCAGATACGCCCACCAGTCATTGGTGTACGGCGGGACGCTCACCTGCTGGCCGCGCCGCTGGCAGCCGACCAGGACCTCCGCCCCGGCGGGCAGGGTGGTCAGCGCGCCGGACGTGGTGGTCGTCCCGGACCGCACCCGCACCCCGCTGCCCCAGGTGCCGACCCAGGTGCCCGAAGGGCGGGTGGCGCCGGGCACGTTCAGGGACCGGGTCAGCCGCCCGACGTCGGTGTACGCCCGGCCGTAGGCGGTGCCCGCGGGGTGCAGGGTGAGGACGGCGACGATGGTCCGGTCGCCCGTGCCGACCACGCCCGTGGTGTGCAGCGCGGGACGGGCCAGGTCGACGTCCGCGGCGGCGGTCGTGGACGGCTGCCCGGACGCGCCGGGTTCCTCCGACGTCCCGCGCTCTGCGGCCCCGGTGGGCTCTCCGGACGTGGCGGGTGACTGGGTCGCCGCCGCCGCTGCCGTGCCGCAGCCGCCCGAACTGAACCCCGACCAGCCCTGCTTGACCGCCCACGGCCGCTCGAACGCGCCCGGGATGCCGAAGTGCTGGTCGTAGCCGTCGGTGGCGCAGCGGGTCGAGCCGCGCAGATCGCCCATCAGATAGTCGCGGACCGCCGCCGGGGCGGTGTCCAGGATGTACCGGTAGATCGTCACCGTGTCACGCGCGGACAGCGCGGTGTAGCCCCAGTAGCCGGGGTGGGTGGCCGGGGGCCGGGCGGTGTCGGTGAGGCCGAGCCGGGTCACCATCCGGTCGACGATCGCGCCGCCGCCGTTGTTCGCCCAGAACGTGCTGGCCGCCGCGTCGTCGCTGCCGCGCAGCATGGCGTCGACCCGGGCCCGGTCGGCGGCCGGGAGGGCGTCCGGGGTGCGGTTCCAGAGCAGGTCCAGGGCGATCAGCAGCTTCACCACCGACGCCGACCGGAACTGCCCGGCGGAGTTGAGCTGTTCGGTGAAGGTCCCGGTCCGCCGGTCGAACACGGCGACCCCCGCCGTCACCCCGGCCGGGACCTCCGCCCGCGCGGACCGCGCCGATCCGGCGGCGGGGGAGTCGCCGGTGGGGGTGGCGGTGCCGGAGGCGGTGGTGGTGGCGCAGACGAGCGCCGCGAGGGCGGCGGCGCCCACGCTCAGCATCTTCATCTTCATGGTCGTCCTCGGGTCGTGGGGGAGGTGCGGTCGGCGGTACCTCCCCAGGACGGCCGCGCCCGGCCCGCCGTATGAGGCCCTCGTCCCGGTGATCCCGCGCGGCACGGACCTCTCATACGAGCGCCGCGCCCCGCCCGTCCCCCGGGTGCGGAGCGTGTGCCGCCATGCGCGGCGCACGCGTCCCGCACACCGTCCGCCGCCGCCCGGTCCCGGGCCGGCCCTCCAGGGAGCGACCCCACATGGCATCCACCACGTTCCGCCGCGCCGTCACTGTCCTGGCCGTCGGCGCAGCCGCCGTCACGGCCACCCTCACCGCCCCCGCGCACGCGGGTGTGCGGGGCTTCTACGTCTCGCTCCAGACCCAGAGCAACGTCCGTCCGGCGCCCAGCACCCAGAACACCCCCGTCCTCAACACCGGCCCGACCAGGGACCGGTACTACCTCGACGGTGTCTGCTACGTCCATGGCCAGCGGGTGACCGCCGGGGGCTACACGACCGACGTCTGGTACCGGGGCACCGTCCATGACTCCGTCATCGGCTCCGGCGGCCCGTACCGCAACGTGTGGGTGTGGGGCGGCAATGTCAACATCGGCCAGGACCCCTCGGACTCGGTGGGCATCTGCTGAGCCGGCCATACACAGACACGCCCTGGGGCCGGACGGCATCGCGTCCGGCCCCAGGGGCGGTTCAGGAACCGGTCAGCACTCCCGCACACCGGGCAGCCACGCCGCCGGGTGGTCGATGTAGATGTTGCTGACATAGCCGCCCAGGCCCGGGATGTACGCCCAGGCGTCGTTGGTGTAGCCCTCGGCGGTCACCACGTCACCGCGCTTCTGGCACTCCACGAAGACCGGCGTGGGCCCGGTCAGCGTCCGTACCACCGCCGCGTTCAGCCGGGCGTCGGCGCGGACCCGTACCGAGGTGCCCCAGGTGGTGAAGTTGGTGCCGGGTGTGCCACTGCCCGGGGTACAGGGCAGACCCACCCCGCGCTCCGCGAGATACGGCTTGGGGTCCATGCCCCGGGTGCTGGACGTGGAGCTGTGCGCCTCGAAGTGCAGATGGGGACCGGAGGAGTCGCCCTCCGAACCCATCCGGGCGATCAACTGCCCGCTGCTCACCCGCTGGTTCACCGAGACGAGCCGCTCGTACATGTGCCCGTACTCGGTGACCGTGCCGTCGTCGTGGCGGATGCGGATCCACTGGCCGTAGCCGCTGGCGGGACCGGACACGATGACCGTGCCGGGGCCGGTCGAGTAGATGGGCGTGCCCCGGTTGTTGGCGATGTCGACGCCGTCGTGACCGGAGTGCCACCACTGGGTGACCGTCCCGGCCGCCGGACACGAGCCGGCGTACCCGGCGGGCGCCGCCGGGGCGGCCTGGGCGGCACCGGAGGTGAGCGGGACGAGGGCGGTCGCGGCCACGGTGGCGGCGAGCAGCCCGAGGGACAGGGAACGGTTGGCTGAGCGCATGACGATTTCTCCTCCGTACGGAAAAGGGCAGGGAAGTGACGGGCGGGGAAGGGGACGGTGGGATGCCGGTCAGCAGGCCGGGACGCCGGGCAGCCAGGCCGCCGGGTCGTCGATGTAGATGTTGGAGATCCAGGCGCGGTACGCCGGGAGGTAGGACCAGGCGTCGTTGCTGTAGCCCTCGGCCCGCACCAGCTCACCGCGGGCCTGGCACTGCACATCCACCGCGGTCGGCCCGGTCAGCCGCCCGGTCACCGGTTCCCGGGTGTGCGGCTGGGGCCGCAGCCCCACGCCGGTGCCCCAGGTCATGAACCGCTTGGTCCCGGCGGGCGGCTGCGCGCCCCCGGTGATCCGCAGGGCGCCCGCGTACTGCGCGGTGAGCCGTACGTCGCTGACCATCACCAGCGTTCCCGACTCCCGGGCCTCGACCATCCTGCCGCCGCCGAGATAGAGGGCGATGTGGTGGACGCTGCCGAGGTCCGCCGGGTTCGACCCCCACAGCAGCAGATCGCCCGGCTGGAGCGGGCCGAGGCCCTGGTCGCGGGTGAAGCGGGCGGTGGCGCCGCTCCAGCGGGCCTGGTTCCAGGAGCCCTCGGGCAGCGAGATCCCGGCGCCCTGCCAGGCCGCGTACTGCATCAGATGCGAGCAGTCGAAGCCCTTCACCTGGCTGTCATGGGCGCCGGGACCGCCGCCCGGATAGTCCTGGCCGTACGTCGGCCCGTGGATCGAGCCGCCGCCCCAGGAGTAGGGCACGCCGAGCTGTGAGCAGGCGGCGGCGACGATGGCCCGCGCCTGCTCGGAGGCGTCGGTGAGCGGACGGCAGTCGGCGGTGGCCGCCGCCGGGACGGCGGCCGGAGCGGCGGTCGCCGTCCCGGTCGCCGTACAGGTCAGCGCGGCGGCGAGCAGCAGCCCTGAGGCCACCGCCGTCGTGCGGGTGGTGCGGCGCATTACGGGTTCCCCCTGAAGTGGTCCATGTGCGGAACGGTTGACGCCACGGGGCTGGGTGGCCGGAGCGGCGCGGTCACCCGGGACGGTCGGTCGGTCCGGTCCGGGTCACCGCGCGGGCCGCCCGGCCCGGTCGGTCCCTGCCGTCGGGCCGGGCTCCTCGCCCTGCGCGGGGGAGACGGACGGGACGCCCGGTTCGTATGCGTCGAGCACGGCCCGGATCTTGGCGAGGCCGCGCATCCGGTTGCGCTGGACCGTGCCCCGGTGCGCGCCGAGCCGCTCGGCCGCCGCGTCGTGCGTGAGTCCCTCGATGTCGACCAGGATCACCGCCGCCGCCTCCTTCGCGGACAGCCCGCGCAGCAGCCCGGTGGCCACCGTCTCCGCCTCCCGGCGGGCGAAGCCCCCGTCCCAGCCGCGGTCGGGCAGCCGGTCGGTGCAGTGCTCCTGGCGCGAGGGGTGGCGCCACAGGTCCCGCAGCAGGTTCAGCGCCGCCGCACAGGTGTAGGCGTACGGCTGGTGCTGCCGTACCAGGGTGTGTGAGCGGGCCCGGCGCGACAGCCGCAGATAGGTCTCCTGGACGAGGTCGTCGGCGTCGTGCGGATCGCCGGTCAGCGCCAGCAGCCGGCGCCGCAGCCGGGGCATCACGGCGGTGAACGCCTCGTCGAACTCGGCGGCGGTCATCCGGTCGGCGGGCCCGGCCGCCGGGTCGGTGCCGCCGCCGGGCGGGGTCGGCGCGGTGGGCGCCGCGAGGGGCGGTGCGGTCAAGGGTGTCGTGGGCGACGACGTGGTCATGGTCGCCGCGATACAGGTGCTCTCCATGGTGGTTCCCCCGGTCGGTGTCCGTGTCGGACGGTGCCGGGCCCGCGCGGGCCCGGAGTACTACGGGTGGTGGCCCGGTTCGACGGGTCCGTAGCGGGCCGCGGGCGCCGCGGTCGTCAGCGCCCAGTACCGGTCGCCGTACGACCAGTGCCACCACTCGGTCGGATAGTTGACGAACCCCGCCGCGGTCATCGCCCGGCCCAGGACCGTCCGGTTCGCGCGGGCCTCGGCGTCCAGACCGGGCGCGGCGGTGCGGCAGCGGCCCCCGCTCTCCTCCGGTGTGGCGTTCACCTCGGTGCCCAGCGGGAGTTCGGCGCCGTCGGCGGTGCACAGCGTCAGATCCACGGCACCGCCGCTGACATGCGGGGCGACCTCCGGCGGTGAGATGTACGCGCTGGCCAGCTCGCGTATCCGGGCGGGTCCGGCGGCCGGGTGCGCGGCGCGCAAGGTGGCCGCGTAGGAGTCGAAGTAGCGCCGCTGGAGCGCGGGCGGCCGGAACCCCTCCACCAGCAGCAGCCGGACACCGTCGGGCAGCGCGTCCTGGGCGAGCAGCAGCCGGCGCAGCACATCGGCCCGCACCCGCGCGTACGCGCCGTCGTCGTCCGCCTGGCGCCCGTCGACCCGCAGCGCCGCGCACTCCCGTACGTCGACCAGGGGTTCACCGGTGTCGGCGACCGCGATCGCGGCGACCCGGGGGTCCGAGAGCAGGATGAGATCCGTCACCCGACCAGCGTGGCGGGCCGCTCTGCAAGAACGCTGCAGAAGTGCTGCAAGGCGGCGGGACCCGGGGGCGGCGGATGAGTGCGGGCGCTCGCGGCCTCTCCGGAGTACGGGGAATTGCGGGCGGGACTTTCCGGCCGAATGGCCCGCGCGCTCATACGGAGTGGCGTTCCCCGCCGTCCCCCGATGGAAATCGGACAGTCTCCTTTTCGAATCGGGAGGAATTCACACCGGAAAACCAGTGTCTTTCGGCCATGTGCCGCCCTGACCGCGCCGCCACCGGAAAACCGGCGACGCGGTGCTCCGCATGTCTGTCGGTACCGGCCGGTATGTTTTCCCCGACGTTCGGGAACGTGAAATCGGGGGACACGATGGACGTTCGCTTGCTGGGGCCGGTCGAGGTATGGAGCGGCGGTCATCGGATTCCGCTCAGCGGTGCGAAACCGACCGCCCTCTTCGCCGCACTCGTCGTCCATCTCGGAGATGTGCTCTCCGCCGGACGGCTGGTCGATCTCGTCTGGGAGGAGGAACCGCCCGCCACCGCACGGGCACTGGTCGCCTCCCACATCTCCGGACTGCGCCGCGCGCTGGCCGGCTGGGAGGGCGCCGACGCCGTCCGCACCCGCTCCCCGGGATATGTCGCCGAGTTCCCGCCCGCCGCCGTGGACGCCCGCCGCTTCGCCGAGCACTGCGCCGCCGGACGCGCCGCCGCCCGCGAGGGCCGCGCCGAGGAGGCCGTCGACACCCTGCACCGCGCGCTGCGCCTGTGGCACGGCCAGGACGCCCTGGAAGGACTCGGCCAGAGCTTCGCCCGCGTGGAGGCCCTCCGACTGACCGAACTCCGCCTGGAGGCACAGGAGTTCCGCTTCGCCGCCGAACTCGCCCTCGACCGGCGTACCGACCTGGTCGCCGAACTGGTCGCCCATGTCGCCGCGCACCCGCTGCGCGAACGCCCGCGCGGCCAGCTGATGACCGCCCTGTTCCGCACCGGCCGCGCCGCCGACGCCCTGCGCTGCTACGAGGAGGGCCGCCGCCTGCTGCGCACCGGACTCGGCGTCGACCCCGGCCCCGAACTGCGCGCCCTGCACCACGCCGTGCTCCGCGCCGACCCCGCCCTCCTCGGCGCCCCGCCCCGCCGCACACCACGCCCCGCCGCACCGGAACCGCCCGCCGCCCGGCCGGAACCCCCGGCGCCCGCCCGGCCCCCCGTCCCCTCCCAACTCCCGCCGGATGTCGCCGACTTCATAGGGCGCACCGAACAGATCACCTGGGCCACCGCCCTCCTCGAACAGGTCCGCGACCCCCGCCGCACCGCCCCGCCCGTCGGAGTGATCACCGGCCGCTCCGGCACCGGCAAGACCGCCCTCGCCGTCCATGTCGGCCACCGCACCGCCGCCCTCTTCCCCGACGGACAGCTCTTCGTCGACCTGCGCGCCGCCGACTCCGAGCCGGTGCGCACCGCGGACGCCCTGGCCCGGCTGCTGCGCGCGCTCGGCATCGACCCCGACACCCCGGCCCACGACGAGGAGGACCTCCTCGGCCTGTACCGCACGAGCATCGCCCGCCGCCGGATACTGCTCATCCTCGACAACGCCGTCAGCGAGGCCCTGCTGCGTCCGCTGCTGCCGCCCGGCGGCGGCTCCGCCGTCCTGGTCACCGGCCGCCGCCGACTCGTCGCCCTGGAGGGCGCCGCCCATCTCGATCTCGGTGTGCCGTCCGAGTCCGAGGCCCTCGACCTGCTCGCCCGGGTCGCCGGACCGACCCGCCCCAGCCTCGAACGGGACCGCGCCGCCGAGATCGTCACCCTGTGCGGCAGGCTCCCCCTCGCGGTCCGCATCGCCGGAGCCCGGCTCGCCGCCCGCCCGCACTGGACCCCCGCCCGGCTCGCCGCCCGCCTCGGCGACGAACGCCGCCGCCTCGACGAACTCCAGGCCGGTGACCTGGAGGTCCGCGCCAGCCTCGGACTCGGCTACGCCGACCTCGACGCGCAGGAACAGCGTGCCCTGCGCCGACTGGCGCTGATGGACCTGCCCGACTTCGCGGCCTGGGTCGCCGGACCGCTGCTCGACATCCCCGAGCACGCGGCGGAGGACGCCGTCGAACGCCTGGTGGACTGCCACTTCGTGGAGGTCGTCCGCACCGACGAGACCGGCCGCACCCGCTACCGCATCCACGACCTGGCCCGCGAACACGCCCGCGAGCACTGCCTCGCCGACGACCCTCCCGCCGAACGGGAGTCCGCGGTACGGCGGCTGGTCGCCCGCTGGCTCACCATGGCACACGACGCGGCGGCCCGCGGCCCCGGCGGCGCGTCCCGCCTCCTGCCGTCCGGCACGGACACGCCGACCCGGAGCGCCGACGCGGACGCGGGCACGGACGGGGACGACGCCGGAGCCGGGGGAGGGCCGAGCGCCGGACTCGGGGGCGTGCTGAGCGCCGTACCCGTCACGGCCGTACCCACCACGGCCCTACCCGCCACGGTCGAACTAGCCCCCGCACCCCCCGCCACCGGACTGGACGGAACCGAGGAACCCGCCGCCTGGTTCGCCGCCGAACACCGCTGCTTGCTCGCCGCCGTCCTGCACTGCGCCGAACACGGCATGGCCGGAGCCGCGCGGGAACTCGCCGCAGCCCTCATGGCGGCGTCCGCCGCGCTCTACAACCAGTTCGACGCCTGGTCCCGCTCCCACCACGCCGCCCTGGACGCCGCCCGGCGCGGCGGGGACGTCGAGGGCGAGGCATGGCTGCTGCACGGCCTGGGCCAACTCCGCCTGGAACAGGACCGGTTCGACGACGCCTACGCCTTCTTCGCCACCGCCCTGACCCGTTTCGAGGAGCGGGACGTGCCGCGCGGCCGGGCGCGGGCGCTGGCCGGGATGGGCGCCGCCCGCCGTGAACAGGCCCGCTTCGCCGAGGCGCTGACCCTGCTCGGCGCGGCACTGGAGCACCTTCGCGAACCGGCGGACCGGGCGTCGATGGCCCACGCGCACTACGGCATCGGCTGTGTCCACCGCGACCAGGGCCGCTTCACCGAGGCATGGGACGCGCTGAGCGAGGCGCACCGGCAGTACGCCGCCGCCGGTGACCGGCACGGTGAGGCGCTCGCCCTGCGCGCGCTGGGCCTGGTCCACCGGGCGCGTGGCGACCTCCCGGCCGCCCGGATCCTGCTGGGCGAGTCCCTCGCCCTGTTCGACGCCACCGGCGACGCGTTCGGCGTCATGTACGCCAGCCAGTCCCTCGCCAAGGTGGAGTTCCGCCAGGGCCTCATGGACCGCGCCCGGCAGCGCCTGGACCGCTGCCTGGAGATCACCCGGGAACGTCAGGACCTGTTCGGCGAGGCCCTCGTCCTGCGCACCCTCGGCGAGTGGCGGCTCGCGGCGGCGGACCCCGAGGGCGCCACCGTCACCCTGCGGGAGTCCCTCGCCCTGTGGGAGCGGCTCGCGCTGCCCCTGTGGCGGGCCCGCACCCTGCGTGACCTGGCCCGCGCCGCCCTCGCCGGAGGCGACCGCGCCCGGGGCGACCGCCTCGCCGCCGAGGCCCACCGCGTCTTTACCCACCTCGACAGCCGCGAGGCCCACGAACCCCTGGAGACCGCGCGACCGGGCTGACGTCCCGCGACGGTCATACGAACCCGCCCCTCCCGGCGTCGCACCGACGACCGGCGCGGGGTCATACGAATACGTCCCTCCCCGCGTCGCACCCACGACCGGCGCGGCACCCGCCGCCCGCGACCACCCCAGGGAGAGGACCCCCCACCCCATGTCCACCCTCACGAAGACCGCCCGCCCCCTGCGTCTGCTGGCCGCGCTGCTGACCGCCGCCGCCGCGCTGCTGATCGCCGTCGCCCAGCCGGCCGCCGCGCATCCGCCGAGCGGCTCGGTCCACATCTGGGCCAGCGACGTACGGGTCCGCACCTGCCAGAGCACCACCTGCGACCTCGCCACCACCGAACGCCTCACCCGGGTCACGGTGAAGGCGTACTGCCAGGTCGACGCGGGTCCGTCCGGCCGGGTCACCGACGGCTCCTACACCAACACCTACTGGGTCCAGGTCATCACCCCGGGCCGCACCCTGGGCTGGATCTCGGCGGTCTATGTCAGCGGCGGCGCCAACAACGGCCCCGTCCCCGGCGCCCCCGTGGACAGCCCGTCCGACCCCACGATCGACTGCGAGTACCTCTGACCCTCCGGCCGGCTCCCGGTGTCCCGCACGGCCCGGGAGCCGCCTCACACCGGCACATACACATGGTCGTAGCCGAAGTACGCCGGACCGGCCAGGGCGAGACCCTCCGGGGTACGCCAGCGCTCGTCACAGGGCGCGCCGACCACGCTCACCCGCATCCCGTAGCGCAGCGCCTCGGTGGTGACCGGGGCGCCGCTGTCGGTGTCCAGGACACAGATCAGGTCGGGGACGCTGACCACGACCCCGCCGTCCCGCCGGGCCACCAGGTGCTCGTTCTGGAACGCCAGCTCCATCCCGTGCCCCGCGTGGTCGCCGAGACCGTCGAGCAGCGCCTCGCCCCGGGCGAACCCGCCCTCCGTACGCCGCCGTACATCCGTCACCTTCCCCGTGAAGACCAACCGCCCGGAGAGGATGTCCGCCGCCGCCCGGACCGGGTCGGTGTGCGCGTCGGTGGCCTGGCGGATCGCCCGGCCGAGCCGCTCGCACAGGGTCATCGTGCCCCGCACCAGATGGTCCTTGACCTGACGCCCGGTCAGTACGTAGAGGCTGATGCCCGCGCTGCACCCCATCTCCACCGTCACCGTCCGGGCCAGCCGCTCCGCCCAGCCGTTGTCCACGGCCCGCAGGCCCAGTGTGTTGCCGCGCTCGTCGGCGAGCGCCATCGGCGAGGCGGCGACCCCGCCCAGCGTCGGCAGCAGCATCTGCAACTCGGGGAACGCCCGTCCCATGCCGTCGGCGTCGATCAGCGGCAGCCCCAGCTCCGCCGCCGCGGCGACGGGGATCATCGAGTTCAGCCCGCCCGCCTCGATGGACACCGTGTGGGTGGCGCGGCGGCCGATGAGTTCCTCCACCATGCGCAGCGCGCGGGTCGTCTCCGTCCCCGAAGGGACCTTCTCCACCAGTACGGTCGGCGCGCCCATGAACGCCGTCGGCACCACCACCGCGTCGTCGGGCACCTCGTCCACCGCGACCAGGCGCACCGGCCCGTGCCGTCGCACCGCCTCCTCGGCGAGCAGCCGCCCCACGTACGGGTCGCCCCCGCCGCCGGTGCCGAGCACCGCGGCACCGCGCGCCATGTCCGGCAGTTCCCGGCCGCTGATCTCACGCATCGCCGTCTCCGCTCCGTCCGCGCCCCGCCCCGTCAAGCCCCAGTTCGCCGACCGCCTTGACCCGGACACGGGTCGCGTTGCCCGGGAGGTAGGCGAGGGGGACCTCCTCGACGTCGACGATCTCGACCGACCCGGGCCGGGCGCCCGCGGCGACCGCCCGGTCCACGGCCTCCTGCCGGGCCTCGTCCAGGGCCGCCTCCCGCCGCCGCCCGTCGTCCACCCGGAACACCCGGTCGACCTCCCCGCCGACCTGGGCGATGGCCGCGCCGATCGCGTTGGCCATGGCGAAGTGCTCGGGCCGCAGCACCCGCGAGGCGCCCGGCAGGTCGTCCGGCACCAGGATGCTGCCGCCGCCGACCGCGACCACCGGCACCGGCCGCGCCGACACCCGCATCCGGTCCACCAGCTCCGCCAGCCGCTCCCCGATCCGCGCGAGACCGTCCCCGACCAGCGTCCGGCTCAACCCGCCGACCAGGGACGCGTCCCCGATGTCGGCCCGCCCGGCGGCGACCGCGAGATCCGTGGCCGTGAGCTGGTCGCCGCCGAAGACCAGCGCCCGTTCGGTGAGCCGGTAGCCGACGCTCGCCGGTCCGGTCGTGCGGCCGTCACCGGAGACATGGCTGCCGCCGCCGATCGCCACCGACAGCACATCGGGCATCCGGAAGTTGGTCCGCACCCCCGCCACACTGACCTCCGCCGACGCCTCACGGGGGAAGCCCTCCCGGAGCACGCCCACATCGGTGGTGGTGCCGCCGACGTCGACCACCGCGCAGGACAGCGCGCCGGACAGGAACGCCGCGCCCCGCATCGAGTTGGTGGGACCGGACGCGAACGTGGCCACCGGATGGCGGCGGGCGTACTCGATGTCCATCAGCGTGCCGTCGTTCTGGCTCAGGAACACCGGGGCGGTGATGCCCGCCTCGGCGACCGTCCGGGCCAGCCCGCCCGTCACCGTGTCCGCGACATCGGACAGCGCCGCGTTGATGACGGTCGCGTTCTCCCGGCCCAGCAGCCCCATCCGGCCGATCTCGTGGGACAGGCTCACCGGCGCGCCGGGCACCTGCTCGGCGATGATCCGCGCCGCCCGCAGCTCGAACTCGGCGTTCACCGGCGAGAACACCGACGACAGCGCGAACGACCGCGCCCCGGCGGCCACCGCCCGCTCCAGCACCGCCCGGAACTCGGCCTCGTCGAACGGCTCGATCTCCCGGCCGTCGTACTCGTGCCCGCCGTGACAGAGATGGCTGTGCCCGCCGACCGCCGAGCGCAGCGGCTCGGGCCAGTCCACCAGCGGCGGCAGCGCGCGGGTCGCCGGGAGCGCGAACCGGATCGCGGCGGTCGGCGTCAGCCGGTCGCCCTCCACCAGCGCGTTGATGAAATGGGTCGTCCCGATCATCACGGCGGCCACCTCCGCCGGATCGAACCCGGTGTCACCGCGCAGCCCGGCCAGCGCGGTGACGATCCCTCCGGTCACCTCGGCCGTGGTGGCGGTCTTGACGGCACCCGCCACCCGGCCGTCCCGGATCAGCACGGCGTCGGTGTGCGTACCGCCGACGTCGATCCCGATGCTGAGCATGGCCGCCTCCTCCTTCCGTATCCCGCCCGGACCCGCCCGGACCCGCCCGGACCCGCCCGGACCCGCCCGGACCCGCCCGGACCCGCCCGGACCCGCCCGGACCCGCCCGGACCACCGGCCGTCCGGCCCGCGCGGACGCCTCCACCGGGCAGCATGCACAGCCGGAACCGACCCGGGCGCCCCCGACACACCTCCGGGCTCAGGAGCCGCCCGGATCGGTCACGGGCGCCAGCTCCTCCCCGCCGTTCAGCCGCGCCCGGACCCGGACCTCCGCGCCCGCGTCCGCCCGCTGCGCCAGCGTGCGGCCCTCGCCGTCGGCGCTCACCTCCCCGGTGACCTCGATCCGGGTGACCTCACGGCTCCCCGCGGCCAGCAGATACGAGGTGCCCGAGCCGGGCGCCCGCCAGGTCGTGGCGGCCACCACATGCTGCCCGAACCGCCCGCACGCCGCCGTCGGCCCGGCCCGCCCCACCACCCGCGCCGGATCCCCGCTCCCCCCGGCGGGCGCCCTGAACTCCACCGCGACCTCGCCCGCACCGCTCCACATGGACGCCCGGCGACAGGACCACACCGCCCGCCCCGCGTCCTCCGGCAGCTCCTGCTCCGCGAAGTCCCACTCGTTCACCGCCCGCACCCCCCGCCCCCGCAGCTCCGCCAGCCGGCAGGCGCCGCGCGCCCATCCGGCCAGCGCCTGCGCGCCGACCGCCTCCCGCGGCTGACGGGCCGGGGCACCGGACGACGGCGGCGGGGTGTAGCCGAGATGGACGGGGCTCGGATCACCGAGGTCGGTGACGAGGAACGCGTGCCGCTCCACGATCCGTTCGGAGGACCGCAGCCACAGCACGGGCCAGCCCTCGCAGCTCCCGCCGCCGGGCGGCACCGGCACGGGCGCCGTCAGCCCGTCCTCGACCGCCAGCGGCCGGGTCCGCGTGTCCGGCCGCAGCAGATCCCGGGTACCGGACTCGGCGATCCACGGCGCCAGCAGATACCGCGCCGTGTCCGGCCGCCGGACCAGCGCCACCGCCGCCGCGGTCGTCACATCGGCGTCGTCGGCCCGCGCGAAGTCCAGCGCGGCCACCCCGTCCCGCTCGCCGTAGCGCACCAGCCGCTGAGCGTCGTGGAACAGCACGACCGTCTCCCCGTCGACCTCGCCCGCGTACAGCAGTTGCGGCGCCGGACCGGGCGCGCCCCTCGACGTGCCCGGAGTCGCGCCGACCCGCACCTCACGCGCCGGGTCCGCCCACACCGTCAGCGCCCGCCCCAGCAGCCGCCCGTCGGCCACCCGGCCGCCCCGCGCGGGCCACGCCGTGAAGTCGACCCGCCCGGTGTCGGCCCACACCTCGGACGCCACCCGTACCAGACGGTCCGCCGACTCGGCACCCGCCGGAGCCACCACCGTCACCGCCCCGGGCCCGCCGCCGCCCGGCACACCGGCCGCGACCAGCGTCCCGGCGGCGGCCACCAGCACAGCCGCGCCCAGCCCGGCCCACCGGACCCGGCGGCGCCTGCGCAGCAGATCCGTCGGCCGCAACTGCACCGTGCACGCGTCGAACTCCCGGGACCGCAGCAGCGCCTCGGCCCCGTCGCCCGCCCGCTCCTCCACCGCGTACGAGGCGCGCACCGCCTCCTCGGGCGCGCCGGCGCCTGCCTCCCGCAGCAGCCCCGCCACCTCGTCGTCGCCCAGCCCCTCCAGCCGGCGCAGCACGAACGCCGCCCGCCCCGCCGCCGGAACCCGCGCCATGGCCTGCGCCAGCGTCACCTCCTCCACCGAACCGGCCCGGGGAAACAGCCGCAGCCCCCACACCACCGGCAGCACCGGCCGCGGCCCCACCCGCCGACGCCGCTCGTAGGCCAGCGCCGCGCGCAGCACCCGTACCCGCAGCCAGAGCGCGGGCCGCGACGCGGGCACCCGGGCCGGGCCGCCCCGGGTCCGGGCGGGCAGCGCCCGCTGCACCAGACCGTGCGCCACCAGGACCCGGCGATGCCGGGTGAGCCGTGGCGGGAGGGTCAGATAGGCGAGGACGACGAGCCGCGTGTACTGCTCGACCAGCGCCGCCTCGGCCTCGTCGAGACCGATACGGGCGCGCTCACCGGATGCGGCGCTGTGACGGGAGGTGGACATCTCGGTACTGCCCCCAAGGGCTGAAGGTGATGGTCACGTCCCTACGGCAAACGAGTGAATCAGGGGTTGGTCACCGCACCCGGCGGCACGGTCAGCGACACCGCCAGTTCGACCAGATACCGCTTGGTGACCCGCCCCCCGTACCGTCCGTCGATCAGCCCGGCGACACACTCCAGCAGTCCGCGCCGCGCGTCCGAGGGCAGCGCCCGGTGCCCTGAGTACGTCCGGAGCAACTCCAGGTACTGCCCGGTGGTGTAGGTGATCTCGGGTTCATGACGGCGGAACACGGTCGGCCCGAACCGCCCGGACCGCGCCACCTCCGCCGCGTGCCCGGCCCCGTCGTACACGGCGGCGTCGGCGGGCCGTGACCCCGGCACCGTGCCCGGATCGAACCGCTCATAGCACCGCTGCACCTCGACGAAGAACTCCTCGGTCCCACCCCGCACATGCTGCGTCCGTACGACGGCCAGCGCGCCGCCGGTGCGCAGCGCGTCGGCCGCTCGCGCCATCCGCAGCGCCGGGTCGAGCCAGTGGAACGAGGTGGCCGCGAGGACCAGATCGAACGGCTCGGCGGGCAGCGGCCAGGTCTCGAAGTCCGCCGTCACCACCTGCGCGTCCGTCCCGGCCAGCTTCCGCCGGGCCACGGCCGCCATCCGCGCGCCCGCCTCCACGGCGACGACCCGGCAGCCCCGCCGGACCAGCGGCACCGTCGCCTGCCCGGTACCGCAGCCGACCTCCAGCACCCGGCTGCCGGGACCCGCGCCCGCCAACTCGGCGAGATCGTCGTACAGCGCCGCCGGATACCCGGGGCGGGCCCGGTCGTACAGTTCCGCGTCCTCGTCGAAGATCCGGGAGAGCCGGGACCGCCGGGACTCCTCGGGCCGGTCGTCGGGCGGGGGGTGGGATGCCATGCCGGGCACGCTACGGGGACAGCGGCTCGGGGGGCGTCCCGTTTTCGCCCGGCCTCAGTCGCGGGCCAGTGCGGCGACCGCGTCGCCGATCGGGGTGGTGCCGGTGGTGAGTTCGACGATCGTGCGGTTCAGGCCCGGCTCGTGCAGGGCCGCCTCGATGAACGCGGCCACGTCGGCCCGGGGCACGTCCCCGTACTCGGCGGCCGGGCCCGCGGTGACCAGGCCGGTGCCCGGGGAGTCCAGGAGGGTGCCCGGACGGACGATCAGCCAGTCCAGGTCCGTACGGGACAGAAAGACATCGGCGGTCTTCTTCACCTTGAGGTAGTGCTCGAAGCCGTCGCTGCGCGGACGGTCCCGCAGGGCGTCCGGGAACACCGACACCAGCACGAACCGCCGTACGCCCGCCGCTTCGGCGGCCCGCGCCGCCTTCTCCAGGCCCGCGCCGTCGATCAGTGAGGTCTGGTCCGCGCCCGTGCCGTGCGCCCCGGCGGAGAACACCACGGCGTCGTGCCCCGCGAACCGCTCCGCGAGCACGGCCACCGGGTCAGCGATCAGATCACCCGGCACCGGGACCGCCCCGGCCGCCCGGACCGTGTCGGCCTGCGCGGGCGCGCGATGCATACCGCTCACCTCGTCGCCCCGCGCGATGAGCAGCTCCGCCAGCCTGCGGCCGACACCTCCGGCCGCGCCGATCTGGAACACCTTCATGACGGTCCGCCTTTCTGCCGTACTGCCGAGAGGGGTTGCCCCGGCTGTGCCGGGGGCGCCCCGACCGCCACCGTACGCGGGGGGACGCGGGTGTCTTTCACCACGGGGGGCGGTGACCGTCACCGCACGCGTGGGCGCGCGGGGCCGTCCGCACAGCGGCGCCGGTCCGCACGCGCGGGAACGCGGCCGGGCGACCTGGCGGCCGAGGGCGCCGGTGCCTCATCCCACCGCTCGCGCGGGAACGCGGGCCCGTTCGCACAGCGGCGCCGGTCCGGCCGGCTCATCCCACCGCGCGCGGGCACGCGGGGCCGTCCGACCGGTGTCAGGCGTCCGGCTCCGGACGGGACCGCACTCCGTCCAGCAGCACGGCCAGATAGCGCCGGGCCGTCTCCGCGCGCTCCCGCTCCCCGCCGTGCACCTGCGCGGCGTAGGCGATCCCGCACATCAGCGGCACCAGATCGTCACCGGTCAGATCCGGCCGTACGGCACCGGCCTCCCGGGCGCGGGCCAGCAGCTCGGCGCCCACCGACCACAGGGCACGCTTGAGTTCGGCGGTGCGGGGCAGCGCGTCCCCGGGCGCGGCGGTCACCGCGGCGAGCGAGGCGTCCAGGACCTGCGCCTCGATCGTGCGGGTCAGGAAGACGGTGAGGGCCCGTCCGGGATCGTCGTCCGCCAGCGCCTGCCGTCCGCACGCGGTCAGCGACTCCAGACAGGGCGTGGCGACGGTCTCCAGCAGCGCCTCGGCGGTGGGGAAGTGCCGGTACACCGTGCCGACACCGAGCCCGGCGCGCCGCGCCACGTCGTTGAGCTGGAGCGGGGTGCCCTCGTCGACGAGCGCGCGGGCGACGGCGACGATCCGTTCCCAGTTGCGGGCGGCGTCCTTGCGCAGCGGTGCGGTCGACATGGCACGAGCCTAACCGGAGGCCCGGACGGCTCATCCGGACCCGGTGTACCGCTCGCTCAGCCGCCGTACGGCCCCGGCGACCCGGGGGTCGGTCGCGGCGCGGAACGGGGCGACCGGCCGGACGTCCGGCCCGATGACGACGCCGGTGCGGCCCGTCAGGGAGGCGTCGGTGGCGGCGAACACCGAGGAGCGGGCCGCGTCCTCGGCGGGACCCGACGTGGACCGCTCGAACCGGCGGCGGACCAGCGGCCACAGCAGCCGCAGCCCCGGCGACACGATCGCCGGGTCGCGCAGGGTGCCGTCGGTCATGTCGGTCGCCGCGCCGCCCGGATCGGCCGCGAACACGGCGACACCGGTCCCGTCGAGCCGCCGGGCGAGGTCCAGGGTGTGGGCGAGGTGGGCGAGCTTGGCGCGGCCGTACCAGTGGAAGCCGTAGTAGCCGCCCGGGGGTTCGGCCCCGTCGAAGACCCGCTTGGCGACACCGACCGCGCCGGAGGTGACGTTCACGATCCGGCTCGGGGCTCCGGCGCGCAGCGCGGGCAGCAGCGACTCGGTGAGCAGATAGGGGGAGAGGTGGTTCACCGCGAAGGACGCCTCGATGCCGTCGACGGTCTCACGGCGGTCCGGGAACATCGCGCCGACGTTGTTCACCAGCACGGTCAGCGGACCGTCGGCCAGGACGCGGTCCGCGAGCGCCCGGACCGCGTCCAGCGAGGCGAGGTCGGCGGCGAGGAAGCGGGCGGGCAGGGCGGGAGCCTCGGCCTCGATCCGTGCGACCGCGCGGGCGCCGCGCTCCGCGTCCCGCCCGACCACCGTGACCTCGAACCCCGCGCGGGCGAGCCCGAGCGCGGTCTCGACGCCGATCCCGCCCGTGCCCGCCGTGACCAGCGCCCTGCGCCGCGCACTCTCCCGCACCGCACCCACCTGCCCCTTCGCCTCTGCCATCGCCGTATCCGGATAGGTAATCCGTTTCCCGTCGGCGTCACCATAACAGATCCGGATAGGTGATCCGTTTCTTGGTCCGGGGGTCCGCCGGGGGACACCGGTGGTGAAGCGAGAGGGCCGAGCGCGGGCCGCTGCTCCCGTACGCCGGTACCCGCCGGGATGGGCCGCCCGGAGACTGGATGACATCTGTGCCTGTGTCCGTGGCCCGAGGAGCCTCATGCCGTCCCAAGACCCGCCGGTGCTCACCTGCCCCTTCGACTTCAGCGACGCGCTGGACTACGACCCCTCCCTCGCCGACCTGGCGAGCAGCGGCCCCGTCAGCCGTATCCGGCTGCCGTACGGGGAGGCCGGGGCCTGGCTGGTGACCAGCTTCGCCGGGGTGCGCCAGGTGACCTGCGACCCGCGGTTCAGCCGGGCGGCGATCGTCGGACGGGACTACCCGCGCATGACACCGGAGCCGATCGTCTCCCCGGAGTCCGTCAACGTCGCCGACCCGCCGCACGCCACCCGGCTCCGGCAGGCCGCGGCGCTGGCCTTCACCCGGGACCGGGTGGCCGCCATGCGCCCGGCCGTGGAACGGGTCGTCGCCGATCTGCTCACCGCGATGGAGGCCGCCGGACCGCCCGCCGACCTGGTGACCCGGCTCGCGGTACCGCTGCCCCATCTGACCATCTGCGAACTGCTCGACGTCCCCGAGGCCGACCGCGACACCCTGCGCGACCACACCCTGCGGCTGCTCGCCACCGACCCCGAGACCCGCAAGCACGCCGCCGGAGCCAAGGCCGCCCTGCGCGCCTACTTCGCCGCACTCGTCCCCGAGCGGCGCCGCCACCCCGGCACCGACCTGCTCAGCACCATGGCGGGCGCCCCGGTCGCCGAGGGCCAGGAACCGCTGAGCGACGACGAGTTGGCCGTCCTCGCCGTCACCCTCATCCTCAGCGGCAACGACACCGCCACCTGCCAGATCGCCGACATCGCCTATCTGCTGCTGACCCGCCCCACCGAGCGCGCCGCCCTCACCCGCGAACCGGCCCGCGTCCCGGCCGCGCTGGAGGAACTCCTGCGCTACATCCCGTTCCGCAAGGGCGTCGGCATCCCCCGGATCGCCCTGGAGGACACCCAGGTCGAAGGCACCCTCATCCGCGCCGGGGACTACGTCCATGTCTCCTATCTCGCCGCCAACCGCGACCCCGCCGTCTTCCCCGACCCGCACGCCCTCGACCTCGACCGCCCCACCCGACCGCACATGACGTTCGGCTGGGGCGGCCACCACTGTGTGGCGGCGCCACTGGCCCGCGCCGAACTGGACGCCGCGATCACCGGCCTGCTCACCCGCTTCCCGGACCTGCGCCTCGCCACCAGCCCCGCCGACATCCGCTGGGACACCCAGACCATCCGCCGCTGGCCGCTCAGCCTGCCCGTGACCTGGTGAGCCGGACCGCGGGCGTCACGAACGGCCGGTAGCCGCCGCCCGGAACAGCGGCTCGCCCCGGTGCAGCCGCTCCCGCACCCGACGCGGATCGGGACGGCTGAGCGTCGGCGGCTCCTCCCGCCGCCACAGACGCCGCCGCCCGCCCGGCTCCCCGTACACCTCGGGAACCAGCAACTCACGGGCCGCGCCCAACTGCTCGGGCGTGGGCTCGTAGGCGTCGATCTCGGCGCCGAGCGTGCCCCGCCGGTAGTGCGAGAACTTGTCGTCCAGGACCAGGGCACGGGCGTGGACGGCCCCGGCGACCTCGAAGGTGAAGTCGTTGTAGTACCCGTACACCAGCCCGTCCGCGCGCAGATCGCCCCCGACGTGGAGCGCGCCCCGCGACAGCAGATCGCCGACGACCAGGTCACCGAGGACGACGAGCAGGCCCAGCCCGGTGACATGGTCGTCCAGGAACCCGTCGACGGTCAGGTCGCCCTCCACCACCAGCGCGATGTCCAGCCCGGTGTCACCGGGCAGCCGCAGATCACCGGGGTGGTGGCGCCAGTCGTGGTCGTGCCGGAGGAAACCGGCGATCTGACCGCGCGTACGGTCCGCGATCCGCCCGGGGTCCGCCAGCCGCGCGAAGCCGCCCGGCCACGCGGACAGCGTCAGCACCGGGCACCTCCGGTGACATCACGGTCGGTCGATGGCACTTCCGGCATGGCACGCACCTTTCCTGTCCTGTACGTCGGTGGGACGCCACCAGCCACTGACAACACGGAGGGGAGCGGGTGCGCACCAGCGGGTGTGGACCGCGTACGGCGTGTCCGCCGGAGCGCGCGCCCCCTTCTACCACAGCGCACCGACGCCCTCCCCGGTTGCCGTCAATACCCCCGAAGTTCCGCACCCCGCGTCACGGCGGGTCTACTGTCGGTGAGCGCGACCTGAGACACGCGACAGAAAGGCGGGGACTCCCGTGCCCTCACCCTGCGACCCCGCGTACGCGCCGGCCGGCGACGTGGGCGCGGCGCTCATGATGATCGACTCCCAGCTCAAGGCCATCTACGACGGCAAGAGCGGCAACGACCCCGAACAGCGCGCCCTGGTCGCCCAGGTGACCGCGTCCATGGGGGCCGAGGGAGCCGACGACGTCCTGGACGGCGTGTGCTCCATCATCTACGTCTTCATGAAGTGGCTGCGCCTCGCCCACGAGGCCCAGGGCAAGGACGTCATCGAGTACGTGGTGCCCTCGCTCGTCACCTCGATGACGATGATGCGCCGCAGCGTCAGCCCCGAGGCCATCCCCACCATGGCCGGACTGCTCATCGCGGCCGGCACCGGCCTGAGCCCGAGCCTGTGGCGCCGCCAGTACGGCGACTGGACGAAGACGGAACTGACCCCCCTGGAGGCCACGGCCGTCCTCCTCGCCGAACACATCAACCACCTCACCGACAACCGCGACTTCGCCACCCGCCTCATCAACCAGGCCCTCACGGACGTCGAGGCCGACTACGAGGCGCGGTACGGGGACCCCGACGGGGACCCGTCGTACGGCGGCCCGTACGACGACTAGGACCAGCCGTTCACTGCCGAGCGCGCCACACGGCCCCCCCGCAGGACTAGGGATTTTCCCGTACCCCCCGACCCATGCTGGGCCGCATGCCGGAGCACAGAGAAGCCGCACAGGACGTGACCTGACACGCCCCCACCCGTAGGCGTACCTGACAGGTCACCGAGGGGCGGTCGCCCATCTCCCCCCGGGCGACCGCCCCTTTCGCCTGCCCGCACACCGCGCAACCCGTGAACCGGGCCCCCGTCCCGTCGTACGCGCCACCGTACGACCCGGCGGCGGGCCCCGTGGCGTCCCGCTTCGCGACCCCTGTCGAGGTGAGTTGAGATGAACGACCAACAGGACAACGAACAGAAGCTCAGGGACTACCTGAAGCGGGCCACCGCCGACCTGCGGCACACCAGGCGACGCGTCCAGGACCTGGAGGCCGCCGCCCACGAACCCATCGCCGTCATCGGCATGGCCTGCCGCTACCCCGGGGACGTCACCGACCCCGACAGCCTCTGGCAGCTCCTCCTCGACGGACGCCACGGCATCGGACCCTTCCCCGACGACCGGGGCTGGGACCTCGACGCCCTGCGGGCAGCCGCGTCCGGCGGCGGATTCCTCCACGACGCCACCGACTTCGACGCCGAGTTCTTCGGTATCTCACCCCGCGAAGCCGTCGCCATGGACCCGCAGCAGCGCCTCGTCCTCGAATCCAGCTGGGCGGCCGTCGAGAGCGCGGGACTCGACCCGACGACCCTGCGCGACACCGACACCGCCGTCTTCATGGGCGCCATGGCCCAGGAGTACCGCGTGCTGGCCGTGGCGGACGCGTTGCCGGACGGACGGCGTACGTCTCGGCTGCGGGTGTCGCACGCCTTCCACTCCCCGCTGATGGACCCGATGCTGGACGACTTCCGGGACGCGCTGGCCTCGGTGACCTTCCATGAGCCCCGTATTGCGCCGATCAGCATGCCGTGCGGGCCCATGCCGCCCTGCGCTGACGGTCGGTTTCGCGCTCAGCCCGCCCAACTCCTCATACAGCCGGTCGGCCAGCTCGCCGATGTCCTGCACGCACGGCTCCCGGCGCCGGTCCTGGCGCCCCGGATACTGGAGCGCCACCACGTCTGCGCCCGGCGTGAACCGTGTCGACACCGGATGGAAGAAGCTCGCCGAACCCCCCGCGTGCGGAAAGCACACCAGCCGGACATCACTCCCGGCGGACGGGTGGTACCGGCGGATCCAGGCATTGGTGGCGTCGTCGGCGACAGTCGACATGACATCCCTTCCCCGCGCTCCGCGCGTACGTCGATCGGCGCGGCGGCCGGTGGCACAGCCGTGCGCCACCCCCGCCGGACCCCAGTCAAGGGCTTCCGGCACCCGCAAATCACTAAACTTCCCGTGTCCCGCCGCCGACTGGCGGGATCAGGGGTTCTCCCCGGTCCCGTCGATCTACAGTGACAGGACCAGTACTGTCGGTGTACGTCCCATCAGTTGACCTGTGAGGTACTCGCGAACCATGGCGACCGAAACGTTTGAGTTCCAGGTGGAGGCGCGGCAGCTGCTCCATCTGATGATCCACTCCATCTACTCGAACAAGGATGTCTTCCTGCGGGAGCTGGTCTCCAACGCGTCCGACGCGCTGGACAAGCTGCGCCTGGCCGCCCTGCGGGACGACTCGCTCGGCGCCGACATCTCCGATCTGCACATCGAGATCGACATCGACAAGGACGCCCGTACGCTCACCGTGCGGGACAACGGCATCGGGATGTCGTACGACGAGGTCACCCAGCTCATCGGCACCATCGCGCGCTCCGGTACCGCCGCGTTCCTCAAGGAGCTGCGCGAGGCGCAGGAAGGGGCCGGGGGCGACGGGCTGATCGGCCAGTTCGGTGTGGGCTTCTACTCCTCCTTCATGGTGGCCGACGAGGTGTCCCTGCTCACCCGCAAGGCCGGGGAGAGCGGCGGCACCCGCTGGTCGTCCCGCGGCGAGGGCACCTACACGCTGGAGGCGGTGGCCGACGCGCCGCAGGGCACCTCGGTGACCCTGCACGTCAAACCGGCTGATCCGGACGACCAGTTGGGCGACTTCACGGAGCCGTGGAAGATCCGGGAGACGGTCAAGCGCTACTCGGACTTCATCACCTGGCCGATCCGCCTGGCTACGACCCCACAGCCGGAGGAGGTCGACGGCGAGGAGACGCCGGAGGCACCCGCGGCTCCCGTGGCGGAGACCCTCAACTCCATGAAGGCGCTGTGGGCCCGCCCCCGCGACGAGGTCTCCGACGACGAGTACCACGAGCTGTACAAGCACATCAGCCACGACTGGCGCGACCCCCTGGAGACGGTCCGCCTCCAGGCCGAGGGCACCTTCGAGTACCAGGCGCTCCTCTACATCCCCGCCCAGGCACCGCACGACCTGTTCACCCAGGGCCACCAGCGCGGCGTGCAGCTCTACGTCAAGCGCGTCTTCATCATGGACGACTGCGAGGAACTCCTCCCGCCCTACCTGCGGTTCGTCAAGGGCGTGGTGGACGCCCAGGACCTCTCCCTGAACGTCTCCCGGGAGATCCTCCAGCAGGACCGGCACATCCTGATGATGCAGCGCCGGCTGACCAAGAAGGTCCTCGCCACGGTCAAGGACCTGCGCACCAACGCCCCCGACCGCTACGCCACGTTCTGGCGGGAGTTCGGCGCGGTCCTCAAGGAGGGCCTGATCACCGACTCCGGCAACCGTGACGCCATCCTGGCCGCCGCGTCCTTCGACACCACCCATGACGCCGACGAGCCGACCAGCCTGGCGGCCTACGCGGAGCGCATGAAGGAGGGCCAGAACGACATCTACTACCTCACCGGCGACTCCCGCACCGCCCTGGAGAACAGCCCCCACATGGAGGCGTTCCGCGCCAAGGGCATCGAGGTGCTCCTGCTCACCGACCCGGTCGACGAGGTGTGGGTCGACGCGGTGGGGGAGTACGACGGCAAGGGGCTGCGCTCGGTCGCCAAGGGCGAGATCGACCTCGACACCGCCGAGGACGACGGCGAGGCGGCGGACGCCGGGAAGGAGAAGCGCGACGAGGAGTACGCGGCGCTGCTCACCTGGATGACCGGGCAGCTCGGCGAGGAGGTCAAGGAGGTCCGGCTCTCCACCCGGCTCACCGTCTCCCCGGCGTGCGTGGTCTCCGACTCGAACGGCATGACGCCCGCGCTGGAGAACCTGTACCGGTCCATGGGCCAGGACGTCCCCACCGCCAAGCGCATCCTGGAGCTGAACCCCGGCCACCCGCTGGTGAAGTCCCTCAACGACGCCCACACCCAGCGTCCCGAGGACCCGGCCCTCCCGGAGACCGCGGAACTCCTGCACACCCTCGCCGTCCTCGCGGAGGGCGGTCGCCCCGCCGAACCGGCCCGCTTCGTGAAACTGATGGCGGACCGCCTGGAACGCACCCTGTAGTTCCCGCGCCCTCCGCCCCGGCCCCGGCCGTCGCCCAGCCGCGACGCCCGGGGCCGTCGGCTGTCGGTGGGGGCGCCGCCCCGAACTTGGCGCGGATGTGCAAGGCGCTGTCGCGCAGAGGCAAGGACATCCGCGGTGCCGTACCGGACGATCGGAGTACGTTCCCCGCGCGGGAACGGCGCGGGCGCGGGACCGGAAGGCCATGGAACGGGGGGCCATGGTACGGGGGCCATGGGACAAGGGGGGCCATGTATTCCGAGTCGACCGCCCCGTGCGGGCGCGACGGCGGCCGTCCGACGCTGGGGTACGGACGTCGGAGGCCGCCGTCGTGCACGCTCAACGCCCGCTGCGTGAGGTGCGGGGCTACGACATCGCCGTGGACGGCCGGTTCGGCGTCGACACGGATCTCGCCCTCGCGTTCCGCCCACCGCGCTCGCCCGGCGACCGGCGTCTCGGGCCGACGGAGACCCGCGTCAGACGGTTCCGCGTCTCGACGGCACACCGTGGACGGCGCCGAACAGCCGGCTGAAGCGCGCCGGACCGCTCCATGGACATCCGTCGCGGCTCACTTCACCTCGGTCAGCAGCCCCGTCTCCACATCGAAGACGAAGCCCCGTACGGACTCCTTGTGCGGGACGAACGGGTCGGTCTCGATCCGCCGGACCGATTGCCGCACATCGTCCTCCAGATCGGCGAACGCCTCCGGCGACCAGGGCGGACGCAACCCGGTCGCCTTCTCGATGTCCCGTTTGAAGTCGTCGTCGCGGAACGTCTGCATCCCGCAGTCGGTGTGATGGATGAGCATGACCCGGCGGGTGCCCAGCAGCCGCTGACTGATCACCAGCGACCGGATCGCGTCCTGGGTGACCGCGCCGCCCGCGTTACGGATGACATGAGCGTCGCCCTCCTTCAGCCCCAGCATCGCGAAGACATCGAGCCGGGCGTCCATACAGGCCACCACCGCCAGCCTGCGGGCCGGGGGCAGCGCGAGGGCACCCCCGAAATGGGCGGCGTACGCCGCGTTGTTGACCAGTGACTCGTCCACGACCGACATGGCGTGACCTCCCGCTAGGCCGCGCGTATGCCGCGCGGTACGGGGAGAAACTACCGACAGTGACGGGAGATAGGTGGGATGTCGGGGCGGGGGTCGTGGTCCGTGTGCGCCGCGTCGGACGAGACCCCGGCCACGTAGCGGGTAGCCCAAGGCGGCTCCCGCCCCCGGCCGGGGCCCGCCGGGCGCTGTCCATCGCCCCCCGGCGGACCCGCGGTCAGCTCTGCTCGGTGCTCAGGCAGCCTTGAGCGTGGCCACGTGCCGTGCGCGTTCCTCAAGGTCCCGGACTCCCGTGACACCGCGATGAGCGGGCAGTGCCTTGAGCATGGTCGTCAAGTGCTTGTCGCCGCGAGCGGAGGACAGCGTCATGTGGTTGTCGAGGAAGGTTCCCCAGGTGACGCAGGCCGCTTCGACGTGCCGCATCCGGAGCTGACGTTCCGCGATGACGCCGAGGCAGTGCAGACGGCCCTGGCGTTCCAGGGCCGAGCGGGCGGTGTTCGAACGCCGCAGCGAGGTGATCGAGCCCTCGTGGTCGCCCAGGTACCAGCGGACATGGGCCTCGTGGAAGAAGTAGGCGGCGGTGTCGTAGCCGCCCACGGCGTCCTTGCGGTCGTCGGCGCTGGAGAGCGCAGTCTCGGTCTCGCGCAGCCTGGCGAGCGCGGTGCTCCGGTCCTTGGTCATGGCGGCGGCGGCGGCCTGCTGCCCCCGGAGGAACGCCACGAGGCGCGGGCCCGCGGACGGGGCGGCCTCGGCGGCGGCATCGGCCAGTTCCAGCCCCTTGGAGCCGTGACCGAGATGGGTGGCCTGAAGGCTCATACCGCGCAGTGTGCGGCAGTAGGTCACGTGGTCCTCGGCGGCACCGGCGAGTTCGAGGGCACGCTTGTAGTACTTCTGCCCGAGGCCCTGCTGATCCTCGTACATCGCCATCCAGCCGGTCAGGTACACGAGATCGGCGACGGCGGCCCGCATGTCGCGCACGACCGCGTCCGCGCCGTTCGCGCGGAGGTAGGGGCCCGCCGTGTTGACCAGGAAGGCGGCGGCCATCGGGCGGGCGTGCGCGGCACCGACCTGGTCGAGGATGTCGGCGATCTTCTCCGTCATCGTGCGTACGGTCGCGACGTCCGAGCGCCCGATATGCACGGTCCGGCCGGCTCGCACGGCTTCCAGGCGGCCCGTCGCGTCCTCGAAGCGGGGCACGGCCAGCGCCGCCGCGTACATTCCGCCCTTGAGGACCCCCCGGCGGGACGGGTCCATGTCCGCTCGGCTCAGGTCGATCACTCCTGTCACCGCGTCCTGGTCGGCGACCGGGGGGTTCGGCCAACCGATCTCCTCACATGTGACGGGCCGTCCCACCAAGCGGGAGAACGCCTCTACGACGGCGGGTCGCACTTCGGCCCTGGGGACGGACCCGGCGAGCCAGTGGGAAACGGACGACTTGTCGTAGCGCAGGGTCAGTCCGAGTTCACGGCCGGCTGCATTGATCCTGCGTGCGAGTTGCTCGTTCTCGATTCCCTCCGAGCGCATCAGCTCGGCCAGAGCGGCGTTCGGTGTTCGCAGGCGTCGAGCCATCGATGACTCCCAAGGTGTTCAACCAGTTCAACCGAGACTCCACTGTGCCGCCTTACCCCGAATCGCGCATCGCGATTGAGTGAGTATCAGCCGCACGGGGGCCCGCTCCCGAAGGCATGCGACCCGGCACCCCCCTGAACCGGGCCACTCGAACGACGACGAAGAGGCCGACGACGATGCCGACAACAGCCCACCCTCGCGCGGCTCCTCACCGCACCGGAACAGTGATGGACCAGCGGATCGAGGTCACACCGCGAGACCGTGGCGCCCCGCCCCGCCCGGAGGACTCCGCCCTCGTCGGCTTCCTGCGCCGGATCGCCGCCGCGAAGCTACGGCACGCCGGACTCCCCGAACTCATGGACGACGTGACCCTCGTCCTGTCCGAACTGGTCACGAACGCGCTGTGCCACAGCGGCACCCGGCAGATCCAGGTCCTGCTGACGCTCCGGAACGCCTCTCTCCTGGTGGAGGTCATCGACGGAATGCCCGGCGACGCGACCCCCGTGACACAGCCGGACGAGCCCGCGGAGTCCGGGCGGGGCCTGCTGCTGGTCCAGGCCACCGCCGCCGGGCGCCACGGAGCATGGGGGACCAGCGACGGCGGAGCCCGGACCTGGTGCCGGCTCGCGGTGCCCGGGGAGGGAGCCGGGTGATGGTGCCCGCTTCCCCCCACGGCCGCGCTCGTGCTGCCTGGACCGCCTGCCTGGTGGGCCTCCCTGACTCACCGGCAGGCGCCACTCCGCCCGTCGATCCCCACCAGGTCATGCGGGCGGAGACCGTGGGGCCCCTGAACGGAAGCAGGGAGCCCCACCGCCAGGCGCGAACTGTCACCGGTCCGGACGGCGGACCGGCGGGCCGCGCGCCATGGTCGTCCCGCCGCTGAGGGGCGACCGGGCCGCGGTCCCCGTCTGACGCCGTCACCTCGTCAGGCAGGTACCGCGGCCACCGCGAGCACCGCGGGGGGAGTCCCTCCGTCCCGTGGGACCGCGCAGGTGCCGCTCGGGCCGCTCGGCCCGTCAAGCGGTCCCGTGCATAGGCTTCCCCGAGGCCCTGCTTACCAGCGTTCCGGCTGACTCCCAGAGCGCTCCGCCCCCACTCCCGGATACTCCTTCATCGAAGGACGGACCGTGCTCGGCACCACATTGATCGCCGCGTCGCACGGTGTGCCCTCCATCGCGCCGTCGGTGCCCGCCAGGGTGACCTGGGTCCAGCCCCGCCGGTCGTGGGCCATCGCCGCCGTGCACACCACCTGCCGCAGGGCGGTGTCGTCCAGGGAGGCGAGCGGCAGCGGCAGCCGTAGGGTCAGCCCGAACTCGCTGTCGATGGACGCCCCCACCGGCGGTTCCGCCGGGAGACGGACCGTCGTGCTGGTCAGCCCGGTCAGGCTCTCGTCTTTCGTCGGGCCCTCGAACAGCGTCTGTACCGCCTCCGCGACCAGGACCCGGTCCTCCACCGGCCCGCCGCCCCAGTCCCGTTCCCGGAACACCGGCACCAGCCGCCCGCTGGGGGAGCGCAGGAACACCATGGTCCAGCTCTCCGGGGACAGGTTCAGGTCGATCACCGCGGGGCCGCCCGCCT
The DNA here is from genome assembly GCF_040652095.1 of Streptomyces sp. NPDC048290. NCBI lineage: Bacteria > Bacillati > Actinomycetota > Actinomycetes > Kitasatosporales > Streptomycetaceae > Streptomyces > Streptomyces sp. NPDC048290. The sequence goes on from NZ_JBEZLM010000018.1 coordinate 200,627, forward strand.
CCACCGGGTCGGTCCCGCTGATGCCGCACCCCGTCAGCAGTACGCCGGCCAGGGCCACCGCCGCACCGGCCCGGGTACGTTCCCATGCCCTCACGCCCGCTCCTCCCGCCGGGAATCCGGTTCGGCGCCGTCTAGGGGGTGTCTGACGGATCTCCGTGGCGTCGCGACGCCCGGCACGCACTCTCGCCGCACCGGACAAAAGCCCTAGTAGCTCCGCTACGAGGGC
>NZ_JBEZLM010000019.1:0-28992 GCF_040652095.1 Streptomyces sp. NPDC048290
TCCTTGCGCTCGTCGGGCAGGATCTCGCTGTAGGCGAGGCGGGAGTGGTCGTCGACGGCGGTGTGGATGTAGCTGTAGCCGGCCCCGGAGCGGTTCCTGCGGCCCGCCGGGCGGCCAAGGGCCCTGTGGCCGCCGCCGTCGGGGATGTTGCCGAGCTTCTTGATGTCGACATGGATGAGTTCGCCGGGTCTGTCGCGTTCGTAGCGGCGTACGACCCGTCCCGTCGCGCGGTCGAGATGCGAGAGGCGGGCCAGACGGTAGCGGGTCAGCACGCGGTGGACGGTGGAGGGGACGAGGCCGAGGAGGTGGGCGATACGGGCCGGGCCCCAGCGGCGCAGGACCCTGACCTTGATGATCCGGCGTTCGGTCCGGGTCGGTGTCCGCCGGGGGCTGTGGTGCGGGCGGGACGAGTGATCGCTCATGCCCGCCTCGCCCAGCGCCCGGTAGCGGCTCGCCCACCGCTGGGCCGTGGTGGGCGAGACCTGGAAGCGTTCCGCGGCCCGGCGCAGCGGCCAGCCGTCCTCGACCACGCAACGGGCCAGACGCAGCCGTCCGAGTTCGGTCAGGGGTGCATTACGGTGGGGCATGAGGGCCTTCTGCTGGTTGGTGTAGACGTCGCAATCCACACCGAACCCGGAAGGCCCTCACCTGTTCAAGATCCCTCAGCCGAGACCTGCGTCACCCGTCCACAACCTCCCGGGGCAATACACCTAGCGCGATGCCGACCCGGCTGGAGTGCTTGATGCTGCGGTAGGCGAGGGCGAGCGCGAGAAGGGTGCTGACGACCACGATGGGCGCCCAGGTCCAGGACGGGAAGCCGAAGCGGTGCTCCAGATAGCTGCCGAGGCCGTAGCCGAAGATGAGGGCGGCGATGGTGGGCAGGAGGAGGTAGGCCAGGAGGTAGATCCAGCCGACCAGGAATCCGGCCGCGCGGCCCAGTCCGGCGACGTTGTAGGTGTAGAGCCCTCCGGCGGACGGCAGATGGCGGGCGAGCTGGCCGATGCTGGTGGCCACCATCAGACAGGCGACGAGGCTGAGGACCACGGCGAACGGGGTGCTGCCCCGGCCGTAGGGGGCCACCAGCAGCATTCCGGCGTAGAGGCTGGCGGCCGGTGCGATGGTGGCGACGGAGACGAAGGCTACCGGGATGATGCCGACGGCACCGGAGCGCAGACCGGGTCTTGAGGTACGGGGAGGCTGGTCGGGCATGGCGTGGTCCTTCTCGGGTGGCGGTGGGTGCGGGGGAGGGGAGGGGCTAGCGGCGGTGTTCGGGCGTGAGGGGGCGCAGGGGATGGGGGGCGGGACCGGGCAGGACGGTCTGGAGGGTGTGGCCCAGTTCCTGGACCTCCAGCCGGACCACGTCTCCCGGCTGGAGCCAGCCCCGGAAGGCGGCCGGGCGCTGGACGAACGCCTCCAGGAGACACCCGGAGGGCACGGTCCCGGAACCGATCAGTTCGCCGGGACGCAGGGTGGTGCCGCGTGACATGTAGGCGATCATGTCGGCGAACGTCCAGTCCATTGCGGAGAGCCGGCCGCTGCTGGTGCGGACGCCGTTGACCTCGGCGGTCATCTCCAAGTCGTAAGTGTCGTAGGTGTCATGGGTGCCGTTGGCTCGGTGGTGGGCGAGTACGTCCGGGGTGACGAGGTAGGGCCCCAGGGTGTTGGCGCCGTCCTTGCCCTTGGCGGGGCCGAGGCCGAGGCCCATCTCATGGAGCTGGAGGTCCCGGGCGCTCCAGTCGCAGAACAGGACGTACCCGGCGATGTGCCGGTGTGCGTGCTCGGGCTTGACGTCCCGCGCGGGGAGGCCGATGACCGCGCCGACCTCCAGTTCGTAGTCGAAGCGTGCGGTGCCGGGGAAGAGTGGGATGTCGGTGTAGGGGCCGGTGACGGCGGCGGGGTTGGAGAAGTAGAACGGCGGGAACTCGGTGAAGCGCGGGTCGAGGGCGCGGGTGGGGCTGGTGTTGCGGACGTGGTCGAGGAATCCGACGCTCTCGCGGATGGACGGGGGCCGCAGCGGGGGGCCGGTGCGGGCGGGGTCGGGGGTGACGATGTCGGCCGGGTCGGTGAGGGCCTGTTCGGCGGCGGCGCTGAGCCGTTCGCCGTCGTCGCCGAGGAGGTCGAGGAGAGTGGTGGTGCCGGGCAGGAGGTGGAGTCCGTCTCCGGACAGGAGCCCGGTCCGTGGTCCGGTGCGGGGGCAGTCGTACGTCATCCAGCGCATCGGTGTCGGACCCCCTCGGGGACGGGGGCGTCGGTCTCGGGGCGGAAGGCGGCCTCGTAGTCGCCCATGCGCATCATCAGTTCGGCGTGCGGGACGTGCGGGAGGGCGGGGTCGAGGTGCCGGTAGACGGCGGCCACGTTCTGCACCAGGCGGCCGGGTTCGCTCCAGGCGCCGAAGCGTCCGAGGCGGAGGGCGGCCACCGTCTCCGCCTGGGAGCGGCCCGCGTGGAAGCCGGCGGTGGCGGCCTCCTCGACGAGGGTGAGGTAGGCGCGGGTCTCGCGCAGGGCGTGCGGGCCGGTGACGGGGCCGTGGCCGGGGACGACGGTGTCCGCGCCGAGGGCGAGGATGCGGTCGCAGGCGGCGATCCAGCCGGACAGGGGTCCGGCCCAGGCGACGGGTGTGCCGCCGGAGAACAGCAGGTCGCCGACGTAGACCGTGCGGGCGGCGGGGACGTGGACGATCACGTCCCCCTCGGTGTGGGCGGGGCCGACGGTCAGGCAGCGCACCTCGACGCCGCCGAGGTCGAGGGTGAGTTCGCCGTCGAAGGTGCGGGTCGGCGGGGTGACGGTGATGCCGTCGAAGTCGAAGCCGCCGAAGACCTGGCGCAGATGGTCGCCGTGCGGGCCGGGGGCGCGCAGGTCGGCGCGGAGCGACTCCACATCCTCCTGCACCATGTGGGCCGCCGCGCTGGCGGAGGCGATGATCTCGGCATCGGGCACGAGCTGGTTGCCGAAGTAGTGGTCGCCGTTGGCGTGGGTGTTGACCACGGTCCGCAGCGGGCCGTCCCGCACGGCGGGGGCCATGGCCGCGAGCATCGCCCCGGTCAGCCGCAGATCGAAGAGGGTGTCCACGAGCAGTGAGCCGCTGCGGCCCACGATCAGACCGGCGTTGCTGTAGCCCCATCCGGCGTGGTGGGCGATCCAGGCGGAGCAGGGGCCGGTGAGCCGGTGCAGCCTGCCCTGCGATCCATACGGCATACCATCTCCCGAATTTCGGAGGCGTCGGTCCGAATCTCGGCCGATGAGTGGAAGGTAAGGGCCGTATTTCGGGGCCGTCAAGGGGGTGGATGGCGTATTCGGTCGATGGTTTCGGTCGATGTGCCCCGGCGACGCATTCCTCCGCGTCGGCCTCTTCCGTCGCCGCTTCCTGTCCCCTAGGGTCCGAGAAGCGGACCACGGGCGACCGATGAGGTCCGATAATCGGCATACGGGGGAGTGGGGGAGGGTAGGGTCGGCGCATGTTGGACACCATCGACCAGGAACTCGTGCGCTGCCTTGAGCAGGACGCCCGGATGACCAATGTCGCCCTCGCCCGCCGTCTGGGCGTCTCGGAGAAGACCGTACGGACCCGGATCGCCCGGCTGCTCGGCAGCAAGGCGGTACGCCTCGAAGTCGTGGTCGCCGAGGGCGCCGGCGAGCGGCCCAGCCGGATGCTGTATCTGGTGCACGCCGAGCCGGGACACCGGTTCGAGGTGGCGCGGTCGCTGGCCCGCAGGAGCGAGGTGGACAGCGTGCACCTGTCGACCGGCGCCTACGACCTGACCGTGCTGGCGGCCTTCCCCGACGACGCGAGCGCGCTGGAGTTCTTCGTCCGGGAGGTCGAGGGCCACCCGCAGGTGCGGGCCGCGCAGTCCTGCCACCTCATCTCCGAGGTGGCCGCCGACGGTTCGCCCCCGCAGACGGAGGGCGACCCGGACGTCGACACCGAGCAGATCACCGCCTTCCTGCTGCGCCGCCCCGCCCCCGGCGGCGCCGAGGAACTCCTCGACGAGGCATGTCGGCTGGCGACCGAGGCACTCTCCGCCGACCGCGCGCTCGCCTCGATCCTCGACCCCGAGGGCGAGGAACTGCGCAGCACACGCGCCCGGGGGCTGTCGGCGTCGTACGTGGACGCGACGATCAGCCGGGCCAAGGAGCAGCGCGGGCTGCCCGTCGTGCAGAAGGTCATCGAGACCCGGCAGCACGTCCTCGTGCCCGACGCCCGCACCGACCGGCTGATGGCCTGGGCGCACGATCTGGTGCGGGACGAGGGATATGTCACCTTCCTGACCCTGCCGATGCTCTCCGGCGAGCGGGTGGTGGGCGTCCTCTCCCTCTACCTCGACCGCCCGACGGCCCTCAGTGACAGCTATGTCGCCGCCGCCCAGGCCCTCGCCGACCATCTGGGCATGGCCTGGGGACGCCTGGAGCGGACGGCACCACCGGGGTCCGGGGACTGACAGCGGGGCGTACACCAGGGCCCGGCCGGTCGAGGCCGGGCTCATCACACCGAGCGGAAGGCAGCACACCCATGCGCAGCGTCCTGCACGGAGCCGCGGTCTTCGACGGCACCGGGGCCGCCCCGTTCGCCGCCGATATCGTGGTCGACGGCGCCACCGGGCTGATCACGGCCCTCGCGTCCGCCGGTACGGGGGACGGCGACACCGCCTACGACCTCGCCGGGACCACCGTGCTGCCCGGCCTCATCGACACCCATGTGCACAGCGTGCTCTCCGGCGCCGACACACTGGCCCGGCTGGACGAGCCGTTCTCGTACCAGTTCTACGCGGCCGGACGGAACCTGGAACGTACCCTGGACCGGGGTATCACCACCGTCCGGGACGCGGGCGGCGCCGACCTCGGGGTGCGGCAGGCCGTCGCCGACGGGCTGATATCCGGTCCCGATCTGCGGATCGCGGTGACCATGCTGAGCCAGACCGGCGGACACGCGGACGGCTGGCTGGTCACCGGCGGCTGTCTCCCGCTGTTCGCCGCCCACCCCGGCCGCCCGGAGCCGGTCGTGGACGGACCGGAGGACATGCGGCGCCGGGTACGGGAGTTGGTGCGCGCGGGCGCGGACGTCATCAAGGTGTGCGCCAGCGGCGGTGTCCTCTCGCCCCGCGACGACCCCAGGCATCCGCAGTTCAGCCCCGAGGAACTGGCCATGTGCGTGACGGAGGCGGCGACCGCCGGACTGTCCGTCATGGCTCACGCCCAGGGCGCGGCGGGCATCAAGAACGCGCTGCGGGCCGGGGTGCGCTCCATCGAGCACGGGGTGTTCCTGGACGACGAATGCATCGAACTGCTGCTGGAGAAGCGGGCGTGGCTGGTGCCCACGCTGCTGGTCGCCACCTCCCTCGTGGAGGCCATCGACGCGGGCGCCCGTCTGCCCGCCGCGGTCGCCGAGAAGGCCCGCGCGGTCCAGGACGTGCACCGCCGCTCGGTCGAACGGGCCGTCGCCGCGGGCGTCCGGATCGCCATGGGCACCGACAGCGGTGTGGTGGCCCACGGCGACAACCTCCGCGAACTGACCCTCATGCGCGGCGTGGGCCTCACCCCGCAGCAGACCCTGTACGCCGCCACGTCGTCCGCGGCCGACCTGCTCGGCCTCGCCGCCGACCGCGGCGAGATCAGCGAGGGCCGACGCGCCGACCTGACCCTGATCACCGGAGACCCGTACGACTTCGAGGGCTACGCGGAGCGGATCGCCGGGGTGATGAAGGCGGGGGAGTGGGTACGGGGCGGTGTGCCGGTGGCTCGTGCCGCGGACGGGCTGCCGTAGCCGAGTGCCTTTCCGGCGCGGCGCCTTCCCCGGCTGCCCGCTGCGTTCTGTGGCCGCACTTGCCGGTCGGCCCCGGAACACCGGTCAGGTGGCACTCCCCAGCCGCCCGCTTCACGGGGCTGACGGCTCCGGCAGGGTGAGGGCGGTGTGGGCCGGGCGCCCGGCGCTCGGGGGCAGGGCGGTGAGGCCGCGGAGCCGGTCGTTGCGTCGTTCCAGGGCTTCGGCGGTGGTGGGGAAGAGCGCGGCGGCGCCCGCGCCGACCTGGGCCTGGTTCAGTTCCACGAACGCGCGGATTCCGTGTTCGTAGGCGCTGAAGGCGGTGGTGTGGTCGTGGTGCTCGGCGAGGGCGCGGGCCAGCATGTAGGCGCCGACGAGGGCGAGGCTGGTGCCCTGGCCGGTCAGGAACGACGGGGCGTAGGCGGCGTCGCCGACGAGTGCGACGCGGCCCCGGGACCAGCGGGGCAGATGGATCTGGCTCACGGTGTCGAAGAAGGGGTCGTCCGCGTGGCGCAGCGCGTCGACCATGGCGGGGATGTGCCAGCCGTCGTGGGCGAACGCGGTGGCGATGAGGTCATGGAAGTCCTCCGGCGGACGCGGGTCGGGATGGGCGAGGGTGAGGAAGGCGTGCAGGTGGTCGCTGTCCTTGACGGCGTAGAGCGCCGCGGCCCGTCCTGGGGTGTTCCATATGAGTCCCTCGTGGGAGAGTCCCCAGGCGTTGGGCAGGGTGAAGACGGCGAAGCAGTAGCCGAGATGGCGGCGGAACCGCGGCTCGGGGCCGAGGACCAGCCCGCGGGTGTGCGAGTGGAGTCCGTCCGCGCCGACGACCAGGTCGAAGCGGCGTCGGACACCGCTGCGGAAGGCGACCTCGACACCGTGCTCGCGCTCGGTGAGCAGGGCGATGGAGTCGCCGTACAGGATCTCCACGTCGTCGCGGACGGTCCCGTACAGGATGTCCATGAGGTGTCCGCGTGGCAGTTCGACGTCCTGTCCCTCGACGCCGCCCGCCACCGCCTGTGGGTGGACCACGGCGATCTCGCGGCCGTCGGGGTGCAGGAAGGTCAGTCGGCGTGTCTCGACATGGGCGTCCCGCAGGCTCGGGAGGATTCCCATCCGGCGGGCGACCTCCACCGCGGTGCCCCGGACATCGACCGGATAGCCGCCGTCGCGCAGGGCGGTGGACTTCTCCACCAGCGTCACCGCGAACCCGTACCGGCGCAGCCAGTACGCCGTGGCGGGACCGGCGATACCGGCGCCGGAGATCAGGACCGTACCCAGGGGTGCTGTGTTCCTGTGCATGTTCAGTTCCTCACCTTGGTGTCGCGTGCGAGCAGGACGGCCAGTACGGCGGCGAGGGCGAAGGTGCCGGACGCGATGCCGATGTAGGCGAGGACTCCGGTGGCGGAGTTGACCGTCTCGCCGTCGACGGCGACGGAGGTCGACGCGAGGACGGCGGCGCCCACGAAGTTCAGGGCGACCGAGCCGATCGAGACCATCACCATGACCAGACTGGAGACGATGCCCTGGCGTTCGGGGGGCGCGAGGCTGCCCGCCATGTTGAAGCCGGAGGTGCCGAGCGCTCCCACGGTGGCCCCGAGGAGGAAGGCACAGCACAGCGCGGCGGGGAGGCGGGAGACGCCGAGGAACATCCCCAGAGTCACCGCCGTGCCGAGGACCACCGCGGCGGCCAGGGTCCGGGCTGGTCCGACACGGCCGGCGAGCCAGCCCGCGGTGGGGCCGCCGAGGGTGACACCGAGTCCGGGCGCGGCCAGGAGCAGCGCCACCGACCCCTGATCGGCCAGCCCGTAACCGAGCCGCTGATCCGCGGACACATCGCCGATGAGCGGGATGAGCTGGAGCATGCTCTGGTACGAACCGGAGGCGAGGAAGACCACGAGAAGCAGCAGCGCCAGGGGGCCGCGGAGGTCCCTGATGTCGATCAGGGGGTCGGGCTTGCGGCTCGACACCAGGAACCACCGGGCCGAGGCCGTGACACCGACGGCGAGGAGGGCCAGCGGGCCGACGGCGAGCCAGCCGAAGTCGGAGCCGAGGCTGATGTAGCCGAGGACCCCGCCGAGTCCCGCGCCGAGGAGGAGGGCACCGCCGAAGTCGATCCGGCCCGGCGTCCGGGCCGGGGACTCGGGAACGAACCGGTGCACGCATCCGGCCATCACGACCGCGACGGAGGCCGAGACGAGGAACAGGACCTGGAAGCCGTACTTCGAGGCCAGGTCCTCGATGAGGAAGCGGGACGCGATATTGAGCACCGCGGAGCCGGAGGTCACGACACCGACGGCGATCATCGCGGTACGGGACGGGAAGGCCCCGCGCACGATGGCGACCGACAGGAAGATCGCGGCGAGGGACGCCCCCTGGAGCATGCGCCCCGGCACGAACAGCCACAGGCCGGGCGCCACGGCGCACAGCAGGGCGCCCGCACAGCTCAGCAGCAGGGTGAGCACGAGCACCTTGCGTCGGCCGTGGAGGTCGGCGCTCTTGCCGAGCAGTGGCGCCCACATGACGCCCGCCAGCATGGCGGTGGCGTTGAGCCAGGCGGCCTGGTCGGTGCCGAAGTGGTCGAGCATCTCGGGGAGGACGACGAGGGGTGCGGTGATGGCCGAGTCGACCACGAAGTTCACCAGGACCAGGACGGTCAGCAGGCCGATGAGCCGCCCGTTCACCCTCCTGTCCGTGCTTCCGGTCCCGGTCGGCCGCGTTAAGGACTCCATGACGACGACTCCCTCTCGATAAGATACGGGCACGTTTCTTATCTCGACAGTAGAGTGTGCCGATAAGAAACGTCAAAGGCTCTAAGGAGTGTCGTGGGACGACGGCGTGGCGAAGCGCTCGAGGCGGCGATCCTCGACGCCGCCTGGGACGAGCTGAACGAGCGGGGCTACACGAACCTCACCATCGACTCCGTCGCCCGGCGCGCGGGCACCAGCAAACCGGTGCTCTACCGGCGCTGGGCGGACAAGCGGGAGCTGGTGGAGGCGGCCGTCGTGCGCCGCAATGTCATCCAGCTGACCGCCCCGGCCGACACCGGGTCCCTGCGTGGCGACCTGATCGCCACACTCACCGAGGCGAGTGAGCGACAGGGTCCGGTGCTGGCCCAGCTCAGCCTGCTGCTGGCCGGATACTTCGCCGAGACCGAGTCCAGCTTCACCGAACTGCGGGAACGGATCATCGCCGGGCGCCGCTCCGGACGCGACGAGATCATGGAGCGCGCCATCGCGCGCGGTGAGATCGACCCGTCCAGACTCACCCCGCGGATCGCCGCGCTCCCCTTCGATCTGCTGCGGGGCGAGACGATGATGACACTGCGTCCGGTTGCTCCCGAGGTGATCGAGGAGATCGTCGACACGGTCTTCCTCCCACTGGTCCGGCCCGGCGACGGGAAGTGACCACACAGCGCAGAATCGATACATCAGCGGACATTGAGCCAGTTTTCCCTTGATACCCGCCATTGACGGGTATTCGCGATGCCAGTCATATGATCCGTGCGGTGAGATGCCGTGACGGGCCGTGCCGTTGAGGACGGCCGTTCGGCTGACGTCCGGCCTGTGACGAACCGCCCCGTCGCGCGACCGCCCCCTCGCGCCGATCACACACTGCGTCCCTTGTCTCCGGAAGGACTGCCGTGAAAGAAAAGGCGAACCTCGGGACTCCGATCAGTAGGCAGCCCGGCAAGCCCCCCACGCCCAAACGAGCCGGCAGCCCCTATGAGCAGAAGCTCGATTCACGCGATCCGGACGACCTGGACAAGCTGAAGCCCGGTGGTATCGGTCTCTCACGGCACCACGTCATCCCGTGCAGCAAAATCATGGAGTTCTGGAACAAGGTCCTCGAGACGGAGTACAACAACCCGTCGGGACCCGTGCCGCTCAAAGCGACACTGCTGAAGCTGGTGCAGGCCATCCAGAGCAACACCGACCGGTACACGGATCTGAAGGTCAAATCGGAACACTTCCAGGAGTTCGCGGAGAAGTTCAAGAACTCGGAGTACGAGCACGACGCGACGGCGCAGCTGAGCCCGGACGGGCGGGACGATCTGCTCAGTATCTACGAGTGGCTTCCGGCGAACCTCTTCATCGGACCGGAGGGGGACAAGCGGTTCGACGACCCGAAGGACGGGTTCGAGCGAACCTGCGCACCCATCATCGGGGACCAGCGGTTCAAGGCCCGTCAGGAAGCGTTCCGGCTGCTGGAGAGGTATCTCGCCGATCCGGACACCCTCCAGGCGGAGGGCAAGAAATTCATCGACGCCTATCTCCTCGTGGTCACGGACGACCGGCTTGAGCCCTGGCGATTACGGGCCCAGGACTGGAAGAAGCGGGAGCAGGACGGCAAGTACCGCATCGTGGATCCCGCGTCCGCCCAAGAGGCCGTGGACACGGCCGCGCCCGGGTCCATGTCGTCGGTGCAGGCGGCCGACGACATCGACCCGGTCGTCATCGGCGGCAAGGAAATCGAACTCACCCTCTGGTACGACGAGAACGGCTATCAGCGGCTCCGGGGCAGTGTCACCGACATTCCCGTCGGCGCGCTGATCGAGTGGATCGCCTCCCAATGGGGCGCGGGCGACGAGATCCCGGACGGTTTGCGCAATCTCACGCTGCGGCGACTGACGCTCGAAATCCTCACCGGACCCGACGAAAGCGACTGGACCTTCACCGTCGCCGCCGGGACGGAATTCGGTGGTCTCGCGACCGAACTGCTCATCTACTTCCATCGCAATACCTCCGGTGGCGGAAGCGAATTCACGCTGTCCGTGGACGCCGGATTCGTTCTCGAGCCGGACGAGCCACGCATGTGGTTCTCCGGTGAGTTCGACCGCTCCACCGGTACACAGAGCACCTGGGCCCTGCGCGGCACCTGGAAGACCGAGGAAGGCGGCGGACTGTCCCTCGCCGACCTCGGCACGGCCCTCGGCTGGTCCGGCGCGGAGCAACTCGTGGCGGACCTCCCGCCCGCGCTGCGCCCCGAGTTGCGGGAAGTGACGCTCGCCTACGACTCCCGGACCGGGCCGCTGCTCGCCGCCACCGTCGGGCCGCTGACCGTGGTGTTCGCGCCGGTGCGCGATGTCACGGGCCTGATCTGCTGTGTGCAGGTACGGGCCACCGTGGACGCGGGTCTTGCGGACCTGCCGCTGCTCAGCGGTGCCGTACCGAAGGAGGCGGACCTGCGGCTGGCGGCCGTCCGCGCGCTGTACACCTCGGCACCGGTCAAGAAGACGCTGCTGGACGCGCTCAACGACGTCGTCACGGCCGCCCAGCTGCCCGCCTTCCCCGCCGTGGACCAGGCCGGCGGCCTCCCGGGCGGCGGAGTGCTCGGCGTGGACTACACCCTCCCCGGCGGTACACAGGGTGCCCTCACCGTGCCACTGGGGCGGCAGTCCGGTTCCCAGCCACCCGCGACCCGCGCCGAGGCGGGGGGTTCCGGCGGCAACGGCGTCGGCGCCTGGGTCGACATCGGCCGCGACATCGGCCCGCTGTCGGTGTACCGGATCGGTGTCTCCTACGACGACGGCACCCTCTGGATGGGCGTGGACGGCGCGCTGACCGCCGCGGGCTTCTCCCTGTCGGTGGCGGGGCTCGCCCTCGGTATCGGTCTTACGGACGGCGCCCTGCCCGTCCAGGTGCGTCTTGACGGCCTGGGCGTGCGGTTCGTACGGCCCCCGCTGACCGTCGCCGGTGCCCTGGTCGACCGGCGGCGGCCCGGCTACGACCTGATGGTGCAGGGCGGACTCACCGTCGAGATGCCCACCTTCGGCGTCATGGCGCTCGGTGCCTACCAGCGCCGGACCGGCGGCGAGACGTCGATGTTCGTCTTCGGCCGGGCCACGGCCGCGTTCGGCGGCCCCCCGCCCTTCCGGGTCACCGGCGTCGCCCTGGGCTTCGGCTACAACAGCTCCGTACGGATTCCCGCCCAGGACCAGGTCGGTCAGTTCCCCTTCGTCGCCGGGCTCGACGGCGGCCTGCCCGACGACCCCATGGCGGCACTCGGCCAGCTCACCGACGGGCCCAACCCCTGGGTGACCGACCGGCAGGGGCAGATCTGGCTCGCCGGGGGCCTCGACTTCACCTCCTTCGAGTTCATCCGTGCCCGGGTGCTGCTGCTCCTGGAGGCCGGTGCCGGGCTCACCGTCGCGCTCCTGGGCCGGGCCACCGCCAGCTTCCCGAAGGAGGGCACGAAGAAATACGCGCGCATCGGGGTCGACCTGCGGATCGTCTACCAGTCCGCCCGCGGGGAACTCGCCGCCACCGCCCAGCTCGTGGACTCCTATGTCATCGACCCGTCCTGCGTGCTGACCGGCGGTTTCGCGTTCTCCTCCTGGTTCGGGCCGAGCCCCCACGCCGGGGACTTCGTGCTCACGGTCGGCGGCTACCACCCCGACTACAAGCCGGTCCCGGCGTACTACCCGGTCGTGCCCCGGCTGGGCTTCACCTGGTCCGTCGGCTCGGCCGTCACCGTCAGCGGCGGCGCCTACTTCGCGCTCACGCCCAACGCCGTCATGGCGGGCGGTTCGCTGGATGTGCGCTACAAGGCGGGCAATGTCGAGGCATGGCTGACGGCACAGGCCAACCTGCTGATCCAGTGGGCGCCCCTGCACTTCCGCGCCGGGATCTCCATCCGCGTAGGCGCCCGCGTGAAACTGCTGTTCACCCTGAGCGGCGAGATCGGTGCCTCCCTCGACCTGTGGGGGCCGCCCACCGGCGGCACGGTCACCGCGAAATTCCTCTTCATCACCGTCACCGTCAAGTTCGGCGCCCCGCTGTCCGGACCGGCCGCGCTCACCTGGGACGAGTTCCGCACCCAACTCCTGCCGCCCGAGGCACCGCTGACCGCCCACCCGCTCACCGGGCTGCTCACCGACCCCGACGCCGACCCGGCCCTGCGGGCCGCCCGGATCGAGGCAGGTACCGAGCCATGGCTGGCCGACCCGTCGGGCTTCTCCTTCGCCGTCACCACCGTCGTGCCCACCGCACAGGTCCGGTTCAACGAGCGCGCCCCGCAGGGCGACAGCACCGTCGACATCCGGCCCATGAAGAAGAAGGGCGTCGACGGGCTGCTGCACCTCACCGTCGACTACAGCGACACCCGCCGGGGCCTGGCCGCCGCCTGGCGCGCACTGCCCGACGAGGACAAGTGGCTCATCGACACCGAGCACGGCAATGTGCCCTTCGCCCTGTGGGGCGATCCCGACGTCCCCCAGGACAAGACGCTCGGCGAGGACCCGCTGCTGGACCACCTCACCGGTCTGCGCGTCACCGTCCCCCCGCCCCGGATCATCGGCCAGGACCTCGGACCGATCGCCGAGAGCGCCCTCGCCTGGGAGAAGCTCAGCCCCGACGCCGCCCTGCCCCTCGACCCCGGCGCACCGCCCACCGGCTCACCCGTGGCACTCGCCGCACCGCCCGGCGCGGGCGTGGGCGTCCTCGCCGACCAGCTCGCCACCCTCACCGCCGCCTCGGCCCGCACCCGCCTGCACGGCGTCCTCGCCGACCTGTGCCCCGAGATCCCGCTGACCAACGGCACGGTCGGCGACTACGCCGGGCAGGCCCGTACCGCCGGGCTCGACGCGGACCCGCTGCTGCTCACCGAGGACCACACGCCACCCGCGCCCGGCCCCGTCGTCCTCGTCCTCGACGACACCACCGGGACGATCCTGGCCGTCGACCCGGACACGACAGCGGTCATCGGCCGCGTCCCGGTCGGGCAGCCCGGCCCCTACCGCGCGGTGACCTCGGCGGACGGGGCGACGCTGTACGCGGCCGGGACCGACCCGGCCCAGCTCTCCGCCGTCGACGTGGTCGCCCAGCAGGTCAGCCCGCCCTACACCGGCAGCCAGCTGAGCGGACCGGCGACGCTGCTCGCGATCACCCATGACACCTCCCGCGCGGTCGTCGCCCGTCCGGCGGCCATGGCGGCCGTCTCCCTCGACCTCTCCAGGACCGGTGACCCCGTCCTCACCCGCGTCGACCCGCAGGACGTGCAGTCCTTCGGCGGCATCGCCGTGGACGCCGTAGCGGGACGGCTCTACGTCCTCGCCAAGGACGCCAGCAAGACCGTCACCTACGACACCTCGGCCGGTACGAAACTCGGCACCGTGTACGGGCCCGCGACCCCCGTCCTCATCACACCGGGAGAGCCGGGCCGGGTGTACGTCTACGGGGCGGAGGCCAGCAGCAACGGCCAGATCCAGGTGGTGCCCGTCCCGGCACCGGGCACCTCGTACACCCCGCTGTCCTTCCCGCAGCGCGGCACCGCGCTGGCCATGCTCACCACCTCGGCCCGCCGCGCGATCCTGCTGCGCAAGATCGGCGACCAGACGCAGGTGGTCACGGTGTACGAGCGGGCGGGCTCGCCTCCCGTCACGATCGCCGAGCACACCGTCGCCGTCGACCTCCCCGACCCGCGCTCCCTCGCCCTCGACCCCGCCGACCGCGCCTGGACGCTGCACGCGGCCGGAGTCTCCGTCGTCCACGGCGGCACCCTCCTCGGCATCCTGCCGCTCGACGCGGCCCCGCTGTCCGTCACCTTCGCCCCGGACGCCGCCCGCGCCTTCGTCGCCTGCGACGACGCGACCGTCACCGTCGTGGAGCTGCACGACAACACACCGGTCGCCGGCGGGCACTGGCAACTGCCGCCCCACACCCGCGCCTCCGCCGCCCTCTACACCGTGTTCGCCGCCACCGCCTCCGAAGGGGCCGCCCGATGACGGACCAGCACCGTGCCCCCGCACCGGCCACCGACCCCGGCTTCGTCCTGCGCTTCCAGGACAACCGCGAACCCGCCATCGACGCCGGGCTCTACCGGATCACAGCCACCCAGACCCTGCCCGGCGTGGACGGGAACACCGGGGACTACCTCAAGCCCGTCGAGGAGACCTTCGAGGTCCGCGCACCGCAGTTCGCCCTCGCCGACGCACAGGTGCACGCCGTCAACCCGGCGCCCCAATCCCGCTCCGACCACTCCACGACCCTCGCGCACCTCACCCTCACCGATCCCCTCCTGCCCTGGATGCGGCGCCCGGACGAGCCCGGGACGATGAACGACACCCCCGACGAACCCTGGCTCGCACTGCTGCTGTTCGCGGCGGGCGAGCTGCCCGGCGACCCCGAATCCCTCGGCCTGACCGTGACCATGACCGCCGCGGAACTCCTCACCGACGCCCCCGGAATCCGGCATCCGCACGTCCGCCACGTCGAGGGCGACCCGACCGCGCCCTGCCGCACGATCGAGATCCCCGGCGACGTCTTCGCCACGGTCGTCCCCCGCACCGACGAACTGCGCCACCTGATCCACGTCCGCGACGTCCGCACGGACACCGGACTGCGCGGCGAACAACTCGCCGCGGGCACCTACGCCGTCGTCCTGGCCAACCGGCTGCCCGACCGCGAGCACGAGAGCCGCTACGCCGCCCACCTCGTCGCCCTGGAAGGCTGCCGCACCATCCTCGCCGACGCGGACGCCGGACGGCTCACCGCCGATGTACGCGTCCGCCTGGCCGCCCTGCACAGCTGGTCCTTCACCAGCGACCCGGCCCCCGGCGGCGGCTTCCCGGGACGCGTACGGCACTTCCTGTTCGACCCGGACGGCACCGCACGCGATCTGCTGCTCCACCTCCCCACACCCCCCGCCGCACCGCCGCCCGGCACCGACCCCGACGCGCACACCACCGCCCGCGCCCGGCTGGCCTCGGGCCGGGTTCCCCTGGCGTACGGCCTGGAGACCGGCGAGCGCAGCTACGCCTGGTACCGGGGCCCGCTCACCGCCGAACCGGCCCAGCCGCTGCCCACCCCACCCACGTCCGGCTGGACGAGCGCGGCACAGCTGATGACATACGAGAAGGCGTGGGGACTGTTCGACGCGGGCTGGGGCGCGGGCTGGACGCTCGGCCGTGCCCTGGCGCTCGCGGACGCGGACTTCGCCGCGATGCTCACCGCCTGGCACCTCAAGGCCCGCAACCGGGCCGCGGTCCTGGCCCAGCGGCTGGCGGCGGTCGGGCTGGACGTGGCCGGAGCGGACGACGCGGCGGCCCGCGCCCTCACCCCCCGCCCCTTCGCCGCCCTCCTCGCGGACCTGGCCGCCGACGGCAGCGCCGCCCGTCTGCTGCGCGCGGGCACCCACACCGCCGGGACCCGGCACGCGCCCCCGCCCGAACCCTTCTCCCGCACGCCCACCGCCGGTCGGCGCGGCGCCGGACGGGCCGCACGCACCGCCGCGCTCCTCGCCGACCCCCCGACCGCCCTGCGCACCGCCCTCACCGCCCAGCTCGCGGACACCGCCGCCCCGATCAGCGCCTGGCTGCGGCGGCTGCGCCTGCTGCACCACCTCCCCTTCGCCGACCTCGTACCCGACGAACGCGCCCTGCCCGCCGAGTCGCTCCGCCTGTTCTACGTCGACCCCGGATGGCTCACCGCGCTGCTCTCCGGGGCGGCGGGCATCGCCCTGACCGGCGAGAACGACGCCGCCCTCGCCCGGATCGCCGCCCCCTGGGCACGAACCGACGACGAGGACCCCACCCCCCGCGCCGGGCTGCTCATCCGGTCCGCGCTCGTCCACGAGTGCCCGGGGCTGCTGGTCCGCCCCTACCGAGGACACGGCGAATCCCGCACCCCCGTCGCCGTCCTGCGGCAGGACACCCTCGGCCCCGAGACGCTGCTGGTCCTGTTCGCGGAGGTCCCCGACGAGATCGAACTGGCCGAACCGCCCGAGGGACTGTCGTTCGGCATCGACACCAGCCTCGACGGGAAGCGGGTCATCGGCCTGCGGCGCGTCGACGCCCCCGTCGCCCGGCAGATCGACGGCGAGGAGTTCCCCCACCCCGCCGGTGCCGACGGACTCGACACCTATCTGCGGACCGACCCCGCCGGTCGGCGAGCCGTCCTCGACCTGCGGCCCGCCGCCCCGGACGGACTGCTGCACCAGCTGGCCGCCCGGCTCACCGCACTCGGCCAGCAGGCCGCCACCGGATTCGGGCCCGCCGGGCTCGCCGTCCAGCTCGTCAACGCGCCCCGCCGCCAGCTCATCACCCGCTCCACACCCCCGAACCTCTGAAGGAAGGGCAGCACCGCGCTGTGACGCCACCCCCCGCAGCATCGGGCAGCCAGCCGCTCGTCGTCCCGATGCAGATCGAAGCGCTCACCGTCAACGAACGCGTCCGCTACGCCGAGGTCTTCCAGCGCTGGCAGGCCAACTACGCGCTGACCCGGCTCAATCTGTCGCCCGAACCGCCGGCCTTCTCCAACACCGACACCGCCTTCAACACCGACCCCGACCGCGAAGGCGTCTACCTGCACTGGCAGCTGCCCCAGGCCCTCACCCACGGCGTGGACACGAAGGGCGACGGCGTCCCCGTCTTCCCGCTCGTCCCCAACCGCTGGCTCGTCGTCCGCCAGGCCATCGCCACCGCGACCGGAGCACGCACCGACACCGGCTGGATCGTGGAGAGCGACCACCTGGACCCGGTCCACGGCTCCAGCGCCTACCTCGACCAGGACGGCCGCCTCACCCGCATCGGCCGCCGCGTCGACCTCGCCGACGGGGCGTGGAGCGAACCCGGCACGCCCGGCGGCCTGTTCCTGACCGCCGTCGGCCCCGGCCTGCCCACCTTCGCCGCCTACCAGCCCTACAACGCCGATGTCTTCTCCGTGCACGACCGCACCGACGACCTCGACCCGGACACCGCCCACCAGCTGAACTACCTGGTCGCGGGCTGGTACGGCGACCCGGCCGCCGACCCCCTCACCGGCGACCTCGCCGCCCGCCTGGTCGCCCTGCGCTGGCAGCCCACGGGCACCGCGCCCGCCACCGCCCGCACGGTCTGCCACGGCACCGCCCTGGACGTGGCCTGGCAGCGCAGGGGCAGTGCCATGCCCGCCTCCGACCGGCCCGACTACGTCAGCATCGCCGTCGGCAACAACACCGAGCAGGCCACCAAGGCCCTCAAGGAGCACGCGGGCCGCAGGGCCGGGTCACCGCCGGAACTGGCCGCGCTGCTGTCCGCCGTGCACTCCGGTGTGCTGGATCTGCTGGACGAACCCGACGGGGCGTTCGCGGCCGAACGAGCCCTGCACGCCTCCTGGTTCACCCCCACACCGGCCGGATACACCTGGGTCCTGGAGAAGGCGGAGCAGTCCCCGCCCGGCAGCGGGCCCCGGTCCCCGCGCGCCACCCACGCGCAGATCCTCGCCCAGCTCAACCAGGACCAGGCCGCGCACGACACCGCCGTACAGGACCTCATCGCCGCCGAGCGCCGCCTGTACGACCTGTGGTGGTCGGCGAACCTGCCCAAGGTCCCGGACGCGCCGGGGGAGGAACCGGGCGCGTACCGGCGGGAGCTGAACGAGAAGGTGAGCGCCGCGACCACCGAAGCCGCCGCCCGCCGCACGGCCGTCGCGAACCGGCGCGAGAACATCCCCTGGGGCGACACCCCCGACCAACTGGCCGCCGCCATCGCCGAGTACCAGCAGGACCACGGGCTCCCCACCAGTGACGTCGTCCTCAAACGGGCCGTCCTGCCCGACCACCACCGCCCCAACGACCCCGTCGTCGTCATCAAGGGCACCAAGGACCGCCCCGCCCCGCCGGACCCGGAGAACATCACCGCGGACGACCCGTACAGCGTGCCCGAGGGCACCTACGACGACGGTGAACGGGACGACGACCCGCCGCTCGACTGCCGCTGGCCGGACACACTCGTCACCGGCGTGCGGGTCGCCGGGACCACGGTCTCCGCGACACAGGAACAGACACCGAAGCCACCGAACGTCCCGGCCCCCGACGGACTCGCTCAGGTGCTCGCCGCGCTGCTGCGTGAACTGTTCCACCTCGGCTCCTCCAACGCCCCGACGCTCGCCCACGCCACCGGCTACACCGGCGACGTCACCGCGCTCGCCGCGGCCATGCGCGACCCGCACCACAACGCCGTCGGCACCACCGGGACGTACACCGCGCAATGGCGGCAGCCCTGGCAGCCCCTGTTCTTCGAGTGGAAGGTCGACTACTTCCCCATCGAATGGCACGGCGACCCCGACGGTGGTGCCGCCGACCGACCCAACTGGAGCTTCGACGGCACCACCTACCACTGGCTCGGCACCGGAGCCCACGCCGTGCCCCTCAGCCTCAGTGGCCGCCAGTTCCTCGCCCCCACCGCGTCGAGCACCACCGCCGCCGCACTGCGCCAGTACGCCCGCACCCACCCCGGTCCCGGAGCCGCCGCACTGCGCGCGCTCGCCCGGCAGATCGAGGACGACGCCGACTGGTTCTCCCAGCCCATGGCCGGATTCACCGAACAACTCGCCGCCAGGGCTCCCCTTCCCGCCACCCTCAACCCGCACTCCGAGCTGCCGCCCGACCTGCGCACCGCCCTCACCGACGCCACCGGCCGCACCCTGCCGCCCGACCCGGGCGCCCTTCCCCGCCCGTTCACCGGCTGGAACCAGAGCCCGTACCAGCCCCTGCGGGCGGGCCAGTTCGCCTTCGCGCGGCTCGCCGTCATCGACCGCTTCGGACACGCCCTGCCCGCGATCTTCCCGGACCCGCGCGCCCTCCAGTTCGCCCTCGGCAACGAACCCGGCGACGTCATCGGCGTCGGCGTCCCCGCGCGTCGCTTCGCCCCGGAACTCCCCGAGGAACTCACCCCCTCCTGGCGGGACCCGAACGACCACAGCAAGGGCCACTGGACCATCAACCCGCCCACCTGGTACCGCTTCACCCAACTCACCCCCCGCCTGACCCAGCCCGCACGCGCCGCCTTCACCCTCCTCGACGCACACGACGACCTCCACCCCATCACCACGGTGAGCGACCCCGACGCCAGCCCGGTCTGCGCCTGGCTCGTCCCCGGCTACCTCGACCGCGCCCTGTACGCCTACGCCCCCGACGGCGCCCCCCTCGGCGAACTGCGCACCACCCTCCCCCCGAGCGGCACCCCCCAGGTCACCTGGCACAAACTGCCGGACTCGCACTACGACACGATCGACCAACTCCAACCCGACTACCCCCACCTGCACGGCTTCCTGAGCGCGCTCGCCGCCCCCGACCGGGGCCCGGCCGCGCTGCGCGCCCTGCTCACCGTCATCGACCGGACCCTCTCCACCACCGCCCCCACCGGCGACGCCGCACCCCCGCACACCCCGAGCGTCCTCCTCGGACGGCCCCTCGCACTGACCCGGGTCCGGTTCGGGATCGACCTCGACGGCCCGCCCTACGACGACCCGTCCTGGGAGAACCTCCGCAGCCCCGCGCCGCCCGCCTACCCCGGCTACCGCTGGCCGGTACGGCTCGGCGAACGCAACGAGCTGACCGACGGACTCGTGGGCTACTTCCACGGCACGCACCACGACACCGACTACCGCGTCCTGCACACCGTCCTGGAGGCCGGCGAACTCCCCGACGAGGCCCCCGCGTACTTCGACCCGATCGGGACCGGCGCCTCCCTCCCGCTCCCCGCCAGGGTCCCGGGCAGCGACCCGGACGACCGCGACGCCGCGTTCCTGACCCTGCTCGCCGACCCGCGCGGCACCGTGCACGCCACCACCGACGTCCTCCCGGCCGCCGAGATCCGCCTGCCCGCCGGGTTCGTGGAACCACCCCTGGCCGCACTCCCGGTCTCCTTCCGCCTCGGCCCACTACCGGTGAGCGAGTACGCCCCCGACCCGGCCACGGCACGCGACACAGCCCCCGCGGCGCTCGTCCTGCCGCGCCCCTCCGACCGCTACGGCACCTGGGTCTGGGTCCAGAACGAGTCCACCGACACCTGGAGCACAGCCGCCACCCACGCCTCCGACGGCGAACCCCAGCACCCGTACCCCGCCCCCACCCTGCGCACCGGTCGCCTGACACTGCGCCCGACCCACGCCGACGACACCGAAGGAGACCGCCGATGACCGACTGCGTGCTCAGCTACGCCCTGACGACCGTGCCCACCCCGCTCACCGTCAGCCCGCCCGGCGTCGCCCCCGGCGACGAGGACGAACTCGCCTACGGCTCCATCGACCTCGTCATCTCCAACAGCGGCACCACACCCGTACGGTGCAGCAGGATCGCGTTCGTGCTGCCCGTGGGCGGCCTCGCCCAGGACCTGGCCCTGACCGGCGACGGCATCGCGCCGTACGTCGAGCCCGAGTCGGGCTGGACCGTCGTCGGCCCGCAGCCGGACGTGCTGCTCGCCGTGCCGACAGCCGAGACGGCGGTGTTCCCCGCGGCGGGGGACACCACGGGGGCCTCCTCGAAGGTGCGGTTCAGCGTCGAACCGACGGGCGGGGCGAGCGTCGTCACCGTCGATGGGCTCTACATCACCCTCAAGAACATCACTGTCAGCAAGAAGACCGGGGTGGCCCGGATCGCCATCGAGGAGTGGGCGACGACGGACGAGACGATCCCGGCCACACCCAACACCGGGACCCTCGACGTGGCGAAGTTCCCCTTCCGCAGCGGCGCGGACCCCTCACCAGGCATCGGACGGGCACTGGAGGCGACCCAGGGCTCGGGCGGTCCACCGGCCACGCGCATCGCGGCGGGGGCAGCCGTACGCCTCGGATGGCAGCATGTGCGCGGCGACAACCATGAGCTGTACATGGACGGGGAGCGCGTGACAGACCCGTCGATCGCCGGTGGCAGCGCCTACGCGGTGCCGTCCGGACGGCTGGTGCGGGACACGGCGTTCGCGCTGAAGACGGTGACACCGACACCGGACAGCGGGTTCGTGACACGGTGGGACCACCTCACGGTGTGCGTCACGGACCAGACGCTGGCGAAGCTGACGGTGAAGGGGCAACTGGACGTCGAGGGCGCGGTGACGGCGAAGAGTTCGCTGGACGTGAGCGGCGCGGTCACGGCGGGGAGTTCACTGGAGGTCACCGGGCCGGTGACGGCGAAGAGCAGCCTGGGCGTCACCGCGAACACCACGGTCGGCGGAACACTCGGGATCACGGGCAAGCTGACGGCGGACGGCGACGTCCAGCTC
The DNA here is from genome assembly GCF_040652095.1 of Streptomyces sp. NPDC048290. NCBI lineage: Bacteria > Bacillati > Actinomycetota > Actinomycetes > Kitasatosporales > Streptomycetaceae > Streptomyces > Streptomyces sp. NPDC048290. The sequence continues at coordinate 21,732 of NZ_JBEZLM010000019.1, forward strand.
AACAAGTCCCTGACGACCGGGCCGGACGGCGAATCGGTCTTCTCCCACAAGGTGACCGTCTACGCCCCGAACAAGCTCATCGTGGGCGCTGACATGCAGGTCAACGGCAATGTCACGGGTGACCTGAACGTCACCGGCTCCCTCCAGGCCGGGGACGCCACGATCAACGGCCGCCGGGCCATCCGGGACGCGGACATCCTCAAACACCAGGTCCAACTGGTCGACGGAAAGCCGCACTACTACCTCTACTGCCTGACCGATGGATCGAACGTCTACGGCAATCCGTCGGACCAGTACGCCAACAGCTACTGGAAGCTGACCTTCGACCGGGCGGGGAGCCTGGACGAGAGCAGCGACGACTCCGAGGTGTCGGTGGACATGGCGAACGCCGACGATCAGACAGGCGCCGATCCCGGGGCATGACAGTCAGCCGACGCCGGGTGCGCGGCCGTCGTCCCGGTGTCCCTGGTGTGGCGGAGGGACCCGCTCCCGAGCGGGTCCCTCCGTTGTTCCTCGCACGCTCGGCGTGCCAGGCCGGGGCTGGGAGGGACCGCTGTGCCTCGAAGCCCGGCGCCGGAGAGGTCCTCTTCCGCGATGACGACGACCGTGATCTGATGCCGCCGCGTCGAACAGATGCGCACTGACCAGACATGGTGACGCAACTCCATACTGTCCGCCCACCGGTTCCCCCCTCCCCCCGCACGGCGCCGCCCCCTAGTCGTGTGGGTCTACGCCGTACGCCGCTCCAGATAGATCGATGTGAACACCGCGACCTTGGCGCGCAGGGCCCACGGGTCGAAGGGCTTGCTGATGTAGTCGACGGCGCCGGCCGCGTAACCGCGGGCGGAGTGTTCCGAGTCCACGCCCATCGCGGTGAGGAAGATGATGGGGACGTCACGGGTGCGGGGCCGGCGCTTGATGTGGGCGCAGGTCTCGTAGCCGTCCATCTCCGGCATCTGGACGTCCATGATGATGACCGCGAAGTCGTCGTGGTGGATCAGCGCCTTGAGCGCCTCCCGGCCGGAGGAGACGGTGACCAGCTCCTGGTCGAGTGTGGCGAGCACCGCGGTCATCGCGAGCAGGTTGTCCGGCTGGTCGTCGACGATGAGGATCTTGGGCATACCCTGGGCCGCGTCGGGCAGGACCGCGGCTGTGGCGGCCTGCTCGACGGCCTCCAGCTGGCGTTCCAGCAGATCGCAGCGTCCCTCCGCCGCGGCGCGCTGTTCCTGTGCCTCCCGCAGTGCCGTCCCCAGCCGCTCGATCTCCTGCTGGAGCTGGCTGCGCTCGGCGATCAGGCCGGAGATGTCCGGGTGCGCCAGGGCGAGTTCGTCCGCCCGTTTCTGCTCCGCGACGCGGTCGGCCTCCAGTTGGTTGAGCCGGGTCTCCAGGTCGGCGATGCGCTGGGTCCGGTCCAGCAGCGCGTCGCCCAGGACGTCACCGCGGACGGTGGACCGCCGGGAGACCCGGTCGGCGTCGGCGAGTTGCTGTGCCAGGATCTCGACCGCGTGTTTGGGGGAGGAGGCGGCGTCCACGGCCGATCGGTACAGGCCACGCACGAGTTCGATGGCCTCGGTGGTGACCGCCGTCCCGCGATGCTCGGCGACATCCGCGAACAGGTCGCTGATCACCTGCCAGGGAGGTAACCGGGTGCCGTTCAGATAGCGCGAGACCGTGCCCGGGTCCAGGCACCGCCGGGCCGCGTAGCGCCGTACGGACACCTTGAGACCGTCGAACAGCTCGCGCAGGGACTGGGCGAGCGCGCGGGAGGCGTCGTTGAGGTCGTCCCCCAGGGGCCGCAGTTCAGCCATGGTTCTCCCCCTCGCCGCCGTGGGTGTCCGCGGGCGCCGGGGGCCGGGCCGCGGTGTGGTCGCAGTCGATGAGACGGTTGAAGAACGGGACCGCCACTCCCGCGACGGCGAGCGCCGCGAGCACGCTGCGCGGCGTCCCTTCCCCCGACAGCGCGGTCAGCCCACCGGCCGCCGCGCCCGCCAGCACGGCGAGCAGGAACACCAGCGTCGATCTCAGCGACAGCAGCGGACGGTCCACCGCGGACTCCCTTCGTTTCACCCGACTCGGCGAAAAGAGGATGTGTCACCCAACCAGCGGATTGCGGAAGGGGGCATCCATAATGGACGAACTTCAGGGTGTTGCAGCCCGCATTCCGGGAACCGGGGTGCCGCAGCGGTGGACCGCAACACCGAGCCACCCCGCGTGCGGCAGGTACCGGCTGGCCATGACGCCGCGGTCGCCGCATGATGCCGGGCGTTGCGCCGCAACAGTGCCGGGTGCCGCAACGCGCGCGGCGGCGCTTCAGCGGGCATCCGGGGAGACCGCCGCGTTCCCTGGGACCGGGGTGGGGGTCAACCACCGGACGTAGGATGCTGCGGCGGCTTGAGACCTGCTGAGTGACAGGAGGTGATGGCGGGTGCCTCGTGGGGAGCGTCCGCTGGAAGCAGGCGACGATGCGTTACTGGGATTCGCTGCTGACCTGCGAAGACTGCGACAGCGGGCGGGGAGTCCGCCCTATCGCGAGCTGGCTGAGCGCGCTCACTACTCGATCTCCACCCTCTCCGGCGCCGCGTCCGGGCAACGGCTGCCCACGCTGGCGGTGACGCTGGCGTATGTGCGGGCGTGTGAAGGAGATGTGGCGGAGTGGGAACGAAGATGGCAGGTGCTGGCAGCCGAGTCCGGAGGCGCCGCGACCTCCGTGGAGGACTCGGACGACCCGCCGTACGTGGGACTGACCGCCTTTCAGAGTCGGGACGCCGAACGGTTCTTCGGCCGGGAGCGACTGGTCACGGAGATGGCGGAGCGATTACGGCGGCAGCGATTCATGGCCGTGGTCGGCGCCTCGGGATCGGGCAAGTCCTCCCTGCTGCGCGCGGGACTGGCGCCGGTGCTGGCCGGGGATGCCACGGTGGTGGTGTTCACGCCGGGCAGCCACCCGACGGAGGAGTGCGCGGTCCGGCTCGGCGGACTCGCCGGAGTGACTCCCGGTGCGCTGAAGAGCGAACTGGCCGCGGACGCGGGGAATCTCGCACGGGTCGTCCGGCAGATCTCGGCCCGACCCGAGCACGACGGCCGCGAAGTCGTCCTCGTGGTCGACCAGTTCGAGGAGATCTTCACCCTGTGCGGGGATGACGCCGAACGGCACCGCTTCATCTCCTCACTGGTGACCGCCACGGCCGCCGGGGAAGGGACCTGCCGGGTGGTGCTGGGGGTACGCGCGGACTTCTACGCGCACTGCACCAGCCATCCGCAACTCGTCGAGGCGATGCGGGACGCGCAGGTTCCGGTCGGACCGATGAGCGTGGAGGAACTGCGGCAAGTGGTGACCGGCCCGGCACACTCCGCCGGACTGACCGTGCAGGGCGCGCTGCTGGCCACACTGACCGCGCAGGCACATGGACAGGCGGGCGTCCTGCCCATGCTGTCGCACGCACTGCTGGAGACCTGGCGCCGTCGGCGGGGCAACGCCTTGACCCTGGAGGCGTTCCAGGCGTCGGGCGGGCTCGAAGGCTCGCTCGCGCGGACCGCGGAGTCCTTCTACCAGGGCTTGGACGAGCCCCGGCGGGAGCTGACCCGACAGGTGTTCCTACGGCTGACGGCCCTGGGCGACGGCACGGAGGACACACGTCGGCCCGCACGGCTGGCGGAGTTCGAGGGGCTGTCCGGCACCGACGCCGACGACCTCGACATCGTCCTGGACGGCGCGGTCCAGGCGCGGCTGCTGACGGTCGACCTGGACCGGGTGGAGCTGGCCCACGAGGCGCTGATCCGCTGCTGGCCCCGGCTGCACCAGTGGCTGAGCGAGGACCGTGAGGCGCTGCGGGTGCGGCGCCGGCTCACCGAAGCCGCCCTGGAGTGGGAGCGGCTGGGGCGTGACGCGGGCGCGCTGTACCGCGGTGCCCGCCTGGAGACGGCCCTGACGCTCGCCCCGAGCGCCCTCTCCGCCGGTGAGCGTGCGTTTCTCACGGCGGGCACGGCCGCTGGGGCGGCGGACGAGGCGGCGGCGCGACGCCAGGCGCGGGTCCAGCGCCGCCTGCTGCTGACCCTCGTCGTCCTGCTGGCCGTGGCCGTCACCGCGTCGGTCGTCGCCCTGGACCAGCGGTCCGCCGCCCTGGAGGAACGGCGGATCGCCCTGTCCCGGGCCCTGGCCGCACAGTCGGCGGTGATCGCGGAGGGCCAGCCTGAGGCGTCGATGGCGCTGGCGGTGCGCGCGTTCGACACGGCCCGGACCGTCGAGGCGCGCAGCGCGCTGCTCAGCACCCAGGCCGGATACTTCGACGGACGGCTCACGGGCCACGAGGGTCCGGTGAACGCGGTGGCGTTCCGGCCGGGCGGACGGCAGGTCGCGACCGGGAGTACCGACCGCACCGTCGCGCTCTGGGACGTCGCGCGGCGCCGTGAAGTCGCCGAGCTGCGCGGCCATGGGGGCACCGTCCTCACCCTCGCCTTCAGCCCCGACGGCCGACATCTGGCCGTCGGCACCGCCGACGAGATGATCCGGGTGTGGGACGTGGACCGCCGGCGCACCATCGACGTCTTCGCGGGCAGCGCACGCGGACTCGCCTTCAGCCCGGACGGCACGACCCTCGCCTACGGAGGCTGGGAGCACCATGTGAGCCTCCGCGAGGTCGCCACGGGCCGGGTCACCGCCGTCCTGCGGGGCCATGACGACGCGGTGACCAGCCTCGCGTTCGACCCCCGGGGAACCAGACTCGCCTCCGGGAGCGACGACCGGACCGTCCGGTTGTGGGACCTGGAGCGCACCAGCTCCGCCCCGGTGGTGCTGCGCGACGACAGCGACGCCGTGAACAACGTCGCCTTCAGCCCGGACGCCGGGACGCTGGCCGTCGCGTACGCCGACCACACGGTGGCCCTGTGGGACCCCGACCGTCCGCGCCGGCTCGCCCGGCTGCGCGGGCACACCGACCAGGCCAACGGCGTGGCGTTCAGTCCCGACGGCGCCATACTGGCCAGCGCGGGCGGCGAAGGCGTGGTGCTGTTGTGGGACGTGGCGGACCGCAGACTGATCGCCCGGCTGCCCGGTCATACCGACTACGTCTTGGACGTCGCCTTCCATTCCACGGCCAATGTGCTGCTGAGCGCCGGTTTCGACGGCAGCGCGGTGCTGTGGGATCTGGACCGGTCCGTGATGGTCAGTCATCCACTGCGTGAGCTGGGGGCGCTGGCGCTCAGCCCTGACGGCCGTACGCTCGCCGTCGCGGGGAACGACTCCGACGTCGAGCTGTGGGACTTCACCGGCCGCCGACCGCTGGCGGTGCTGAGCGGACATGCCGGGGTCGTCCGGTCGGTGATGTTCAGCCCGGACGGGCGCACCCTCGCCACCGGCAGCAACGACGGTGACATCAGACTCTGGGACGTCCGCACCCGCCGCGAGAAGGCCGCGTTCTCCGGGCACCTCGGTGCCGTACAGGCCGTGGCGTTCAGTCCGGACGGGCGCAGGCTCGCCAGCGCGGGTGCCGATCAGAAGCTCAGAACCTGGGACGTGGCCGGGGACGGCGAGGCTCTCACTCTGGACGGGCACGACGACTACATCAACGCCGTGGTCTTCAGCCCCGACGGCCGTCTCGTCGCCACCGCGAGCGACGACGGGACGATCCGGCTGTGGGACACGGACGCCCGTCGTTCGACGGCGGTCCTGGGGGGTCACTCCGGTGCCGTCCGGTCGGTGGCGTTCCGTCCGGACGGCCGCACACTCGTCTCGGGCAGCAACGACGGCACCGCCCGGGTCTGGGACGTCGGAACCCGCCGTTCCACGGCGGTCCTCACCGGGCACACCGGTGCCGTCCGGTCCGTCGCGTACGGTCCGGACGGCCGCACCCTGGCCTCGGTGAGCAATGACGGCACCGTCCGGGTCTGGGACCGCGCGGGCAGCCGCCTCAGAGCACAACTCATGGGCCACACCGGGACGGTGTCGGCGGTCACCTACGCGACGGCCGACCGGCTCCTGACCGGCAGCACCGACGGCACCGTGCGGATCTGGGACATGGACGAACGGCGCCGCATCGCCCACGTCTGCCGTGTCGTCGGCGCCGCCGGTCCCGGTGAACGGACCATTCCGGGAGTGGACGAGGGCGAACGCCTCACCTGTCCCTGACCGCCGCTGCGTGGCCCCTGCCTCCACTTTCATGCCGCGGCACGGCCCTTTCGGCGCGGTGACGTTTTCGGCATCCGTTTGTTCGGCAGCCGGCCCCGATTCCGAACAACGCCGGGCGTGTTCCTCTTGGGCCACGGGGTGCTCCGGCCTGCGCGCTTCGCCCGGCGCCGGAGCATCCGTACGGACGACGGACCAAATGACCATCAGGGGGAACCCATGCTCGACCGAAAGACCATCCGGGTCGCCAGACCAGTAGCCGCGACGGCAGTCGCCCTCGCGGCGCTGCTGGCCACCACGGGCCCGGCGGCGGCCCGGTCGCCTGCCGGCCATGACGGAACGGCCGCCTCCGCGTGGACCGCAGACACACCCGCCGCTGCGGCAGCCGCCCAGATCACCCGCGACGAGGTCATCGTCCGGGCCCGGAGCTGGCTGCGGCCCTCGGTCCCGTACAGCCAGACGGCCCGCCACAGCAATGAGTACGGCAGCTACCGCACGGACTGTTCGGGATATGTCTCCATGGCCTGGGATCTGCCGGAGCCCGGACCCAACACCGTGGGCCTGCTGAACTTCACCAACCCCATCACCAAGGGCGAGCTGAAGACCGGCGATGTGCTGCTCGACGCACAGGGGGACTCGAACACCCGTCACGTCGTGCTCTTCGACAAGTGGGCCGACGGCGGACAGAACTCGTACTGGGGATACGAGCAGGCCGGCGACACCGGCACGGTGTACCGGAAGATCCCCTACCCGTACTTCAGCACACCGAGCCAGTTCCATCCCCACCGCTACAGGAACATCATCGACGGTCCCTCCAGCGGTTCGTCGCTCTCGGGTGACAGCCGCTCGGAGCTGGTGACGGTGCTGGACAACGGTGATGTGAAGGCGTGGCGCAACGGCGGCGGGTTCGCGGCGATGCCGTGGGACGCGGACGTCGTCGTCGGTCAGGGCTTCGCGAGGGGCAACGCGCATTTCGCCGACCTGGACGGTGACGGCCGTTCTGAGCTGATCACGGTGCAGGACAACGGTGATGTGAAGGCGTGGCACAACGGTCGTGGGTTCGCGGCGATGCCGTGGGACGGGGATGTGGTGATCGGTCAGGGTTTCGCGAGGGGCAATGTGCACTTCGCGGACCTGGAC
>NZ_JBEZLM010000019.1:29092-195903 GCF_040652095.1 Streptomyces sp. NPDC048290
GGTGATGGCCGCTCGGAGCTGATCACCGTGCAGGACAACGGTGACGTAAAGGCCTGGCACAACGGTCGTGGGTTCGCGGCGATGCCGTGGGACGGGGATGTGGTGATCGGTCAGGGTTTCGCGAAGGGCAACGTGCACTTCGCCGATCTGGACGGTGATGGCCGCTCGGAGCTGATCACCGTGCAGGACAACGGTGACGTAAAGGCCTGGCACAACGGTCGTGGGTTCGCGGCGATGCCGTGGGACGGCGATGTGGTGATCGGTCAGGGTTTCGCGAGGGGCAATGTGCATTTCGCGGACCTGGATGGTGATGGCCGTTCTGAGCTGGTGACGGTGCAGGACAACGGTGATGTGAAGGCCTGGCACAACGGTCGTGGGTTCGCGGCGATGCCGTGGGACGCGGACGTCGTCATCGGCACCGGATTCGCCAAGGGCAACGTCACCTTCGCCTGATCCAGGCACAACGGGCCGCGCCGCAACGGCTCGGCGCGGCCCGACCGCACCCCTCTCCTTCACTGTCCGGAATCGGAGCAGACTCATGCCTTCCTACGCGAAGACGACCAGCAAGAAGACCAAGCGCACCGTGGTGACCGCGATCACGGTCCTCCTCCTCTCCACCGCCGCCCTCCCCGCCGCCGCTGTCGGCGACCCTGATGACATCGCGACCGGGCGCCCCTGGGGAGTGGCGGCCGTGAACTGGAACTCCCTGCCGTGTGTGGCGGGCGGTCCGACGGCCCAGGACACCGCGAACGCGGCGGCCCTCAACCCGCAGCTACGCAACGCCATGCGAGGCAACATGAACGCGTACACGGCCTCGTGCGCGAGGGCGATCATCGAGACGGTCAAGGCGCGCGGCCTCAATCCGCGAGCGGGCGCCATCGCCATCGCGACCGTCATCGTGGAGACGGGTGTGCGCAACCTGGACGGCGGCGACCGCGACTCGGTCGGCCTCTACCAGCAACGGGCGAGCTGGGGCAGCTTCGCCGAGCGCACCGATCCCGTCATCGCGACCCACAAGTTCCTCGACACCATGGAGAGGTTCTATCCGGGCGGGTCCTGGAACACCGCCCCCATCGGAGATGTCGCGGCCGACGTGCAACGCCCCGCCGCCGAATACCGCTATCGGTACGGTGTCCAGGCCGCCGACGCCGTCGTCATAGCGAACCACCTGTGGACGGGTGCCGCGCAGGGCGCCTCGCTCTCGGGTGACAGCCGTTCTGAGCTGGTGACGGTGCTGGACAACGGTGATGTGAAGGCGTGGCGCAACGGCGGTGGGTTCGCGGCGATGCCGTGGGACGCGGATGTCGTCGTCGGTCAGGGTTTCGCGAGGGGCAACGCGCATTTCGCCGACCTGGACGGTGACGGTCGTTCTGAGCTGATCACGGTGCTGGACAACGGTGATGTGAAGGCGTGGCACAACGGCGGCGGGTTCGCGGCGATGCCGTGGGACGCGGACGTTGTCATCGGTCAGGGTTTCGCGAAGGGCAATGTGCACTTCGCCGACCTGGACGGTGATGGCCGCTCGGAGCTGATCACCGTGCAGGACAACGGCGACGTAAAAGCCTGGCACAACGGTCGTGGGTTCGCGGCGATGCCGTGGGACGGCGATGTGGTGATCGGTCAGGGTTTCGCGAAGGGCAACGTGCACTTCGCCGATCTGGATGGTGATGGCCGTTCTGAGCTGGTGACGGTGCTGGACAACGGTGATGTGAAGGCGTGGCACAACGGTCGTGGGTTCGCGGCGATGCCGTGGGACGGCGATGTGGTGATCGGTCAGGGATTCGCGAAGGGCAACGTGCACTTCGCGGACCTGGACGGTGATGGCCGTTCTGAGCTGGTGACGGTGCTGGACAACGGTGATGTGAAGGCGTGGCACAACGGTCGTGGGTTCGCGGCGATGCCGTGGGACGCGGACGTTGTCATCGGCGCCGGATTCGCCAAGGACAACATCACCTTCGCCTGACCATGCCCGGGTAGACCGATCGCGGGGTGCGCTTCCACTGGAAGAGTGCCCCGCGATCGCCACTGCCTTGAGCCCGGCCATGACCCGATGAACCCATGAAGGCATCGAGTAGCAGGTCATGGCCGCTGCCACGGGTACGGTGATCGGCCCCTGCCGTCGCTGCTACACGCCGAGATCGACCACGACACCCGTCGCGGCCTCGGCCTGTCGCCAGAACTCCCGCCCGAACTCCTCGCTCGCGCTGGAGGCGACGGGCTGCACGAGGACGGGACGACCCCTCATGCCGCGGCGGGGACCGTAGAACTGCCCGCCCTCCGCCTTGGGGTCGATGGCCGCGCGCACGATCGGCCACGCGCCCCGGTCCTTTCCCTGGGCGGTGAGCGCGGACAGGTAGTCGGAGAACTTGCGTCCGTCATTGATCCCCGGTCGTCGCGCGGACCGGAGGTCGATCGCGCTCCCGGGGTGGGCCAGCAGGGACTGGATTCCGCTCTGTGCGGCGCTCAGCCTGCGCTGCAACTCCAACGCGAAGGCGTGTACACCATGCTTCGAGTAGCCGTAGGCGCGAAAGGGCCGGTAGCGCCCACTCTCGCTCTGAAGGTTCGACGGATCGAGCCGGACGAGCTGCGTGGCCATGCTGCCCATACTGACGACACGGCCGTCAGGGCGGAGCGAGGGGAGGGTGAGGGCGGTGAGCGCGAACGGGCCGAACGCGTTGGAGGCGGCGATGAGTTCCAGGCCGTCCTGGGTGACTTCGCGCCCTTGTGAACCACTGGCGACGCCCGCGTTGTTGATCAGCCCGTCCAGTGGTGCGAACTGCCGCAGGGTCTCGGCCGCGTCGCGGATCGAGGCGAGCGAGGACAGGTCCAGGGGAACGACCTCTATCTTCGCCTCGGGGGCGTGGGTGCGCAGGGAGCGGGCCGCGATGTCCGCCTTCTTCGGCGACCGGGCGGCGAGCACGATCCGGGCTCCCGCGACGGCGAGTTGTTCGCTGATGAAGTACCCGATGCCTGAGGTGCCGCCCGTCACGACAAAGGTCTTGCCCCGCTGGGGCGGCAACTGAGTCGGGTCCCAATCGCTGCTAGCCACGTTCCGTCTCCAGATCTTGATTGTCGGTCTTCGGGCCGTCGGCCGTAGGGATGGGCGCTTGATGGACGCCGAACGAACGCCGGACGAGTGAGTCGATCGCGCGGTCGGGGAGCAGCCACCGCAGGAAGACCAGCGGTGCCGCGCCGAATCCGGTGCGGTAGCGGGTCCGCGGCCGAGTGGCTCGCGCCACGCGCACCACCGTCCGCGCGATGACCTCCGGTTCGGACGTGGTGCGTGAGCCAGGCTCGGAACTCGCCGCCAAGTGATCGGCGACGCGCTCCGCGACAGCGCGGTAGGGGCTGGTGCGGGCGGTGCTCCGGAGGTGCTCGGCGGCCACCCGGCCCCACTCGCTGCGCACCGACCCGGGCTCGATGACGACCACATGGATGCCGAACGGCCGCGCTTCCATGCGGAGGGCGTCGCTGAGCGCTTCCAGCGCGAACTTGCTGGCGTGGTACCAGCCGCCCAGGGGGGCCACGACCTTTCCGCCCATCGAGCTGATGTTGGCGATGGTGCCGCCGCGCTGTGCGCGCATCTGCGGCATCACCTGCCGTGTGAGGTCGGCCAGGCCGAACACATTGACCTCGAACTGGGCACGCGCTTCGGCCATGGGTACGTCCTCGATGGCTCCGTAGGACCCGTAGCCGGCGTTGTTGACGAGCAGGTCGAGCCGCCCCCCGTCCGCGAGGACCGTCCGAACGGCGGCGGTGATCGAGTCCGGGTCGGTCAGGTCGAGGCTCAGTACGTGGATGCCGGCGGCCTCCAGGGACGCCATGCGCTCGACACGCCGCGCCGCCGCGTAGACCTGGTATCCGGCGTCGTTCAGACGCAACGCGGTCGCTGCTCCGATGCCGGACGAAGCACCAGTGACAAAGGCGACTTTCTTCATCGGGGTGATCCCATCGGGTGATCCCTTCTTGCGGGTCGCGACGGCTCCGGGCCGCACACGAGCGGGAAACTGTCACCGCGTGCCAAATCTAACACCAGATGTCAGAAGTGCGCGATAGGGTGAGATCATGAGCAAGCCGATCCCGCCGCTTCGAGAGCGCAAGCGCACCGTCGTCCAGTGGGAGGTCTCGGAGGTGGCGGCCTCGCTGTTCGTCGAGCGCGGCTACGAGGCGACCACGGTCGACGATGTCGCCGCGGCCGTGGGCATGTCGAAGCGCAGCGTGTTCCGCTACTTCCCCGCCAAGGAGGATCTGGCTCTGGGGAAGTTCGACACACTCGCCGCCGCGATGCTGGACGTACTGAGCGCCCGCCCGCTCGACGAGCCGGTCTGGACCTCCTTGCGGGCCATGCTGGAGATGCTGGTGCCGCACATCGACTCGGCGGACAAGAACTCGGTCTCCGCGCCCATGCAACGTGTGATCTTCGAGACGCCCCATCTCCTCGCCGGATATCTGGAGCGCCAACATCGTGTGCAGGAGACCGTGGTGGCCACCATGCGTGAGCGTGCCCTCGCCGCCGGGCGGCCGTACGCGGCGGACGATCCTTCGCTCGGCGTCCTGGTGGCCGCGGCGTTCGGCTGTCTCACCGCAGCGCAGCGGACGTGGCTCGATGGCGACGATGAGGGTGGGTTCGAGGGGGTGCTGGGGCGAGGGTTGGCAGCTTTGGAGGGGGTCGGCTGATGATCGGCTGAGCGGCTTCGGAAGGGGGGCCGTCCGGCTGGGGCTGGGGCCCGAGTGGGGCCCGAGTGGGGGCCAGGTCGGAGTTGGGGCTGGATCGGAGTTGGGGTCCGAGTTGGGGTCCGATTTGGGGGACTTCGCCCCCCGTCAGGTCGGCCCCAGCAGGTTGGTGCGGACGTCGAGGAGATGGGCGCGCATGTGCTGGCGGGCCGCCTCGGGATCGCGGTCGTGGAGCGCCTCGACGATCCGCGCGTGGGCGTGCTCGTAGCGCTCGCGGCGTTCGGGGCTGGCCGAGCGGCGTTTGATGTTGCCCCAGACGGGCAGGTCGCGGGCCGCGTTCATGGTGTCGAACATGCGCAGCAGAAGGCTGTTGTGGGCGGCCTGGGCGATCGAGCGGTGCAGGACGGAGTCCCAGGACTCGAACTCCTCGTGTGAACCGGCGGCGCAGCCGCGGCTGAGGCTTCGCCCGATCTCGGTGAGGTCGGCGGGTGTCGCCTGGTGCGCGGCGAGGTAGGCGATCTCCGGTTCGATCAGCAGGCGTGCGGTCATGATCTCGGCAGGGCTGGTCTGGAGTGTCCGCTCGTCCTCCCGGGCGGGCGCGGCGATGAACGTGCCGCGTCCGACGTGGCGGGTGATGAGGCCCTCGCGCTCCAGGGCGGCGAGCCCCTGGCGGACGGCTGCTCGTGTGGTGCCGAGTGCGGTGGCGAGGGCCCGTTCGGTGGGCAGGCGGCTCCCGGGCGTGAGGTCGCCGTCGCGGAGCCCGGCCTCGATCAGGGCGCGCACCTGGGAGGTGGTGGTGTCGGCCGGGCGCCGGGCCCCCGTCTGCTGTGTCATGCCTGCCTTCTCTGCCCGTCGTAACCAAGCGAAACCAATCGCAACCAATGCTAGTCGATCGCCGATCGTTGGACACGGGAGAACAGGGCGCTTTACGCTGCCCATGTCGCCAATCCCGACCGACTCGCAACCAATAGGGAGATTGGTTGTCGCTGGTTCGGGATCAGGAGGCGCGGCCATGAAGCTGCTGACGTTCACCGAGCCATACGGACCGAGGCGCGCACCCCGCAGGCTGCCCCCGCCCCCCACCGCACGGCCCGACTCGTCCTGGAAGCACACCATGCCGACAGCCCGCCCGCGCTCAGCCCCTGCCTCCGCCTCCGTCTCCGCGCTGTCCCGGCGCTGGATGTGGCTGGCCGCCTGGCCCGTCGTCGCGGCCATGGCCCTGTCGAACGAACCCACGCCGCTGTACGTCCTGTGGCAGCACCAGATCGGCTTCACCACGGCCACGCTGACGCTGATCTACGCCGGGTACATCGCCGGTCTGCTGGTCAGCCTGTCCCTCGGCGGGCCACTGGCCGACCGGTACGGGCGCCGGCCGGTACTGCTGCCCGGTCTCGTTCTGGGGCTGGTGGCCACCGCGCTGTTCATCACCGCACACTCGGTGGCCGTGCTCGGGCTTGCCCGGCTGCTCAGCGGTATCGCGGTGGGCGCGGTGCTGTCGGCGGGCATGGCCGCCGTCTCCGATCTGGCACCGGACGGGGACAAGAGGCTCGCCGGTCTGATCGCCTCGGCGTCGATGGTGGGCGGCGCGGCCGTCGGACCACTGCTGACCGGCGTCCTCTCCCAGACGCTCCCCGCCCCGGCGGTCACCGTCTTCGTCGTCCAGCTGTTCCTGCTGCTGGGCGCCCTCCTGCTGGTTCCGAGGATGCCGCTGCCGCCGATCCGCGCCGACGCGGCAGCCGCCAAGGGGCGATGGCTGCGGCTGCCGTCCGTGCCCCGGCCCCACCGCCGTTCCCTGTGGGTGAGCCTGGCCGTGTTCGCCCCGGCGATCACCGCCACCGGATTCGTCCTGAGCCTCGGCCCCGCCTTGCTGGCCCAGTTGTTGCGTACGGACAACCGGCTGCTGTCCGGGGGCCTGGTCTTCCTGTTGTTCGCCGCCGCCACCGGAGTGCAGTTCGCGGTGCGCCGGCTGCGCGTCCCGGTGCTGTTCCAGGTGGGCGCCGCCCTCACCGTCGTCGCGATGGCGGCACTGGTGACCGCCGTGGCCCTCACCTCGGTACCGCTGCTGCTGACGGCCGCCGTCCTGTCCGGCCTGGGCCAGGGCACCTCCCAGTTGGGCGGGCTGTCCACCCTTGCCGCGGTGGTGCCCGCCACGCACCTCGCGCGGGCGAACGCGGCGCTGACCGCCGGGGGATACCTGCTCGCCGGGACCCTGCCGGTGGCCGCGGGCTACCTCAGCGACGCGGCCGGACTGACCGCGGGCACCACCGCCTTCGGTATCGCCGTCGCCGCACTCGCCGTCATCGGGGCCGTGGCCGCGCGGGCACACCACACATTCCCCGCTCCCGCCCGTGCCCGCGCCGAAGAGCCCCGCCAAATCGCGCCCACCGCCCCCGGACGAGAGGAAGCCTCCTGAACGACATCGGCCGCCGCAGCCTGCTGCTCACCTGGACCACGGCGATCACCGCCCCACTGCTGCACCAGGACAGCGCCCACATCCCGTCTACCACGCCTCCGCCTCCGCCTACGGGAGTTGCCATGCGCCCCATCTCCAGCGGCCCGCACCACACCACCTTCGCGTTCGGCGACCTCACCGTCACCTCGCTGCGTGACGGCTACGTCGACATGCCCACGACCCGGCTGCGTGACGCGCGCGGCGAGGTCCTGGACGAGGTGCCCACCGGGGTCCCGCTCGTCGACGGCCAACTGCGCCTGTCCGTCAACGCCTTCCTGATCAGCGGCGAGAGCGGCTCGGTCCTGGTCGACACCGGCGCCTCCAATGCCTGGCACTCGACCATGGGGTCACTCCTCACCGCCTTGGCGGAGGCAGGAGTGGACCGCGCGTCCCTCACCGACGTGGCCATCACCCACCACCACGAGGACCACGTCAACGGGCTCATCGCCCCCGACGGGACCCAGGCGTTCCCCGCGCTGGAGCGTGTGTGGATCGGCGCGGGGGACGCCTCCGTCTTCACCGGCCGCCTGACCCCGGTGGCCGACCGCGTCGTCCCGGTCACCGGCACGACCGCGATCACCGCGCGGGTCACCGCCCGGCCCACTCCGGGCCACACCGACGGCCACACCGTCTACGAGGCGACCAGCAGCACCGGCACCCTGCTGATCTGGGGCGACACCGTGCATGTGCCCTCGCTCCAGTTCACCCGGCCCGATGTGTCCTGGGAGTTCGACGGCGACCAGCCCCAGGCCCGCCGCGCCCGCCGCGCCCTCCTGGAGCGGCTGACCGAGCCCGGCCACTTCGTCGCCGGAGCCCATCTGGACTCGCCCGGCGTGGGCCGCGTCAGCCGCAGCGACGACGGATACGCGTTGGAGTACCTCGCACCGTCGATCGCCTGACCCCCATGCCCGGCCCGGCGTTCCCGGGCCGCCACACCACGACGGGGCCCGGGGGACGGGCCCCTCTCCGAACCCGAGGCCGCAGCGGCGGCCTGACGAAAGGACACCTGATGACCCTGCCGCGTACCCGGGCGTTCGCCCAGGTCGATGTCTTCTCCACACTGGCCTTCCACGGCAATCCGGTCGCCGTGGTCCTGGACGGCACCGGCCTGGACGAGCAGGACATGCAGGGCCTGGCACGCTGGACCAACCTGTCCGAGACCACATTCGTACTGCCCCCCACCACCGAGGACGCGGATTACCGACTGCGGATCTTCACCCCCGGCGGCGAACTGCCCTTCGCCGGACATCCCACCCTCGGCTCCGCCCGCGCCTGGCTCGACGCGGGCCACACGCCCCGCCGCGCCGACCGGATCGTCCAGGAATGCGGGGCGGGGCTGGTCATCGTCCGCCGTGACCAGGACGCCCTCGCCTTCGCCGCCCCGCCGCGCGTACGGGACGGCGCGCTGGACGAGGCATATCTCCAGCGGCTCATCACGGCGTTCGGCATCACCCGCGAACAGGTCCTGGACCACCAGTGGGTGGACAACGGCCCCGGCTGGGCGGTACTCAGGCTGGCCTCCGCCCGTGAGGTCCTCGCCCTGGAGCCGGACCTGTCCCTCATCCCCGACGCGATGGCCGGAGCGATCGGCGCCCATGACGACAACGCCGGGCACGACTTCGAACTGCGCACCTTCGCCCCGGCCGTCGGAGTACCGGAGGACCCCGCGTGCGGCAGCATGAACGCCGGCGTCGGCCAGTGGCTGATCTCCACCGGCACCGCCCCCACCGCCTACCGGGTCTCCCAGGGCTCCCGCCTGGGACGTGCCGCCAGCATCGAGGTGACCGCCGACGGTGACGGCACGGTCTGGGTGGGCGGCGCGACGACCGTGGCCATCCGCGGCACGATCACGTTGTGACGCCGCCGGCCTCGCCACTTCGACGGGAACGCGGGGTCCGGGTCGGCCGTTGGCGCCGCTCATGAGGGCGAGAACTCGGGCGCCGGTGACTTGATCGCTGCCGAGCCTGCTGCTTGCATGGCCGACATGACTGCGCTCGGACCCGTCGCCTGGCCACCCGCCCCGATCAGGACCGAGAGGCTCGTGCTCCGTGAGCCCGAGGCCCGGGACCGGGCGGCGTTCATCGAACTGCTCGCCTCACCAGAGGTGCACACCTACCTCGGCGGCGCCCGCCCGCGTGACGAGCTGGAGCGCGCGACGCCCGAGGTGCCCGAGCAGTGGACCGGGAGCTTCGCCGTAGACCTCGACGGGTCGATGATCGGTCAGATCCTGCTCAGGAGAGCACCGGCGCACAGCCGCCCGGCTGCCGCGGGGAAAGTCGATCTCGGCTACCTGTTCCTCCCCCGGGCCTGGGGATTCGGATACGCCACCGAGGCGTGCACGGCGGCACTCGACTGGTTCGACAGCGTCCTTCCCGGCGAGCCGGTAGCGCTCGCCACCCAGACCGCCAACGCCGGCTCGATGCGCCTCGCGGCAAAACTGGGCTTCACCGAAGTAGAGCGGTTCCATGCCTGGGACGCCGAACAGTGGCTCGGCATGCGGTACCCGGTCACGCGCCCTCCGATTGAGCCCGCGAGGCATGCTGTATGCGTGATCGAGCGTGAGGCCGCGGTTCGGGCCGTCGAAGAGCAACTGGAGCGCGACTACCAGCAGTGGCTGGCTGTGGGTGTGGGCGCGGTCCGGATGGTTGTGGTCGACGTCGAGGAGCACGAGCTGGTGTGGATCGTCTTCTGGAACTCGGCGGAGTTCGCGCGCACCCGGAACCCGGCGTTCATGCTGGTCGGCAACGGGCCGTACCTGGTCGACCGGGTCGACGGCACACTGCACCAGATCGGCGTCGTCTCCGCGAAGATCGGGGCGTGGGAAGCCGACTATCGAGCCCGGATACGCGGGCTGCCGGTACGCACCGCCGTAGACGAGCTGCACGACGCGCTGCGCGAGGTCGCCACCGCGCGCGGCCGTATGCACGCTGTGCGGACACTGCGCCAGCGACTGCCGGTGTTCTCGCCTGGGGAGGCCATCGAGTACGTGACCGCGTTGCTGGACGGTGACGCGCCCGCGCGGCTCATGGCCGTAGTCACGAAAGCGCTCGTGGAACCTCTCGACTCGGTCCTCGCAGTCCACACGATTGCCAGCGGGGCGGGGATCCGAGAGGTGACGGGAAAGCCGGCGGGCAGCGTCGAGTGCGCACCCGGTTCCTCCCGCTCCTAGACGTGGCGAGGACACCACCGTGGGTGTCGCGGTCGTCCCGATGCCTCGCTCCATCTCCGGCAGGGCGGCGCATGAGGAAAGCGGTGGCCTCGCCGCATAGCCAGGAGGGAGGATCAGCCCCGTGATCCGCCGCGCCCACGAAGATCCTGAACTGCTGGCCCTGGTACGCCGCTATGTCACGCCCGAGCGGCGCTACCTGAAGCTCGGCGGCGGCTTGCTCAACATGCAGGGTCCTGAGTACGACCGGTTCGTGCGGCGGCTCGGCGAGGACGCGGGAGTCATCACCTCGGATGAGATCGCCACCCTCTTGGAAGGTGGGTGGCGCGAGCGGAGAACCGCGGCGTGGCTCGTGGCCGTCTCCCGTCGGACCGAGTTCCGTGAGCGGCTGGGAGAACTGCTGCTGGACAGTGAGGTCTGCTGTGTCGGTCTGGCTTACAGCGTGGCTCTGGCCGGGTTCGGAGCGGATCGGGACGCCGAACTCCTCGCCGCCTACCTCGACCGATACCTCCGCCGTCCCGACCTGGGGTACGACCAGGCCGTCGTCATGGGCGCTCTTCAGGTCGTCGAGTCGAACCCTGGAGGTGGTCGAACCGGCCGCTTCCAGGGACCGGAGGGGCTGTGGCAGCGGTGGCTCCAGGACGCGCCGCACATGCGGGCCGGTCCGGATCCCGCTCCCCACTTCGCGCGTCTTGTCCTTGGGCTTTGCGCGCTTGTCGATGCGTGTGCCGAGGTGCGGTGACCGCCCCCGGATGCTCGTGGGACTGCACAGAGCGGCTGTCTTTCTCCCCTTCCGGCAACGCGAGCCCCTGCATTCGCCCACACGGCGGGGCCGGTGGCGGCGCCCTTGGACGGTCACACGGCGTCGAGGGTCTTCATGATGACGAAGCTGTTCACCGTGGCCACGCCGGGCAGCGCGGCCAGTTGGTTCGCGTGGAACTCCTCGTACGCGGGCAGGTCGGCGACCTCCACCTGCAACAGATAGTCGAAGTTGCCGGTGATGTGGTGGCAGGCGATCACCTCCGGCAGTTTCATCACCTCGGTCTCGAAGGCGACGACCTCGGCGCGGACGTGCCGCATCAGCCGTACCCCCGCGAGCACCCGCAGGCCCCGCCCCACCGCGGCCGGGTCGATCAGGGCGCGGTAGCCGCGGATGACGCCGCTCTCCTCCAGGTGCCGTACCCGTCGCAGGCACGGCGACGGTGACAGTCCGACCCGTGCGGCAAGCTCCTTGTTGCTGATCCGGCCATTGCGTTCCAGCTCGGCCAGGATCAGGCGGTCCACTTCCTCCATGGGCAGATTATTGCGCCAGGGAGGCTGCTAGCACAACTGGATGCCGACCCAGTCCGCAATTATGTGCCAAAGTTGCTCGCTCCGTGTGTGTTCGGTGGGTGGTGCCGTCCATGCTGGAGGGGACGACACACCGGATCCAGGAGGTTTCGCCATGCCGGGCGCGAGCACCGTCACCATCCACGCCGACCGCGAGACCCACCCCAGCCGCGCCCTCGCGCAGCCCATCTACCAGACGGCCGCGTTCTCCGCCGACGACGGTGCCACGTTCGCCGCCGGTGCCGTCGAGCCGCGCGGGGAGGGCTTCTACACCCGCTTCGGCAACCCCAATCACGCCCAGGTCGCCGCCGTGGTCGCCGAGCTGGAGAACACCGAGGCGGCCATGGTCACCTCGTCCGGCATGGCGGCGATCACCACGGCCGTGCTCGCCCTGGTCTCCGCCGGTGACCATGTCATCGGCCAGCAGTCCACCTACGGCGGCACCGCCTCGGTCCTGCTCAACCTGCTGCCCCGGCTGGGCGTCGACACCACGCTGGTCGACCAGCGGGACACCGAAGCGTTCGAGAAGGCGCTCACCCCCAAGACCCGGCTGATCCTGGTGGAGACCCCCTCCAACCCGCTGCTGCACATCACCGACCTGCGTGCCGTGGCCGAACTGGCGCGTGCGCACGATGTGCTGACCCTCGCCGACAACACCTTCGCCACCCCCCTCAACCAGCGGCCCGCCGACCTGGGCGTCGACGTGGTCTGGCACAGCGCCACCAAGTACCTCAACGGCCACTCCGACGTCTCCGCCGGAGTACTGGCCGGGCCCGCGGCGATCCTGGACCGCGTCTGGGACACCAGCCTCCTGACCGGAGCCACTCTCGGCCCCATCGACGCCTGGCTCCTGTTGCGCGGCATACGGACCCTGCCGCTGCGCGTGCCGCGGCACAACGACAACGGACTGGCCCTCGCCGAGGCACTGACCCGGCATCCGGCCGTCACCCGGGTCCACTACCCCGGCCTCGACACCCACCCCCAGCACGCCCTCGCCGCCGCCCAGATGACCGGCTTCGGCGGAGTCCTCAGCATGGAGTTCACCGGCGGCTACGACATGGCCGACGCCTTCCTGGGCCACCTGCGCTACCCCCGCCGCTCGGCCAGCCTCGGCGGCGTGGAGTCCCTCGCCGTCCACCCGGCGTCCATGTGGCGCGGCATGCTCAGCGACGAGCAGCTCACCGAAGCCGTCCCGCCCGGACTGATCCGGCTGGCGGCGGGTACGGAGGACACCGCCGACCTGGTCGCCGACGTCCTGGCCGCCGCCGACGCCGTGTCAAGCGCGTCAGGAACCGCCTGAGCGTCGGCCTGCGCCGCACGACGACCCACCGGGCCGCTGCATCTGCCCGGTGGGCAACAGCCCCCGTACCCACATCCCCCCACCACTACCAGCGGTCGTGAAGTCCGCACCCGCACGTCAAGGAGCCCCCTCATGAAGACCCTGATCTCCGGCGGAACCGTGGTCAGCCTGGACCCGTCCATCGGGGACCTCGCCCGCGGTGACGTACTGGTCGACAACGGCCTGATCACCGAAGTCGCCGCGCATATCGACGCCCCCGACGCCGAGGTCATCGACGCCTGTGACCGGATCGTCATGCCCGGCTTCGTCGACAACCACCGCCACGCCTGGCAGACCGCCTTCCGCGGTATCGGCTCGGACTGGACGTTCCCCCAGTGGGCAGCCGCCATGCACGGCACGGTCAAGGCCCACTACACCCCCGAGGACGTCTACATCGGCACGCTGCTGGGCCGTCTCGAAGCCCTGCACTCCGGTGTGACCACCATGCTCGACTGGTATCACGTCGCCCAGACCCATGAGCACGAGGACGCCGCTATCGACGCGCTCACCGACGCGCCGGGACGCTCCGTGTTCTGCCTGGGCGCGGGCTGGGGCGGCGGCGACTCCGTCGACGACGACATCCGCCGCGTACGCGCCCGCCTCAGCGGCGGCGGCCGTATCGACCTGGCGCTCGGCATGCGCGGCCCCGGTGCCACCGGCATCGACACCGCCGCACGCGAGGTCAAGCTCGCCGACGAACTCGGCCTGCGCATCAGCCTCCACATCGAGGCACCCGGAGTGATCACCGCACTCCATGAACACGGTCTCCTGCGCGACACCCTCACCGGCGTCCACGCCAACGGCATCGGCGAGGACGAACTGCGCCTGCTCGCCGACGCCGGAGGCTCCCTCTCCATCAGCCCCGACGTCGAGCTGAAGATGGGCTTCGGCGCACCCATGACCGGCGTCGCCCTCGCCGCCGGACTGCGCCCCACCCTGTCCATCGACGACGTCCCCTCCGTCGGCGGCGACATGTTCTCCACCATGCGCACCGCTTTCGCCGCCCAGCGCGGAATCGACGGCGGCCTGCGCTCCCGCGACCTGCTGGACTTCGCCACCGTCGACGCAGCCGCCTCGATGGGCCTGCGGGACCGCACCGGCTCGCTCACTCCCGGCAAGGACGCCGACATCGTCCTGCTGCGCACCGACGACGTGACGATCTTCCCCGTCACCGACCCCGCCGCGAGCATCGTCAGCCACGGTCACCCCGGTCTGGTCGACACCGTCCTCGCGGCCGGTCGTGTCGTCAAGCGTGACGGAGCCCTGGTCGGCGTGGACCTGCCTGCCCTGCGGACCCGCCTGCTCGCCTCCCGCGACCGTATCGCCGAAGCGGCAGGTGTCCCGCTCGACGGCACCTGGCGGCCCCAGCCGTAACCCGCGTCCCCGGGCCCGGTCGCGCGCCTCAGTACAGGCGCCCGAAGGCCCGGCGGTGGCTGCCGCGGACCCACGGGACCGCGGCAGGCCGTCACGCTTGTTGGTGTCGGCTGCTCCCACTCCAGGGAGACTTCCCGCCTACCCCGACATCAGCCGACGGCACGCCGCCCCGCCTCCACCTCCCGCAACACCCGGTCGATCCGGCGCGACCTGCGCAGCAGCCCCGGAGCCCGCGCCCCGGCCAGGGCCAGCAGGGTGACAGGCAGCGGGCGGCCCGCCAGTACCGCGAGGGCGACGGTCCAGGGCGGTATCCCGGCCAGCGCGCACATCACCACCGCGGCCCTCGGTGTCCACGGCAGCAGCGCCAGGACGGCCAGCGCCCACCCGCCGTGGCGTTCCACCCACCCGGCGACCTCCTTGAGTTCCGCCTGTCCGGGCGCGACGGCGCCCACCGTCTCCAGCAGCGGGGGCCCGGCCGCGTGAACGGCGGTCGCGACCAGGAAGGCGCCCAGCACCGACGCGGTGACGAAGGTCAGGGCGATCACCCTCCAGCGCCGGGGATGCAGCGCCGACAACCCGGCCAGCAGCATCTGGTTGGGCAGCACCGGAAGCGCGTAGTCGCTCAGCGGGAAGACGGCGAGCGCGGGCAGGAACCAGCGCCGGTGCGCGGCCCGGTCCAGCCGCAGCAGCAGCCGTACCGTGCGGGTGGAGCCTCCTGGCCCGGCGGCCGGGGCGGGAGCGCGGGTCTCAGCCATGGCGCAGGACCCGGTATCCCAGCGACGGCGAGAGGCGCATCAGGGACGGCAGCAGGCGCGCCTTGCCGACGTAGATCTCCGCCCGGTCGCGGCGGATGCCCTCGATCACCGCGTGCGCCGCGACCGCCGGGCTGATCTTGCCCCGGCCCCGGCCGCGCGTCATGTCGGTGTCGACGAGAGGGAGGACCGCGTCGATGACACGGATGTGCGGGGCACCGTCCTCGCACTGGTAGCGCAGTGACCGCGTGAAGGTCCGCACCGCCGACTTGGCCGCGCAGTACACGGGCGCCGACGGCTTGGGGACGATGGCCAGTCCGCTGGTGATGTTCACGATCGCGGCGTCGGGGCGGCGGCTGAGGTGGGGGAGCAGGCCGGTGGACAGGGAGATGACGGCGTCCAGATTGACCGCCAACTCCCGCCGCAGCACCGTGCGTGTCTCGCGCGGGTCGGCGGTGAGGAAGTCGTTGAGATGCTGCACACCGGCGTTGTTGATGACGACCGACAGCGCGGGGTGACGGTCGGGCAGTGCGTCGCCGAAGGTGTCGACGGCGTCCCGGTCGCCGAGATCGACGGTCTCGGTCGACACCTGATCGCCGTACTCGGCCCGCAGGGCGGCGAGCGGGCCGGGCGTGCGGCCCACGGCCACCACATGCGCGCCGAGCCCGATCAGTTGCCGGGTCATCTCCCGGCCGATGCCGCGGGTTCCGCCGGTGACGAGCACCGTTGTGCCGGTGAGTTTCACGCGGTCCTGCTCCTCGCTGCTCCATGGGGACGGGCGGTGCGCGCCGTCGCGCCCGACTGGTGGGCGTCGGACCGCCGGAACGCCGACCGGTACGCGGCCGGTGTCATCGCCGTACGGAGCCGGAAGTGGCGGGTGAAATGGGGCTGGTCCGCGTAGCCGCAGGCGAATCCGATGACGCCGATGCTGTGCGCGTCGTCCAGGAGCAGCGCGGCGGCGGCTTCCGCACGCAGCTCGCCGAGGAGGTGGCTGAAGCCGCCCACCTCGGTGAGCCGCCGTTGCAGACTGCGCACCGGCAGGCCCAGTTCGGCGGCGAGGACGGGCAGGGTCCAGCGCCGGGCGAGATCGGCGCCGAGGAGTACGCGGGTGCGGGCGACCACGTCCGTACCGGTGCGCGCCGGGTTCGAGGGTACGGGTGGGGCGGTGCCGGACCAGGTGAACCGCCACAGCCCGCCGCCATGGCGGGGCGGTGCCGCCCTGACGGCCCCCGCGGCGAACACCGTCGACACCTCCCCATACCCGGCGCCGACGGTGAGGTCGCGTGCGCCGGTCAGCGCCAGCAGCGCGGTCAGCACGCCCAGTACCACGGCGTCCTCGGCGGGCTCCGGCGGCCGACCGCGCGGCCCGACATGTTCCACGACGGCGTGCCCCGCACCGCACTCCCGCATCACGACCCGGTGCCGTGAGTGGGTGAATGCCTCCAGCCGCTGCCACCGCCCGAACAGGTCCCCCGGACCGGCCGCGCCTAGCAGCGCCGACACGGCCGGGTCGGCGGGACTGGCCGCCATCAGCGAACCGGCCCGCAGCAGCGGCAGCAACCCGTGATCACGCGCTACCGCCCGCAGGAATCGCCGCTTCGCCTCGAACGGCAGCAACGCCCCCGCAGCCGTCGGCGCGGCCACCTGGATGCCCTCACCGGCCAGCGACCGCTGGACCAGCGCCACCAGTCTGGCGCTCGCGAACTCGTCCATGACCAGCGCGCCCCTTCCGTCGTCCCGGTCCCCGTCCCCTGCGTCCTGCGGACACGGTAGGGGGGTGCGGCCGGGGGTGTCTTGAACGATCGCGCCACCGTGAGCCAGGGGAGGGGCCTGCTCTACGGGACCGCACAGGGGCTACAGGGGGGCTGTCCGGGCTGCGTCCGGCCACCGCACACGGTGACCGCACCGGCTGAACTGAGCCGCGGAGCACGTAATTGCCTCGACAGCGCCCCGGCACCCGGGCACAGTTGCCACTCGTGACGAGCAGTGAACTGTGGACCCGTGCGACCGCCGAACGCTACGACGCCGAGGAAGCCGAATCGTCCTCGGCCGCCGCCCTCGGACCGACCCTCGCCTTCCTCGCCGAACTCGCCGGAGACGGCCGGGCGCTGGAGTTCGCCATCGGCACCGGACGGGTGGGAGTCCCGCTCCGGCAACGCGGTGTGCCGGTGGCGGGCATCGAACTGTCCGAGCACATGGCGGCGGTGCTCCGACGCAAGGTGGACGAGGACACCCTCCCGGTAGTCATGGGGGACATGGCCACCACCGTCGTACCCGGCGGGTTCACCCTGGTCTACCTCGTCTACAACACCATCTCGAACCTGCTCACACAGGATGAGCAGGTCGAGTGCTTCCGCAACGCCGCACGGCATCTGGAGCCCGGCGGCCGGTTCGTCATCGAACTGGAGGTGCCACCGCTGCGGCGCCTGCCGCCCGGCCAGGTCGCGGTGCCCTTCGACGTCTCCGAGCGGCATCTCGGCTTCGACACCTTCGACCTGGTCGAGCAGGTGCTCGTCTCGAACCACTTCACCCGAGACGGCGACGACGGCCACTACCGCCGCGACAACTCCCGGCACCGGTACGCCTGGCCGGCGGAGCTGGACCTGATGGCGCGGATCGCCGGGCTCGACCTGGAGCGCCGCGTCGCGGACTGGCACGGTTCCCCGCTCACCCAGGACTCCACGAAGCACATCTCCGTGTGGCGCAAGCCGGTCTGAGCCGGTCGCCCGGCCACCAGTCCCGTCCGCCGCTAGAGGTCGAGTTGGTACTGGTGTGTCGTGTGCGTGGGCGTATAGCCGAGACCGTCGTTGATCTGCCTCATGTGTGTGTTGCTGTCGGCGGTGTCCGTCAGGAGGCCGCCGAGGTCGGGATAGCGCCCAAGGGCGTGTCGGATCGACTCGGCCTTCATCCAGCGGCCGAGGCCGTGTCCACGGTGTTCGGGCAGCACGCCGGTGCCGTAGTGCTGGCCGTCACCTCTGCCGTCGCCGGGGACGACCAGCTCGGTGAACCCGGCGATCGAGCCGTCGGAGGTGTCGACGGCGGCGACGGTGTGCAGCTGGTCGCCCCGCTGTGCGACCGCCTTCGCGGCGGCGCGAACCCGGTCCACGTCCCAGGTCACCGTGCCGTAGTCGGTGTCGTCCATGGGCATGTCGTCCATGGCGCGACGCGAGGCGGCGAACGTCTCGGCGAGGCCGTCGGGCACGGTTCCGCACCATGACGTCAGCCGGTAGCCGGGATGGGGACGCTCGATGACATGGGCGAGGGCGGCGGTGTCCGCGTCGGCCAGTGGCAGGCGGGAGAACCTCAGGGTGAGGACCTTCCGGAAACCGCGCGTCGGCAGGAAGTGGTCGCCCGGCGATCCAGCCTCGGCCTGCGCGATGACACAGCGCCGGGCATCGGCTCGGGCGGCGGCCACGGCGGCGTCGAGGAGCTGCGAGCCGACGCGCCGGCGGCGCTCCGCCGGATGGACCTGGAGGGTCAGTTCGGCCAGGTGCTCCTGTCCGGGACTGGTGAACAGGCGCAGAAAGGCGCTTCCGACGGGAAGGGAATCGGCGTCGGACGCCAGCCATGCGAGACGCCGGCTGTTCGGGCCGTGAGCGGGGTCGGTCAGTGGGGTGATACGAGACGACAAGGTGTCTCCGTGGTGTAGAGGCGGCAAAGGTCGGTACGCGGGCTCAACTGCTGGGCACTCCTGCGCATGTGCTCCACACCTCCTCGTCGACAGCGCCGGTCCCGATCATCATCGGACGGCCGGAGGAACGTAACCGGACCCTCGGCTCCCCGGCAACGGGTTAATGACTTGACCGGTGCGGGCGGGAGGTGACAGCCGCTCGCTGATCGCCGCGACCGGCACGGGTGCGAGCCGCGGGGAGTCCCCATGACCCCCGTGTGTCGACCGCGCCCATGCCCGTGTGCTGACGACCACGTTCCCGGGGCGCCGATGCCCGTGTGTTGACCGCGCCCATGCCGTGTGCTGACGACCACGTTCCCGGGGCGCCGATGCCCGTGTCCCGACCAGGTTCCTGGCGCGCTAATGCCCGTGTCCCGACTACGTTCCTGGCGCGCTAATGCCCGTGTCCCGACCACGTTCCTGGCGCGCTAATGCCCATGCGCCGACCACATCCCCAGCGCTCCGCCCGCCTCCCCGCCCCGGTCCCACGCCCCGCCTCCCCTCCCGCACGGATGCGCATTCGTTACCTGCCGCCACGAAGTGGCAGGTCAGCACCGTTAAAAGTTAGGTTAACCTCAGTTACGTTACTTTTTCATTGGAAGGGCTTTGCCATGTCATGGTCTAGACTCGGTCGCGTCCGCGTCCTTGCCGTCACCGCTCTCTCACTCCCCTTCCTCGCCGCCTGCGGCGGTGAATCGGACTCGAAGGAGACCGGCACCGCCGAGAAGTCCACGGCGGACGGCACCGGCAGCCTCGTCGTCTACTCCGGGCGCAGCGAAGAGCTGATAGCCCCGTTGCTGAAGGACATGGAGAAGGCCACCGGGGCCAAGGTCGAGGTCCGGTACGGGGACAGTGCCGAACTCGCCGCCCAGCTCCTCGAAGAGGGCGACCGGACCAAGGCCGACCTGTTCTTCTCGCAGGACGCGGGCGCGCTGGGCGCACTCGGCGCGAACGGACGCCTGGCGGAGCTGCCGCAGAAGTCCCTCGACGAGGTGGACCAGGTGTTCCGCGCCGAGGACGGCACCTGGGTCGGCGTCTCGGGCCGTGCCCGCGTGATCGCCTACAACGCCGACAAGGTCAAGGACGCACCCGTCTCCGTCGACGAGCTGACCGAGCCGAAGTGGAAGGGCAAGGTCGCCTACGCTCCGACCAACGCCTCCTTCCAGGCGTTCGTCACCGGGATGCGGGTCATGAAGGGCGACGACGCCACCCGCACCTGGCTCAAGGACTTCAAGGCCAACGACCCGCAGGTGCTGGAGAAGAACGGCGCCGTGCTCGACGCGGTCGACGCGGGTGAGGCGGAACTCGGCCTCATCAACCACTACTACTGGTACGAGAAGGCCGCCGAGGTCGGCGAGGACAAGCTCAACGCCAAGCTGAGCTTCCCCACCAAGGGTGACCCCGGCGCGCTGGTGAACGTCGCCGGAGTCGGCATCCTCAAGGGCACGGACGCCGGTGCCACCGCCCAGAAGGCCGTGGACTTCCTGCTGTCGCAGCAGGCGCAGACCTACTTCGCCGACGAGACGCACGAGTACCCGCTCGCCGCGGGCGTCGCGGGCAACAGCGAACTGCCCGCGCTCGACTCCATCGGCACCCCCGAGATCGACCTCAGCAAGCTCGAATCCCTCGATGTGACCCTGGAGATGCTCCAGGAAGCCGGGATGGTCTGACCCACGTGAAAGCACCCGGTCCCCGGCCGCGCGGCGGCCGGGTCCCCCTCGCCTTCCCCGCCTCCCTCCGCTCCCGAACGCCGTACACGCGGGACGGGGGGACCCGGCGGGGCGGCGGGCGACGGCAGGGCCCTCCCGTGCTGCTCCTCGTGGCCGCTTCCGTCGCCGCGGTCGTCGCCCTGCTGCCGCTGGTCTACCTCGGCGTACGCTCCCTCGAGCGCGGACCGGCCTTCGCCTGGGACATCGTCACAGGGGAACGGGTCGCGGCGCTGCTGGCGCGCAGCCTCGGCCTCGCGGCGGTGGTCGTGCTCGCGAGTCTGGTCCTCGGGATCTCCCTGGCGTGGCTGACCACCCGCACCGACCTGCCCGGCGCCCGGCTGTGGTCGGTGCTGGCGACGCTGCCCCTCGCGGTGCCGAGCTACGTGGCCGGTTTCACCTGGATCTCCGCGAGCGACGAACTGGCCGGCTTCACCGGCGCGGCACTCGTCCTCACCCTCGTCAGCTACCCCTATGTCTACCTGCCGGTCACCGCCGTACTGCGGCGCATGGACCCCGCGCAGGAAGAGGCGGCACGCTCCCTGGGCCACGGCCCCCTCGCCGTGTTCCGGCGCGTGGTCCTGCCCCAGCTCCGCCCCGCGGCGGCGGGCGGCTCCCTCCTCGTCGCCCTGTACGTGCTCTCCGACTTCGGCGCGGTCTCCCTCATGCGCTACGAGACCTTCACCCGCGCCATCCACACCTCGTACAAGGCGAGCTTCGACCGGACACCGGCCGCCGCCCTCAGCGTCGTCCTCGTGGTCATCACCATCGCCCTGGTGGCGGCCGAGTCACGCACCCGTGGCCGTGGGGTGCACTTCCGTACGGGCGGCGGCGCGCCCCGTGTCGCACGCCGCGCCGCCCTCGGCAGGTGGCACTGGCCCGCGCTGGCCTGGTGCACGGCGGTCGCCGCCGCCGGTGTCGCCTTCCCGGTCGGCACACTGGTGTACTGGCTGACGGTGGGCCGCTCAGGGACCTGGGAACCGGGCCTCCTGCTGGAGACGACCGGCAACACGGTCCTCGTCGCCACCCTGGGCGCCGCGGCGACCGTCGCCCTCGCGCTGCCCGTCGGTGTGCTCGCCGCCCGCCACCGCACCCGCGGTGCCCGGCTGCTGGAGCAGGCCGCCTACGCGGGCCACGCCATCCCCGGCATCACGGTCGCCCTCGCCATGGTCTTCCTCGCGGTCCGCTACATGTACCCGCTGTACCAGGAACTCCCCCTGCTGGTCGCCGCCTACACGGTGCTCTTCCTGCCCGTCGCCGTCGCGAGCACCCGCGCGGCCGTGCTCCAGGCGCCGCCCGTCCTGGAGGACGTGGCCCGTTCCCTGGGCAGCGGCCCGTTCGCCGCACTGCGCCGTGTCACGGTCCCACTGGCCGCACCCGGCATCGCCGCGGGCGCCGCCCTCACCTTCGTCGTCGGCATGAAGGAACTGCCCGCGACCCTGCTGCTCCGCCCGACCGGCATGGACACCCTCGCCACCCGGCTCTGGACCGAGACCGCGACGGCCTCCTACGCCGCCGCCGCGCCCTACGCCGCCGTACTCATCGCGATCGCCGCCGTCCCCTCCTACCTGCTCGGAAGGCACCGCACATGACCGACCTGCGCATCACCGGGCTGACCGTGTCGTACGCCGCGAAGCGACCGGTGATCGACGGGCTCGACCTGACCGTGCCCGGTGGCTGTCTGGCGGCCGTGCTGGGGCCGTCCGGCTGCGGGAAGACCACCATGCTGCGGGTCGTGGCGGGCTTTCTGCGCCCCGACTCCGGCACGGTGGACATCCGTTCCCGGACCATGACCGGTCCGGGCCTGCACGTGCCTCCGGAGAAGCGGCCCGTCGGCGTCGTCCCGCAGGAGGGCGCGCTCTTCCCGCACCTGAGCGTCGCCCGCAACATAGCCTTCGGCCTGCCCCGCACCGCGCGGACGGCACGCGACCGACGCGTCGCCGAACTGCTCGAACTCGTCGGCCTGGACGGCTACGGCGACCGGATGCCGCACGAACTCTCCGGCGGCCAGCAGCAGCGCGTCGCCCTGGCCCGCGCCCTGGCGCCGAGCCCCGCGCTCGTCCTGCTCGACGAACCCTTCAACGCCCTGGACAGCGCCCTGCGGGCGGGCATCCGCGACGACGTACGCGCCGCCCTGGCAGCCGCCGGAGCCACCGGCATTCTCGTCACCCACGACCAGGACGAGGCCCTGTCCAGCGCGGACCTGGTCGCGGTGATGCGCGACGGACAGGTCGTGCAGTGCGGCACACCCCAGGAGGTCTACCGCCGCCCGGCGGACCTGTGGACGGCGTCCTTCGTCGGCGACGCCGTCCAACTCCCCGGCACCGCACACGGAACGACGGCGACCACCGCCCTGGGCCCCGTCCCGCTCCACACCCCGGTCACGCCCGGAACGGGCGTCGCCGTCCTGCGCCCCGAGCAGATCACCCTGACCCCGGACACCGACACCCCCGACGGCATCACGGCCACCGTCCGGTCCGTCGCCTTCCACGGCCACCACAGCATGGTCGGCATCGCGGTCCCCGGCCTCGACACCACGGTCCCGGCCCGCGTCCTCGGCCCCGCCATGGCGGCGCCGGGGGACACGGTCACGGTGACGGTGTCCGGGCTGGCCACATGGCACGGGGGCGAGTGAGGCCCTGACGCGGCGCGGGCACCGGTCCGATCGCGACCGCCTGGCCTGCCCGTTGAGGGCGGGACCCGGTCACGCGCTCCGGGTCGGGAGCCAGGTGTCGATGACCTCGGCGACAAGGGCGGCGCCGCGACTGTTCTGGTGGATGTGATCGGTCGTGAGCAGGAGACCCCGGCGCCGGGAGACGGTGTCGAGGCTCCGGCGCAGCACGGCACGCCGGACGAGGACGCCGACGCTCGCTGCGGCTGTCGGCTCCTGATAGGGGACCGGCGGCGGGCTGGCCCGGCGTAGTTCCTCGGTCTGACGTTCGTGGAGCGGGAGATAGGCCACGTCCTCAGCGGTGGCGACCTCGGCGATCAGACGGCTGTACGCCTGTGACGCCTGCGCCGCGGCTGCGTCGGGTCGCTGGCCGAGGACCGGGAGCGACAGCAGGGCGATCGTCGCGTCGGTCTGCGTCCGCAGCCGCTCGACGACGGCTGCCAGGCACTGCTGGAACCAGCCGGCCGACGGGCGCTCGGGCAGCCGCTTGCGCTTCATGGCCTGCTCGACGGGGTACCCGGCGAGGCTCGCTCGGGCGTCGTTGGTCCCGATCAGCACGGTGATCACATCGGGCCGGTCCGCGACGACTGCATCGAGACGGCGTAGGAGATTGTGGGCGAAGTCGCCATTGACACCGAAGCGGGCGAGCCGTACGTCGCCCGGCGGGTGGCGTCGTTCGAGAAGGTCCAGGTAGTCGACGCTGAGCTGCGCGCGGGTGATGCTGTCGCCGAGGCACGCGACACGGGTCGTCACGGTGTGCGCGGGCCGGACACGCCGACGTGCTCGGTCGGATGGGCCTGGGTCCGGGGACGGTGCTCGGTGCCGAGGCCGGCGGTGATGGTGAGGAGGGACGCCGGTCCCGCCATGTCGACCGCGTGCCAGGTCCCGGCCGGGTTGACGGTGGCCTCGCCCGGCCCGAGCACCACCCGGTCGGGCACTCCCTCCGCATCACGGGTGACCGTCACCGACCCGCTGAGGCAGACGACCAGTTCGTCACCGGCGGGGTGGCGCTCCCAGTGGTCGCCGGGGCCGTCGCCGTCGAAGATCGTCACCAACCGGCCCTCGGCGCCGTCCGCCGCGACCGCGGCGCTGTAGGCCCGGAGCACCTCCGGATCCCAGGCGAAGCCCTCGACGGGATGGGCGCGCGACCCCAGTCCGAGGTGCACGGGAGTGGTCCGCAGGTCGATGGCATCGGGTTCGTGCTGGACGAGTCTCATGCCGACGATCGTCACAGGACAGCGACCGGGTGGTCTTGAAGAAATGGGAACGGAATCCTGCGTGAGGGGCGGCTACCCGGTACCGAGAAGGACTTCGCCGCGCCGCCAGACCGTCGGCGTCCGACCCGTGAACTCACTCCAGTCCCGGACGAGATGGGCTTGGTCGGCGTAGCCGGAGACGGCCGCCACCTCCGCCCACGGGACCGGCTCCTGCGCGGTCGCCAGTTCGTGGGCGTGCTCGAAACGCAGAACCCGTGCGAAGGTCTTCGGCGACAGACCCACCTCACCGCGGAACCGCTCGGTGAGATGGCGACGGCTCCAACCCAGCTCGGCGGCCACCGCCCCGACCTGGACCCGGCCCCGCGAGACCACCAGGCGGCGCCATGCCTCGGCCACCTCTGGAGGTACCCGTGACACACGGTCGCCGACGGCACGCAGGAACAACGCGTCCAGCACGGCGAACCGCGCCTCCCAAGTCGCCGCAGCGCGGAGCCGGTCGACCAGCTCCACGCCGAGCGCTCCGAGAAGCACGTCGAGCGGGACCAGCCGGTGGGCGAGATCAGCGGCGGGGATGCCGTAGACGGCCCGAGCCCCGAGCGGTGTCAGTGACACCTGGACGCCTTCCTGGCGTCCGTCGTGGTGGATCGCCACGGCCCGGCGCATCAGACCGCCGGCCACGCTGT
Organism: Streptomyces sp. NPDC048290; assembly: GCF_040652095.1. Taxonomy (NCBI): domain Bacteria; kingdom Bacillati; phylum Actinomycetota; class Actinomycetes; order Kitasatosporales; family Streptomycetaceae; genus Streptomyces; species Streptomyces sp. NPDC048290. The sequence goes on from NZ_JBEZLM010000019.1 coordinate 54,126, forward strand.
CGTATCCGGTGACCGGAGACCCGTCGTCCACACCCGCCGCCACCTCCAGTCGGCCGGACAGACTGATCACCGTAGTGAGCAAGCGACCCGGCGGACCGCAGTGCACTCCCGCCGGGAACCCCCGAAGATCGAAACCGACATACGAACCGACGTACCGCCGCAGGCCGGGCGCCGGACGTGCCACGATCCTGGTGGCCGGATGGTCTCTCACCCTCGCAGTGTACGAACCGCTGCTCGGAGGCGTCGGCGGTCCGGGTCACCGGCCGCTGGCCCCACTCGTTCAGCACGCCCCGCGAGCGGATGGCCGAGGTACGTCAACTCGTCCGTCCCGCGCGTGCCACCCGCCCGGTGCTGCTGCTCGTCGGCGTGGCGGTGCTGTTCCGCTCAGTACGCTGCCGAGACGCGCGCTGCCCCCCCCGGCGCTCAGTGCCCCGGCCGACCGCGCCCGTCAAGCGCGGTGAGCGCGCCGCGGTACGCGTCGGCAGGTTCGTCGGCGGGCGGGGCGATGAGGTGCCAGTCGTGACTGGTTCCGGAGAAGGCGTACCACCGGCCGTCCGTGCCCTGGCGGAGCTGGATGTCGGCGGTGGTGTCGGTGATGCGGTGGTCGGAGATCAGCAGCGGTGCGGTCGGGTCCGGGCGCAGTGGGCTGATCGCGGCGGCTGCCTCCTGGAGGACACGGGGGTCGGCCTGGTGGGGCTGGAGCGTGGCGCGTACGCCCGCGGTACCGGCGAGGGCATGGGTGTGCAGGAGACGGCGCAGGGCCTGGGGCTCCATGCCGAGACGGTGGGCGACGGCTTCGGTCCCCTCGCTGGTCGGCAGGCTCGCGGCGAGCCGGACGGCGTCGGTGACCGGGTCGAGTTCCGGCATGGTCCCGTCGGTGAGGAGGCGCCGGGCCTGGTCGGCGGCGTCGGCGGCGAGGCTGCGGAGCCGCTGGAGTGAGGGCGCCGGTGCTGGTGGGTCGGGCAGTTCCATGGCGGCGAACACGGAGGATTCCAGCTCGCCGTCATGGGCCCACTCGTCGCCTGCCGGGGCGGATGTGCCGGTGGCCCACTGAAGGTAGGCGTGGTGAGCGGCGACCTGTGAGCGCGGTGGCCCACTCGCGGCGGCCTGGGCGGGCGCGGAACCGGGATCAGTGAGCAGGCGTGTGACGTTGCGTTGTGCCAGCCCGCGCAAGGTCATCAGGATGGGCGGCGCGGTACGCAGGCGCCGGGTGACGGCGTGGCCGAGGGCGGCGGTGTGTCGGCACGGCGCCTGCCGGCAGGTGCAGACGAAGGACAACTGGCCCGCCGCCGGGGCGATGCGGATGCCGCCCGTGTGAGCGGGGTCGGTGAGTTCGGCGGGCAGTTGGCCGGACAGCAGGGCGTTCCTGTGACTCTGCGTCAGGGCGCCCGCTAGCGCGCGCTGCTCGTCCTCGGTGAGCTGGGCGATACGGATGCCGGTGCGGACGGGTTCGCTGTGGCGGGGGGTGATGGTGGCGGTGACGAGTCCGGGTTGGAGGGAGAGCGTGATGGGGTTACCCGGAGCCAGATAGACGTGGTGACCCTGGAGGAGGATCACAGGGCTGGCGGTGGCCTCCTTGTGGGCGGACTCCCAGGCCAGGGCCCACGGCGCGGCGGTCGACTCGGACACTACGACCCCCCGAGGGCGATGAGTTCGGCGATCTCGCCGTCCGACAGATCGGCGAGCGCGGTCTCCCCGCCGAGCAGGACAGCGTCGGCCAGGGCGCGCTTGCGGGCCAGGAGGGCGTCGATACGGTCCTCTACGGTCAGCTCGGTCTGGAGGAGATGGACGTTCAGGGTGCGGGTCTGGCCGATGCGGTGGGCGCGGTCGATGGCCTGGTTCTCGACAGCGGGGTTCCACGGCCGGTCGACCATGACGACATGACTGGCCCGGGTCAGGGTCAGACCGGTACCACCGGCCTTCACGGTGAGAATCATGACGGGGGCGCGGCCGGACTGGAACGCGTCGACCAGGTCCTGACGGGCCTGACCCGCGGGGATCTGGCCGTGCAGGAACAGCGGAGTCAAGCCCTGGGCGCGCAGGTGGGTCTCCAGCAGCCGGCCCATGGCCGCGTAGCCGGTGAACAGGAGGACCGACTCGTCGCGCGCGGTGATCTGAGCGAGGAGGTCGTCGACGGCGGTGAGCTTTCCCGAGCGCCGCCGGTGCGCCGCCGGATCGTACCCGTCCTGGTCCGGCGTCTCCCGCAGGTAGTGCGCGGGGGTGTTGCAGATCTGCCGTAGCTGGGTGAGCAGGGTGAGGACCAGCGCCCGCCGCTCGCCGGTGCGGGCGACACGGATACGTTCCATGGTGTCCCGGGCGACCGCCTCGTACAGGCCCACCTGTTCGCGGGTGAGGGACACGATACGGCGGGTGGTGATCTTCTCGGGGAGTTCCTTGAGGATGTGCGGGTCCGTCTTCAGACGCCGTAGCAGGAAGGGACTGAGGAGACGGGCCAGGCGGCGGGCGTCGTCGCCCTGCGGGTCCTGTTCGACGGGGCGGGCGTAGCGCTCGCCGAAGGCACGGCGGGTGCCGAGCAGACCGGGGTTGGCCCAGTCCAGGACGGCCCAGGCGTCCATGACACCGTTCTCGACGGGTGTGCCGGTCAACGCGACACGAGCCTTGGTGTTCAGGCGGCGCAGTTGCCGGGCGGTGTGCGAGCGGGGGTTCTTCGCGTACTGGGCCTCGTCGGCGATGACCAGACCGAACGGCTGCGCGGCGAGGATGTCGGCGTCCAGCCGCAGGGTGCCGTAGGTGGTGATCACGATCTCGGCGGCGGTCAGGCCGGACAGTCCGCGCCCCTCGCCGTGGTAGCGGCGTGTGGGTGTGTCCGGGGCGAAGCGGGCGGCCTCGCGCTGCCACGCGGTGACCATGGTGGCCGGACAGACGACGAGGGTCGGCCCGGCGTGCCGCGGATGCTCGCCGCGGTGCAGATGCAGCGCGAGCGCGGTGACGGTCTTGCCGGTGCCCATGTCGTCGGCCAGACACGCGCCGAACCCGAGGCGGGTCAGGTTGGCCAGCCATGCCAGCCCCCGCAGTTGGTAGTCGCGCAGTGTCGTCGTCAGCGCCGCGGGCTGCGGGACCGGCTGGTGGGACCCGGCGCACAGGAAGTCCACGAGTTCGGCGAGCGCGTCGGCCGGCTCGCAGGCGACCACCTCAGCGCCGACGCTGATGCTGCCGGTCAGGACGGCGGTCAGGGCCTCGGCCGCGGGGAGGGTGCCGATGTGGCGGTCCGCCGCCCGGCGCACGGCGGTGGGGGTGACCAGCAGCCAGCGGTCACGCAGCGGGATCAGCGAGCCTCCGGCGGCGGCCAGGGCGTCCATCTCCGCGTCGGTGAGGGCGTCGCCGTCGACGGTGAGCTGCCAGCGGTGGTCCAGGACGCTGTCCAGGGCGAAGAAGGCGCTCTCGGCCCGGACGGAGCGGGTGCCGATCACGGCACGTACGCCCAGGGACCGCGCCCACTGATCGGGCCAGGAGATCTCGATGCCCGTCCGGGCGAGGTCTCGTCCCATCTCGCCGAGCAGCAGCGCGGCTTCGGCGGCCCGCACCGTGAACCGGGACGGATGGCTCTGTTCCAGCAGGCGCCGCATCGGCGGCCAGAGCCGGGCCGCCGCCCGCAGCCGTCGCCGGACCCGCTCCAGCAGGGCCGGGTGGGCACCGTTCCCGGGCAGATACGAGGCGGCGTCCACGACCCGCGCTTCCCCGCCGGGCGAGTGGGTCCTGATCCGCAGCACCGCCCACAGCAGTTCGGGCTCACTGTCGGCGGGGGTGTTCGCGGGCGGCGGCTTGATCGTCAGAACCAGACCGGGCGAGGGCCCGGCATCGGCCAGAGCGGCGACGCGATCGGTCCACATCTCCAGGGCAGGGCCCTGAGCCCGCGGCAGCGGGGCCGTATAGGGAGCCGCGCCCAGCACGTACGGCGCTCCTGGCGAGCGCACGACCGCGTCGGCCAGCGCGTCGAGCACCCGCCCCACCACGACGTCCGGCGCCCACAGGCGGTACGGGCCACGAGCCGCGGGGACACAGTGCGCGTACGGCGGCATCCCGCGGGCGAGCGTGTCGGCGGCTGCCCGTTGATCCGGCCCGAGCGGACCCAGCCGCCAGGCGTCGCGGCCCAGCGGGTCGGCGCCCGGGTAGACACGCTGCTGGGCGACGGCCTCGACTCCCAGCCGGATGACGGCCCGCCAGATCTCCACACTGGCGTGCAGCCCGTCGCCGTCCAGGCCCGCCAACACCCCGGCCAGCAGCCGCAGCGGCACCTCCCACACCATCACCGACTCCGCCCGTACGGCGACACCGTCCCCCGGCAGCAAGAGGTCGGCGCTGCCGGAGCGCAACGGGAGCGGCGGTCCGTCCGGAAGGGGAGGGGCTCCGGCGAGGTGGAAGACCAGCATCCGGGGGGAGCCGTCGCTGAGGTCAGCGGTGAGCGCGGCGCCCGCGCGGAGGGTGGCGGCGAGCAGGTCAGGGGCCGAAGTGGGCGGGATGGGGTGGGTCGACTGGACGGGCGGGATGGGATGGCCCGACTGGGCGGACTGGAGGGGCTGGTCGGGCTGGGTGGACTGGAGGGGCTGGAGGGACTGGTCGGGCTGGGCGGACTGGAGGGGCTGGAGGGACTGGTCGGGCTGGCCGGACTGCATCGACTGGTCGGGTGAGGTACCGGTCTGCTGGCGAGGCCGGATCGACCGGGGTTCCGCCTCGCGGACATGCCGGTCCGGGTCGGCCGGTACCAGGGAGAGCACGGCGAGCAGGACCCGCGCGGCCTCGGTCAGGGATGCCTGCTTGCTCGCGGCCCGCCCCCGAGCCCGCACGGGCCTCCCCCGGAACCGGCACGACAGAGTGCACCGGAACATCGGCCGGTGCGCGGGCCCTGTGGACGCGTAGCCGGTCTCGACATCGGTGACCGTACCGGTCTGCCGCAGCGAGTTGAACGCGCCCAGGGGACTCCGGCCCGGGGCCAGCGGTTTGGTCGCGGGCACGGCCCGGACCGGCCCGGCAGGAGGCTCCTGACTCTCCGCCACGACCAGGCCCAGCAGCGCACGGGCCGCGTCCTCCTGTGCGGCACCGGTACTCAGCCCGCTCCCCGTGGCCGCGAGGTCCCGGCCGCCCGCCCGACAGGAGGCCCGACAGGTGAACAGCGGCTGCCGCCCTGTGAGAGTGGGCGGCACATCGAGAACGAGGTCACTGACCAGCCCCATCTGTGTCAGCTCGTCCAGCGCGCTGACCGGGTTCCTGCGGCCGGGCGCCGTCGGCGGCGCGTCCGCCGCCCCTGACGATGTCATTCCGGCCAGCTGAGCCAGGACAGCGGTCGCGGCCGTACGACGGGCGACCTTCTTCGAGCGCCGCGGTCCACTGTCCGCGCGCAGGAGACCGCTTCCGGAGTCATACGCCAAGCAGGCCCGGTACCGCATCTCATCCGGCCCGGCGCCAGGGATGACGGTGTCCTCGAAGACCGGCAAGGGCCGACTGCCCGCTGCCGCGTGCGACTGGAGGAGCGCTGACGCGGTCCCCGCCGAGCCTGCGGCGACCGACTCCATGACGGCGCGGCGCGCCGGCGCCCACTGCGGCGCCTTCGCCTCGAACAGCACGAGGTACGCCTCATCGGTGTCCATCACCCCGGCCATGGCCCGTGCCGCGACCTCGGCAACCAGCACGGGCGCCACCGCGTCCCGCGCGCACGCCTGCCGCAGCCGGGCACGGAAACCGAACTCGGGGGATGGGGCCAAAGACCCGCCGCCCGATCCGACCCGCGCCCACTCCTCACCGTCGTCCGACTCCTGCACCACGGGTTCTACGCCGCTCAGGTGCCCGACCAGACTCACCGCCGCCAGCAAACGGGCCGTGTGCCGCCGGTCCGCGTACACGGCGATACCGTGCGCGAACCCCTCCTGCGACCGCCAACCGGCCTGTGCGCCGAAGCGACCCATACCGGGCCGAGCAGCCACCTCACGCAGCACGAACGCCGAGCCCTCCGCCTCAGCGTGAGCCGTGAGAATCGTGGTGGCACGCTCCCCGGCAGTGGCCAGCGACGCCCAGGCGGCCCAGCGAGCCGACGAAACGGCCTCCGGCGCTCCGGGACCAACGACCTCCGGCGCTCCGGGACCAACGACTCCCGGCGCTCCGGGACTGCCGAGCAGGAGCGCCCGCAGACCGTCCGTCCCCAGCAGATCGGCTTCCGCCCGCCGTACCACCTCCGCGAGAAACTCCCCGGTGACCAGGCCGTCCGCACACGCCCTGGAGAGCAGCGCACCGAACTCGCCATCCTTCAGCCTCCGCAACGCGGGAGCCGTGCCGTCACGGATCTGCCGCCGCTCGCTCTCCCGGGCACGCCGGTCGAGCACCTCACCAGTCGTCAGCGGAGTGGGCCGGGTCGTCACTCTGGGAGAACCTCCGGGAAACAGCGGAAAAGAACAGCCGTCTGCCAGTGCCGGCGGACTGCCCCGACGTCATCATCAACGTAGCGGAACGGTCCGGCACTTCGGGCGGAAGCGGTCGTAGAACGGAGCAGCGGACACACTGGGCACGTTCTGTCGCTATGCTGACCGGCTGCTCAGCCGAGCGCACATCGACCCGCCTCTGCTCACGCTCATTCGCCGTGAGAGCCTCCGGGCATGAGTTACGACCTGGCTGTCTGGGAAGGCGAGAGGCCGACGGACGACAAGACCGCCGGCCGGGTCTTCAACGACGAGTTTGGTCTGCTTCGACGTGCAGGAGGACCGGCTGAGGCCATGCTGGAGGCACAGATGAAACACCCTGACATGTCCCGCAGCGCCCGTCTGGCCGCCTACGACGCCGTTTCCACATCCCTGGCGCAATGCAGTGACCGCAGACTGCGCGAACTCATGGACGCCGCCACACCGATCGGCTCCGGCATCGGCGGAAAGACAGTCCTCCTCGAAGTCGACGGAACCGCAACCTTCGTCAAGCAGATACGCCTGACCGACCTGGAGAAACTGCCGGAGAACGTCCACTCCACAGCGAATCTGCACGAACTGCCGCTCTTCTGCCACTACGGCGTCGGCAGAATCGGCGGCCCGGGATTCGGAGCCTGGCGGGAACTGGCCGTACACACCATGACGACGAACTGGGTGATCACGGGAGACTACGAGGGTTTCCCCCTCATGTACCACTGGCGGTTACTCCCCGACCTCGGCCACCCGCTACCCGAGGAACTGGCCGATGTGGAAGAAGCCGTCGCCTACTGGGGAGGCGGAGCGGAGATACGCAGCCGGATCGAGGCTCTTCAGCAGTCCTCGGCCAGTCTCACACTGTTCCTGGAGTACATCCCGCAGAACCTCCACAACTGGTTGGGCATCCAAATGGGCGCCAGTGAGGAGGCAGCCGAGCGGGCCTGCATCATGGTGGACAAGGAGCTGAAGGCCGACATCGCGTTCATGAACACCCGCGGGCTGCTGCACTTCGACACCCACTTCGAGAACATCCTGACCGACGGCCGACGGCTCTTCTTCGCCGACTACGGCCTCGCGATCTCCTCTCGTTTCGAACTCACACAGGATGAGGCCGACTTTCTAGAACAGCACGACACCTACGACCAGTACTACGCCGTCACACATTTCGTGAACTGGCTGGCCGTCGCTCTGTACGGATACCAACCAGAGGAGCGCAAAGCGTTCGTGCGCACCTGCGCGCAAGGGGTTTCTCCGGGAAAGATCCCTGCGGCGATCGCGGAAATCCTTGTCCGCTACGCGCCGATCGCCGAAGTGATGGGGGACTTCTATGGCCGATTCCGGGACGAGAGCCGTGCAACCCCCTTTCCGCTGGAGGCGATCCGCCTGATCAGCCAGGAAGAACGGTCCGCCTGAGGCGGTGACCGGGAGCATGCCACGTGCTTCCGAACCAAGCCATTCTCACGGCAGATGGCCCCATGCTCACTCGGAGTAGGGAAGACCTGCCGTCCGGCCTGCTGGACGCGCTGGGCACGCGCGCTATGCCCCGGCGGCCCACATAGCCGGGGCAGGCGAGGTCACACACTCCCGGCCTCCCGCCTGCGCGGCTCTGCCTCGACCCCAGCAATCACTACGATTACCGAGACGCCCGCGAGCCCCGATGCAGCAACCGCACAACTCCCGCCCCGTGCCTACTCGCCCACGAACGTCGGCCTGACAATGCCGTCACCAGTCTCGGCGGCCTTCTTCACGGCGGCGAACGCGCGCTGTGCGTCCGACGACTCGAAGAGGTCCATCGTGAGATCGAGCGTCAGCTGATCCGCTGATGCCACTCCACCGCCCGACCAGGCTTTGAACAGTGAGCGGACCGCGGCATAGCCCCGCGTGGGTCCCGCCGCCAGCCGCTCAGCCAGGCGATCGACGGCCTCGTCCAGCTCATCGTCGGGTACGAGGAGGTTGACCAGCCCGCTCTGCGCGGCCTCGGCCCCGGTGAGGGTCTCGGACAGCAGCACGTGCGCGGTGGCGCGCCCGCGCCCCACTCGCTCCGCCAGGCGCTGCACGCCCCCGGCCAGCGGTGCCATACCGGTGTCGGCCTCCACCCATGTGAACGTGGCCTCCTGGGCGGCGACGATGAGGTCGCAGCGCAGGACAAGCTCGTAGTGGCCGCTGACTGCGCGGCCACGCACGGCGGCGATGGTGGGTATGCGCAGGGCCTCGATCGCCGTGTAGGCCTGGTTCACTTCGGCGATGAAGGTGCGGAACCAGTTCCGGTCCTTGCCGGGCCACTCGGGGACGAAACCACCGGTGCCGAAGTTCGGGCCTGTGGCGCGTACCACCAGGACCCGGATGTCGCTGCCGCTTGCCTCATGGACAGCCGCCAGCAGGTCGCTGGCGAACGTGCGGCTCAGAGCCTGGTCGGGAGGGTTGACAAGGACGATGCTTCCGACGCTGCCGTTCCGCTCGAACGTGACTGTCTTCATGATGTCTTCCTCTCATGGTGGGACCCTGGAGCAGATGCGAGCACGAGGGGGAGGGGACGTGCCGCGTCCCCCTCCTCCCTGATGCTCCCGCCTCGTTCAGTCACTTCCAGGCCCGTGAAATGCCTGGTCGACGATCAGCGTGTCCTCGTAGAGATGCAACTGGACGATCTGGCCGTCCTCGATCACCAGGTGGAGGGAGGCTGGGGTCGTGAACCGTTTTCCGCTGGTCGCTATGACGTGGCTGAAGGTCGCCAGCAGCACCACGTCAGTGCCCTCGACGATGGTCCGCTCCAGCACGACCCTCGACTCGCCGGGCACGTAGTGGGGCCACATCGTCGTGAAGTACGGGGCGACTTCTTCGCGTCGTGTGCGGCTGCCCGTCCAAGGCAGCTTGTCGCTGCCGGGAACATGCCAGTCGATCTCTGGTGCGAACAACTCCTGTATCCCGTGCTGGTCCTGCTTGCCGAGGCGCTCGACGAACTGCCCGGCGACGGCGCGCGGGGTGTCCGTGTCTGTAGACATGGGTCTGTTCCTTCGCGTGGTGACGTGATGGTGTGAAGAGAGGGTCGATTCAAAAGCCCTGGAGCGTTGCGTATGTGCTGTCCCGGGGCGGAGACCCGCGCCTGGAGATCGGGGGCCGTGCCCTCAGCTCAGGGCGAGCAGCGTGCTGCCCGTGCCGTTCGTTCTCGCGGCGTCGATGGCGTCGCGCAACTGGTCGAGCGGGTAGGCGGCATGGACGGCGAGGAGTTCGGGGTGCCGCGCGGCGAGTTCGAGGGCGGCTTCCCGATCGACGGCTTGCCTGACGATCAGCTTGCCCACCGCTGACGCTGCGGCCGACACCACCAGAGGTGCCCCGTCCGGAGCCGCCGCGGCGCTACGCAGTTCCTCGACCGCCCGCACCACGGTCCGCGACGTCACGGAGTTGACGAGCGTGATGCTCGCCAGTTCGTCGCTCACCGACTCCGGGACGACCACGGTGAACTCAGCAGGCACAGTGACACGTTCGGACCATGCCCCCACAGCGGGGAACACGGCCACCCTGTCACCGACTCGCGGCGTGGACACCGACTCACCCACTGCGGTGACGACGCCTGCCGCCTCGGTCCCCAGCGCCCGAGCCGACGCTCCACCGGGCAAAGCCCTTGAGGTGCCGGCCAGATCTCCTCGATGCACTGGAGCGAAGCTGACGGCTACCTGAACTTCACCGGCGCTCGGCGCACGCGCCTCGGGTACGTCCTCGACGCGCGCGACGGCGGCTGCGTCGCCAGCCTCGCTGTACACCACGCTCCACATGCCCCTCACCTTTCGTTGTAACTGAAGATGTTACGACTTTAGCTCATAGGTTGGGCCGCGGCCACTGAGGTGCGCTATCGATATTGACCCCAAATTGCATTAAATGAATCATTCATCGCTAAAAATGTTAGGGTGACGCGGTGGGCAGAGAAAAGGCGACGCGTACTGAAGAGGTCTTCGACGACATCCGGGCGGATTTGCTCAACGGGCAACTCGCCCCAGGGCAGCGGTTGAAGCTCGTTGCCCTTGCCGGCCGCTTCGGCGTGAGTCTTTCGGTGGTACGGGAGGCGCTGACCAGGCTCGCCGAGCAGGGGTTGGTCGTCGCCAGTCCCCAGCGGGGATTCAGCGTGATGCCGCTGTCGATCGACGACATGTCCGACCTCACCAGAACCCGGATTCAGGTGGAGTCGCTAGCCCTGCGGCAGTCCATCGCTCTGGGGGACGTCGAATGGGAGGCCCTGGTCGTATCGTCCTGCCACACACTCGATCGCACCCCGACCAACGCGGCGGACGGCCGCCTCAACGAGGACTGGCCCATTGCGCACCGGGCCTTTCATCGGGCACTGCTTTCCGGTTGCCGGAGCCCCCGCCTCATGGGGATTGTCACTGCGCTGCGTGATAGCGCGGAACTCTACCGGCGATGGTATTGGAGCCTGACGGGGGACCAGGGTCGTGACCTCGCCGCGGAGCACCGGGCGCTGCGCGACCATGCGCTGACCCGCGACGCGGACGCGGCGGTCGCGGTGCTCGTCGAACATATCGACAGGGCGCCTCGCATGCTGATCGCTTACGCCCAAGAGCACAACCTGGAAGATCCCACGCATCCGCCGACGAGCGGGCGAGGGAGGAGTGACATCAGTCCTGCTTGAGAACGTGCAGCCCGGACAGCGGGCCACCGAGTTGCATGAGACGTCCTCCTTCACGTAGTGACCCCAGGTCGACGGGGGCGAACCCGAAGTCGGACGCCAGCTCCTCGACGGTGGACTTCGCGTCGGGATCGTCACCGGCGAGAAACAGCACCTGACGGCCGGCCGGGTGCCGGGGATCGGCGGCGATGTACTGGCCGTACAGGCTGTTGAACGCCTTGACCACGCGGGCTCCGGGCAGGTGCGCCGCGACGAACTCGCTTCCGGTCAGCTCCCCCAGGTCCACGATCGCGGAGTGGGACGGCGGGTCGGCGAACTGGTTGGTGGCGTCGATCACGATACGTCCGTCGAACGGGGGCAATGAGGCCACCGCCGCTGGAATCTGCGGCCATCTGACAGCCAGTACGACCAACTCGGCCGCGGCGGCTTCCTCAGGTGTTCCTGCACGGGCCAGCGGTCCCAGGTCCCCCACGGCGGCGGCCAGTGAGGCAGGACCGCGGCTGTTGCTGAGGATGACGTGGTGCCCGCTGGCGACGGCGTGACGGGCGATGGCTCGCGCGACCGTTCCGGCACCGAGTGTTCCGATGTGCATGGGCGTCCTTCGAAGGGTGTCACCAGGCAGAGCTGGTGAGCCGTACGGTTCTGTTCTTCTGCCGGGGCGGTGAGCCAGGGCGTCGCGGCGCGGTCGGAAAGGCCGCGTCGGTGCCCGCGAGGTGCAAACCGGTCCGTGGGGTCCCGAGTGATCACGGCTGCGATGCCTGATGGGGATCGGAGCGCGACACGACTGCGCTGGGCCTACGGCCGGGGGATGCTACGCAGGTTGGCCCGTGCCACGTCGAGCATCTGACCTACACCTCCGGCCAGGACCGTTCGCCCCGCCGCCAGGGCGAAGCCTTTGACCTGTTGGGGCGTGATCCGTGGGGGGATGGCGAGGGCGTTCGGGTCAGTGACGAGTTCCACCAGGCAGGGGCCGGGGAATGCCAGTGCCTCCTTGAGACCCTCGCGGACCGCATCGGGTCGCTCGATACGGATCGCGTGGATTCCGGCAGCCGCGGCGATCGCCGCGAAGTCGACCGGTTCGTGATCGGTCTCGTGTTCCGGCAGCCCGTCCACCAGCATCTCCAGCTTGACCATGCCGAGGGAGGAGTTGTTGAACACGACCGTCTTGACGGGGAGGTCGTGCCGCTTCACGGTCAGTAGCTCACCCAACAGCATGGCGAGGCCGCCGTCTCCGGACAGGGAGATCACCTGGCGGTCACGGTCGGCCAGCTGTGCTCCGATGGCGTGGGGCAGGGCATTGGCCATGGTGCCGTGCAGGAACGAGCCGAGGATGCGGCGCTTTCCGTTGGGTGTGATGTAGCGGGCGGCCCAGACATTGCACATGCCGGTGTCGACGGTGAACACGGCGTCGTCGTCCGCCAGTTCATCGAGGATGGCGGCGGGGAACTCGGGGTGTATGGGGGTGCGCCGCTCCACGTCGTGGGTGTAGGCCGAGACGACGCGCTCCAGGGACTGAGCATGTCTGCGCAGGCTGGTATCAAGGAAGCCGCGGTCCTGCTGGTCCTGTAGCAGGGGCAGGACCGCTCGCAGGGTCTGCCGGACGTCGCCGTGCACGCCCAGTTCCAGGGCTGTCCGTCGCCCCAGTCGTCCGGCGTCGTGGTCGATCTGCACGGTCCGCTTCTGGGGCAGGAACTCGTCATAGGGGAAGTCGGTCCCCAGAAGCACCACCAGGTCGGCGTCGTGCATGGTGTCGTAGCAAGAGCCGTAGCCCAGCAGGCCGCTCATGCCGATGTCGTAGGGGTTGTCGTACTGGATCCATTCCTTGCCGCGCAGGGTGTGTCCGATGGGGGCCTTGAGCCGTTCGGCCAGTTGCATGACCTCGGCGTGGGCGCCGCGTACGCCCGCCCCGGCGAAGAGCATGACGGTCCGGGCGGAGTTGAGCCGGTCCGCCAGGGCCTGCACCTGGGCATCGTCGGGGGTGACACGGCCCACGGCAAGCACTGGGGGGTGGGTTCCGGTGGCGTTGGTGGTCGGAGCCGCCGCGAGGTCACCGGGGAGGACGAGTACGGAGACATCACTGTGACCGACGGCTCGTTGGATGGCGATCCGCAGCAGACGCGGCATCTGGTCGGGTGTGGCGACCAGCTCGCAGAAGTCGCTGCATTCGGTGAAGAGGCGTTCCGGATGTGTCTCCTGAAAGTAGCCGGTGCCGATCTGGCGTGAGGGGATGTGCGAGGCGAGGGCCAGCACCGGAGCGCCGCTGCGGTGCGCGTCGTACAGTCCCTGGATCAGATGGGTGTTGCCGGGCCCGCTGCTTCCCGCGCACACCGCGAGTCGGCCGGTCAGCTGTGCCTCCGATGCCGCGGCGAAGGCGGCCGACTCCTCGTTGTGGACATGGACCCACTCGATGCCCTTGGCGCGGCGGACCGCGTCCACGATCGGGTTGAGGCTGTCCCCGACCACTCCGTAGATCCGGGACACCCCGGCCAGACGCAGTTCGTCGACGAGCTGTTGGGCTACTGTCCGGTTCCCCATGAGGTGTCCTCCACGCTCCGGCGGGCCCTGGAGGCCCCTACTCGTTCCTCGATCATGGATGGTGCTGATGAACTGGTGGATGAACGGGATGGTCACCGCCTCCCCGACGACACGCTGTGTCAGGGGCGCATGGCCTGGGCGACGGTCAGGGAGTGCTCGAACATGTAGTAGCGGCTGATGCGGCCCTTCGCGTCGACGACGATGTCCAGCGCGAACGGAGTGTCGATCACCTTGTCCGTCGCGCGGACCACGACCCGCGCCCGTCCGATCAGCACCGCGTTGGAACCGTCCACGAGAACGCGGTCGATCTCGAAGAGTTCACGGACGGTGAGGCGGCCCATCGTCTCGAAGAAGTCCGGGATGTCGGCCGCCGTACGGCGGCCCACCCAGGGGACGATCTCCGGATCACCGGGGATCTCCCAGTGGGCGTCGTCCGCGAAGAGCCCCGCCACCGCCGGGATGTCGCCCTCGCCCAGGTGCTTGAGGAACCTGGTCACCACATCGCGTGTCTGGTCACTCATGATTGCTGTTCCCTCCTGCCGGTCGGAGCCGGCGTCTCGGTCTGCTCTGTTCTCGTTGATGGTTGATGGTTGGGGAGCGGGGCCGGTCAGCTGGAACCCTGTGCCGCGTAGCCCGCCACCAGGCGGTTGCTGAGCGAGCCGATGCCCTCGACGGTGCTCACCAAGGTGCCTCCTGGCTGTAGGTATCGCTCCGGGTTCCGGCCCATCCCCACGCCTGAGGGGGTGCCGGTGAAGATGATGTCGCCGGGCAGGAGTGGGACGACGGCGGAGATCCGCGCGACCAGCTCGGGCACGGAGAAGATCAGATCCTTGGTCCGGCCTGCCTGGAGCACCTCGCCGTCCAGGGCGCAGGACAGGGCCAGGTCGTCAGGGTCGGTGAACTCGTCGACGCTCACCAGCGAGGGGCCGATCGGGCTGAATCCCGGGTAGGACTTGCCGAGGGAGAACTGCGGTACGGGCCCCTCCAGCTGTACCGTCCGCTCGGACAGGTCCTGACCCACGGTCAGGCCCGCCACATGGCTCCATCCGTCCTTCTCCGGCACCTGGTGTCCCGCGCGCCCGATGACCGCGACCAGCTCGACCTCCCAGTCGACCCGTGCGCTGGGCAGGGTCACGGTGTCGTGCGGGCCGGCGATGCTGGAGAGGTACTTCGTGAACACCGCCGGTGCGGTGATCTCCGGCCGTACTCCGGCTTCGGCCACATGCGCCCGGTAGTTGAGGCCGATCGCGAAGACCTGGGCCGGGCGCAGGACGGGGGCGCCGACCTGGGCGGGCGAGAAGGGCACCGCGTCATCCAGCGAGCGGCCCTCGGCCCACTGCGCGAACTCGTCCCACCGAGGGAAGACCGCGTCGGGCTCGGCCGCGAACCTGCCGTCGCTCGCCGTCTCGACGTCCAGTGCCCGGTCGCTGTGCAGCAGTGCCAGCCTGCCGTCGATTCTGCCAATGCGCATGACTACTCCTGTGGGTGTGCGGGCGAAACGGTGTCAGCGCGGGCTGTGCGAACCGGTCATCAGCGCGGCGAGGTCCTCGGGCTTGATGAAGGACGGCGGCAGCGGCGGACCCCAGTTGTAGATCCCACGGGCTCCGTCGACGGTGGACGGCTTCCACAGCTGGTCGTCGACGATGCAGTCGAGGTCGCTGTAGTACTCGGAGAAGTTCCCGGCCGGGTCCTTGAGGTACCAGAAGAAATTCGAGCCGATGTGGTGGCGGCCCAGTCCCCACACATGCCGCTCGGGGTGCTCCTCCAGCATGGCGGTGGCGCCACGGCCGACCTCGTCCACGTCGTCGACCTCCCACGCCGTGTGGTGGAGGAAGTCCACCGGAGCCCGCTGGATGAGAATGTTGTGATGGTCGGTGGAGCAGCGCAGAAAACTGGCCAGGCTGGGCACGTGGTCGGTGGCCTTGAAGCCCAGGCCCTCGGTGAAGAAGCGCTGGCTCGCGTCCTGGTCACGCGAGCCGATCACCACGTGACCGAGCTTGCGCGGCTGCACGCGGTTCGTCCGCTCCACGCCGGGGGCGCGGCCATTGGGCCGGGAGGGGCGACCGGGCCCGTTGTAGGGCACCTGCTCGGCGGGAGTCTGCTTCAGGTGCGCGGCGATCTCCAGAACCACCGTCAGATGGGAGTTCGGGTCGGTGACCCGAAGCGACGTCGCGCCCCGCTCGGCCGGAACGTCCAGCTTCGCCAGGCTCGTGGCCACGCGGTCCAGGTCGTCCTGGTCGTCCACTCCGACGCCCAGCTCGACCAGTCGGCGTTGCGCGGAGTGGGCGAGCTTCAGCTGCTCACCGCCCTCCTGAGTGGCGAAGCGGCGGACCTTTCCGTCGCCTACTCCGTCCCCTACGGGCGTCAGGCCGAACTCCTCGTAGTAACCGGCCGCGGCCTCGACGTCGGGGACGCCGAGCGTGATCGACGTCAGGCGGTGCAGAGCCATCGCGTTCTCCTTGAGATGTGTAGGTGCGTACGCCGGTTGCCGACTGCGGCCTGGGCACGGACGACACACATGAGTCGCTGAAGTGGGGGGCTATGGACGAGGGGGAGCCCCTCAGTCGCGTGTCCATCGCAACTCGGTGCGGCGGCGCCCCTTGATGTCCGTCGACAGAGTCAGGCGGTCGCCGTCGAGCTGCGCCCACCGGACCTGGTCCTCGGTGAAGGGCGGCAGTCCGACCCGCACGATGTGCCGGAGCACCCCGTCCCTGTCGATCTCGTAATCGCCGAGGTACGCCACCGCGGGCGCGTCGGCGTGGCCCGGGATCACCACCGCCACCTGCCGTGCCGGGCCGTAGTGCAGTCTCCCCGGCGGACGGTGCCCGTACGGCTCCCGCAGGACAGTGTCGTTCGCGTCCACCTCGCGGACGCTGCCCAAGGACCACGTCCCGACGAGGGCCGCGGCCCAGTCGGGCCGGGGAGTGGATGGCTTCTCTCTGCTGCTCATGTCGCTTCCTCCCGTCCCAGCGTCAGCAGTCCCCGACGCGGATCATGTGTCGCGCTCGCCTGCCGGGCCGCTGATCTCCGAGCGGCCCGCCGCCCCAAAGTATCGTCATTATGCGAGATTATCGAAATTCTAGCAAGCGTCGATATCGCCCGAGGTCAGCGCGTCAGTGGGTGGTCACCAGTGGACGGCGTCATGAGTTCTGGACCTCTCCCGCGCAGCCGTCGACGGCCCCCGAGGCCGGGCGTGAGGGCATCCAAGGGGGGAGCCAAGCCCGGACGAGATCCCGTCGACCGGGACAGGACGGGCAGCGGACACCGCCTGATCACCGACGCCACACGCCCCTGCCCGGCGGCGCCCGCCATCACGTCACCCAGCCGACGCGACTCCTGGAGGGCTGCCGCCGGTAGGCGCTGCGCCGCCCCGACGCGATGCCGGGCGACCGGCTACGACCATGACACGCACCGGCGACTCAATCAGCCCCTCAGAGGGGGTGCGGTACACCCAGGTTCGCGGGACCTTCTTGTCGACTGCCCCAGGGCTGACACTCGCCTCGCCGACAGCCGTCGGCACGTCCGACTCATCTCTCTCCCGTGTCCCGGCGTCCAGCCGGACAGTCGGACGCGGGACCTGAATCACGGAGCAGCACATGTCGTACGACCTCGGCGCCTCAGGGGCGTTCACGCTGACCATCGGTGGCCGTTCGGTGGCCGGTGAGTCGACCTTCGGCGTAGTCAATCCGGCGACCGGCCGGGTGGTGGCGGCTGCCCCGGACTGCACGCGGGAGCAGTTGGACGAGGCGGTCGCGGCGGCACGGGCGGCGTTCCCGGCCTGGGCCGCCTTGGACATCGCGGAGCGCCGGCGCCATCTGGTGTCGATGGCGGACGCGGTGGATGCCCACACACAGGATCTGGCGACCCTGATCGTCCTGGAGCAGGGCAAGCCCCGCCCGGTCGCGGTCGCCGAGGTCGCCGGGCTGGCGATGTGGCTGCGCAGGACGGCGGAACTGGAGTGGGAGGAGACGGTCAACCAGGACGACGGGGAGCGCCTGTCGGTGACCCGGCGCCTGCCGTTGGGCGTGGTGGCGGCGATCACCCCATGGAACTATCCGGTGGGACAGGCTTCCTTCAAACTGGGACCGGCGCTGCTGGCGGGCAACACCGTGGTGCTCAAGCCGTCGGCGTTCACCCCGCTGGCGAACCTCCGGCTGGGCGAGGTGTGGCGGGACCTGCTGCCGGCCGGTGTGGTGAATGTGGTGACGGGCAGCGGGGACCTGGGGTCATGGGTGACCGGGCACCCGGGTTTCGACAAGATCAGTTTCACCGGGTCGACCCGGACGGGCCGTGCGGTGATGGCGAACGCGGCGCAGCGGCTGGCGCGGGTCACCCTCGAACTCGGCGGAAACGACGCGGCGATCGTGCTGCCGGATGTGGAGGTGAGTGAGGTGGCGCCCCAGCTCTTCTGGGCGGCGTTCGCCAACAGCGGCCAGATCTGCCTGGCGGCCAAGCGGCTGTACATACATGAGGACGTGTACGACGACCTGGCGCGCGAGTTGGTACGGCTGGCCGAGCAGGTGCGGGTCGGGGACCCGTCCGAGAGCGAGGTGGATCTGGGGCCGGTGTCCAACCAGCGCCAGTACGAGTCAGTCGTCTCGTTGCTGAGCGACTGCCGGGATCACGGCTACCGGTTCCTGACAGGTGGGCTGCCGGAGACCGGCACCGCAGGCTTGTTCGTGGCACCGACGCTGGTGGACAACCCGCCCGACTCCTCCCGGATCGTTCGCGAGGAGCAGTTCGGTCCGGTGCTGCCGCTGCTGAAGTACCGGGAGGTGGACGAGGTGGTGCGGCGGGCCAACGCGAGTGAGTACGCGCTGGGGGCGTCGGTGTGGACGGGTGACCCGGTGGTGGGCTTGGAGCTGGCCAAGCGACTGGAGGCGGGCACCGTGTGGGTGAACGAGGTGATGCACCTGGACCCGCTGGTGCCGTTCGGTGGCCGTAGGCAGTCCGGTATCGGGGTGGAGAGCGGGCTGGCGGGACTGCTGGAGTTCACCGAGTTGCAGACTCTGAGCGTACGGCGGTCCCGGGGCTGACGGCTCGGGGCTCGGCGCGGAGCTGGTGGGACGGCGTGGACAGTGGCTTTCGGTGACGGCGGGTGCTCGCACCTGGACTCGCCGTGTGCGGGGTCGGAGCCTATGCCGTGCGCGGCGTACGCAGCGGGCGGCCGGACCGGGCCCGTGGTAACAGGTACGCCGGGCCGTCGAGCCTGCTTCGCCCCGGAGTCTCGCCTGCCAGTCACCGCAGTTGGTCGAATGCCTGGTCGGCGTCGGCCGCGGCTTCCGGGTGTACGTCGTGCGCGGTTCGACCGTCGGCGATCTTCTGCCAGTTGGCGCGGGCGAGTACCCGTTGGACCGCGAGTACCTGAGCGGCTCGCAGGTGTGCCTGGATGCCTTCGCCGAGGGCGTCCGCCAGCGCCTCCTCGTCGTCGAGTTGGTAGCGGGTGAGCCGTCCGGCCAGGCTCGGCGTGGTGAACACCAGCCGGTGGAACGCCACCACCTCGGGATGATCGTTGAGGCCGGTGACGGGGTCG
Organism: Streptomyces sp. NPDC048290; assembly: GCF_040652095.1. Lineage (NCBI taxonomy): Bacteria > Bacillati > Actinomycetota > Actinomycetes > Kitasatosporales > Streptomycetaceae > Streptomyces > Streptomyces sp. NPDC048290. Next base: position 73,234 of record NZ_JBEZLM010000019.1, read on the forward strand.
TACCGATCGAGGGCGGCCCGGAAGTGCCGGTGCAGGGCGGTCATCGGCTTGATGCCGGGGCCACGGTCGCGTACGACGCGTGCTGCTTCGCCCTGGTGGTCCGCGAACCGGTGCAGCACCAAGTCTTCCTTGGTCGGGAAGTACCGGAAGAGGGTCGGCTTGGAGACCTCGGCCGCCGCGGCGATGTCGTTGACCGAGACACGGTCGAAGCCATGCTCCAGGAACAGCGCGACGGCCGCGTCGCCGATGGCGTCGCGCGTCCGCTCCTTCTTGCGGGCCCGCAGCCCCGTCGGCTCGCTCATCTGACCAAGGTAACACTAGTGACTGAGTTGTATTTTTAACCGAGTAACGTTTTCATGGACGGCATGAACCAGATGGACACTCCTCCCATCCTCGTCACCGGCGCGACGGGCCGGATCGGCCGCGTCGTCATCGACCAACTCCTCGACGCGGGCGCGCCGGTCCGCGCCCTCATCCGCCGCTCCGAGGCGGCGGCGACGCTGTCGGCGAAGGTCGAGATCTTCACCGGCGACCTCACCGAGCCCGAGACACTCGACCCGGCATTGCAGGGCGTCGGTGCGGTCTTCCTCCTCTGGACCGCCCCGCCCCAGACCGCCGCGGCAGCCGTCGAACGGCTCGCAGCCCATGTGCGGCGGGTCGTCTTCCTCTCCTCCCCGCATCAGACGCCGCACCCCTTCTTCCAGCAGCCGAATCCCATGGCGGCGCTGCACGCCGACATCGAGCGGCTCATCGAGGCCACCGGACTTGAGTCGACGATCATCCGGCCGGGGATGCTCGCGTCGAACTCGCTGGCCTGGTGGGCGCCCGCGATCCGGGCCGGTGAAGTCGTCCGGTGGCCCTACGGCGCCGCCGAGACGGCACCGGTCGACGAACGCGACATCGCAGCCGTCGCGGCGCGGACGCTCTGCCAGGACGAACACATCGGAGGCGACTACGTCCTCACTGGCCCCGAGTCACTGACCCAGGCCGCGCAGGTGGGCGTCATCGGTGACGCGCTGGGGCGCCGGATCGCGTTCGAGGAGATGACCCCGGACGAGTTCCGAAGCCTGTCGGAGGGCACGGCGCCCCGTTCGGTCGTCGACATGCTGCTCGCCGCGTGGAGCGCGGCGATCGGACAGCCCGCGTATGTCACCAGCGCGGTGGCCGACATCCTGGGGAGGGCGCCGCGCACGTTTCGCCAGTGGGCCGGTGACCATGCCGCCGCGTTCATGGAAGATCCGGAAGGTTCTTGACACGCTGTCTGGCCCTGTGTCCAGGGAATCCGGTACAGGGCGAGGGAGCTCGCGCGGGGTCCCGGTCGGTCGCCCGGTCCGTGCCGTGCCGTGCTGTCGGTGGCGTCGTACTCGCGGACTGGGGCGACGGGACCGACGAGGTGGTGGTCCGCGTCGGGGGCGGGCCGTACGGGCTAGTCACCATCGACCTTTCGTGACCCGGGTGATCACCTCCGACGGCGTCCTCCCGCCGCGGTTCGGTCTGTACGTGCTCGTGCAGGTCCTGGCGTCCACGTCGTTCGCGTTGTTCATCCGGGAGATCCGGCGCGCGCATCTGTACCGGGCGGATGCCCCGCCCGGGGTGTTCGCCGAGAGTCTGGTACGCAGCGTCTGCCTGGCCGCGGTGTTGCGTTCCTGCTGGGTCCCGCCTCGTACCTGTGGTGGCTCGCGGCACCGACCGTGCTCGCCGTAGCGCGGTGCATCCAGCGCCGTACCTCCGTCGAGTAGCGGACGGGGATCGTCCGGCCGGGCCGGTCGGGCTGTGCCTTCTGAGAGGCCGGCGTGGTGGTCGGTGGGGTCGGGGCCTCCACTCATGCCAGGTACGCCACCGCTCGCCCTTCACGGCTTCCTGGCGCAGTGGACCGGTGCCGCCCGGTGAGCATCACGTCGTGTCAGCCCGCGATGGCCAGACGTGCAGCCCAGCGGGTGAGAACCTGCCGGGCCGCACGCCCCTGGCGGCACCAGGACCAACACGCCCCCGGAACTACCGCGTGCCGGAACTACCGAGCCCCCGGAACTACCGCGTGGTCCGGAAGCGGCGGTAAAGGTTCCGGGCCACGTACACCCCCGGCCCCCCGAAGCCGACGATGTCGACGCGGCCCTCACCCGTGATGTCCGCGAGGAAGCGCGGATGGCGGCCGACCCGCCAGGCGCCCGCGTCCTCGTTGTAGCCGAACCCCCGGCACACCAGTTGCGCCTGCTCGAACAGGCCGTCACCGCGGCCGTGCGACACCCAGACCCCCTCATTGCCGAAGCCGACGATGTCCGGACGGCCGTCGCCTGTGACATCGGTGAGGAAGCGGAGGTGCTTCGCGCTCGTCCAGCCCTGGGCGGAGCCGAAGTCGTTCAGGACGATCCGGGCGGGCTCGAAGGTGCCGTCCCCGCGGCCCTTGGCAACGACCACGCCCTGCGGTCCGAACCCGACGAGGTCCGGAGTGCCGCCCTTGGCGGCCGGGGCCAGGAAGCGGGGGTGCTCCGCGACCGAGCGCCAGCCCTGGTCCACGCCGAACTCGGCGAGCACATAAAGGGGGTCGGCGAAGGCGCCCGCCTCGTCCTGGAGCGACACCCAGACACCGTCACTGTGGCAGCCGACGACATCGAGCCTGCCGTCACCCGTGGTGTCAGTGAGGAAGCGCGGATGCTTCTCCACCCGCCAGCCGCCCGCCCGATCGCTGTAACCGAAGGCCCGGAGTACCGGCTCGTCGGCGACCGGGGCGAAGGCGCCCGCCTGGTCCTGGAGCGACAGCCGGAGACCGTCGTCGTGGAAGCCGACGACATCGAGCCTGCCGCCGCCCGTGGTGTCGGCCAGGAGGCACGGATGCCGGTCGGCGCGCCAGCCGCCGCCCGGTGCGCCGTGCCCGAACGCCTTGACCACCGGTTTGCCGCTCCCGGCCGCGAAGGTCCCGCCCCCGGCCTGCGGGAACACCCGCACACCGTCGGCGGCGAGCACGACCGCATCGGGCTTCCCGCTGCCCGTGGTGTCCGCGAGGGCCCACAGGTCCGAAGGGCTCGGGGACGGGACGGGCGGGTGCAGGACGCGCTCGGCGCCGAACGTGCCGTCACCTCCGGTGGCCGAGGCCACGGCTCCCTTCGTGGGCTTGAGCGCGACGATGTCCGCCCGCCCCGAGCCCGTGGTGTCGGCGAGGAACCGCGCACCGGTCCCCGCCCACCGCTCCGGCTGGGCGCCGGGAGGAGAGGTGGCCCCGTCGCCCTTCCACTCCCCGGCGACCGGGTCGCTGCCGAACTGTTCGAGGACCAGCAGCAGATCACTGAAGGAGGGCGTCGCACCGGGCACCGGCCGCAGCGCTGCGGAGCGGTCCAGCCGCCAGGACCGCCGTCCGTTCCAGTGACTCCGCGATCCCCAGCGCAGCGCGAGGTCGCTGGTGCGCTCGGGCGCGGCCGTGACGAACCGCCACCGCTGGCTCGCCGCGCCCTCGTCGTACGCGCGCAGCACGACCCGGGTGTCCTCCGCACCGGGCTCGTCGAGGTCGAGTACGGTGCCGTCGGTCGCGGTCTCGATGAAGTACAGCCCGGCCTCTCCGTCGACCGGGACGACATGCCACCGCTGGCTCTTCTTCCCGGCGGCGGCGACCCCCTGCCGTAGACCGCGGTCCGCGGCGGCGGGGTTGTCGAGCACCTGGCCACCGGCGGCGTCACGGATCGCGTACGCGTGGCCGTCGCCGTGTGCCTTCCCGCCCTGCGGCGCCCCGGGCACGGGGACGAGCTGCCACCGCTGCGGACCCGGGCCACCGGCGGGGACGTCACGGACGACGAGTGTCCCGTCCGCGCTCGGCGCGACCCTGGCGCCGAGGGTCTTTCCGGTGACGGCGTGGACGATCTCCAGTTTCAGTTCTTCCCTGGGCACGGTCATCGTGGTGCCTCTTCCAGATGGGTCGTTCGCGGGCTCGGGCTCGGTGCGGCTCCGGCACCGTGGTGGCGGATCACGTGAAGACGTGGTGGTAGGGGACGTTCCACTCGTTGGGCAGCCGCGGATAGAAGGTGTTGATGACCGTTCCGGTGAAGTCGCCGCCCCAGTTGTAGGTGAGGCGTGCCTCGGCGTCCGCCGTCACCGCGTGGTCCTTGAAGCCGAGGATGGCATCGGGATGGGTGATCGGGACGAAGGTGATCCCGCCCCACGGCGTCACCGTCACCACCCAGAGCTGAGTGTCCTCGATGGCGCCGTTCTTCCCCCGCCACTTGTCGCCGACCTTGTCGGGGAGACCGAGCTGCACGGTGTCGGCCGTGCTCTTCGGCGCCTCCTGATGGACGGAGATACGCCGGCGCCTCGGCTTCGGCACCCCGTCGTCACCGCGCCCGGTGTCGGCCCTCCCCGCACCGGCGGCACCGGCGGCACCGGCGGCTACCGCGGGCGTGGGCGGCACCTGCCCCGCCGCGCTCTCGATGAAATAGAGCGGTCGCTGTCCGAAGAAGCCGCCGGGGGTGATGTGCCAGAGGTGACCCTGAGCGTCCTTGGTGGCCGGGTCGAGCGCGGTGGCCAGCTTGACCCCCTTGTCATGGCTGTCCTCCTTCAGCTCGACGGGCCGCAGATAGCCGCCGTTGAAGGCATGGACGAGCATGACCGGCCGGTTCTCGATCAGTGCCGCCACGATCGCGTTGTCGTAGCTGTTCACCGCCACCGGTCCGCCGACCACCAAGTTCGACATGACCGTGCGTTCTTGGGTGTACATCGCGGAACCTCACCTGTCCCTGAGAATGAAGAAGCAGCGTGCCGGACATCCGGCGCGAAATGGCCCACAAGACGAATCGCCGCAGAGCAATTCAATTCCGGCCGAAGAAGCCCACCGGAACGCCCCATCGCAACGCTCAACCCGAGCGCCCAAGCGGGGACGTCCAACCGAAATGCCCGGCCTAAAACACCCGCCGGAAACGTCTGGACGACTCACCCGAATACCCCCATAGCCCCGCCCGCACGAGCTACCGGAGCCCGAATGCCCGCGGTGCGACATGCCCGATGAATCGTCGCCCCGTGGGCCGACAGCGTCGCAACTTACCTTCGCCGCAAGGGAGTTGATGACCTCCGTCGACATATGTCACCCGAATGGGCGGGATGCATGACAGCCCCCTCCACGGAAACGGGCGCCGTGTTAGCTTCGGTTTTCGGAACGTACGAGATGCCTGTTTTCAATTCACCTGGCACGGTTCACCCGAATTCAGCCGAGGATGAGGAAATGCCTTCCCACGCGTACAACCTGGAACGGGCCAAGCGTCAGCCACTGACGAAGAAGAACCTGCGGGAACTCAACATCGAACAGACCTGGCAGTCCATCCTGGACCACCCCAACCTGGTCTACGTCGACGACTACGGTGTGCGGCACAAGCCCGTGGGGTTCTCCGTGAACAAGTCGAGCTTCGGCTCCTTCCCCGGGTCCGCCTTCCAACTGGGCTGGCTCGCCTACATGAACCTCGGGGAGCCGCTGATCGAGGAGCGGCGCGGCATCGGCCAGCCGGAGCCCGACACCTTCTCCTCCCGCGCCTATGTCAACCGCAGCCTCGCGACCCCGATGAGCTTCACCGACTCGGTCGAGTTCACCGTGTCCAACGAGGTGACGTGGTCGCTCCAGGGGGAGACCCAGCTCACGTTCGGCGGCAAGGTCGGCGCGGAACTCCAGCTCCAGCTCCAGAAACAGCTCCAGCTCGACCTCCAGGCGCAGCTCCAGGCCGAGCTGCAGAACCAGCTCCAGAACGAGATGGCGAACAAGGCCACGAACACCGTGACCAACGAGAACAGTAAGGACGACATGGGGGTCGACACCGCCAACGGCACCGAGAACGGCGTCACCAACTCGACGACCAACAGCGTCACCAACACGGCGTCCAGCTCGGTGACGGCCTCGACGGCGTTCACGGCCACCGGCAGCGCCACCGGCAGCGCGGAGCTCAACGCCCAGTTGATGCTGGGCATCACGGCGTCGGTCGGCGGCACCCTGACGACCAGTTGGGCCTCGAAGTCGGAGATCTCCGGCACGGTGGAGCCGGATTCGCGGGTCGAGACCATCGTCACCCAGCGGCGCGCCCGCAAGGAGTACACCTACGAGATCCCGGTGACCTTCTCCGGGCTGCTCGCGGTGCAGTACGACGTACCGGTGGCCGTCCTGTCCCCGCCACAGTCCGGGGACTACCCCGCTCTTGAACGCGTGGTCGCCCGTGACATCGCCGACCTCGACCTCTCCGGTGGCGGCTTCCGCATGAAGGGGCTGGCCGAGGTCGTCTCCGCGCTGGAGGTCCACCACACCATGTTCGACGGCGAGAGCCTGACCGGCAGCGACCGGGCACTGTACAAGACACCTTGATCCCGCGGCCTGTGCGCCCGGATGACGACCAGGAGTGACCACCATGGTGTTCCACAACATCTTCGGCTCCGCGGACAGGGGAGCCGGCCTCTTCTCGGTGACCACCGACGCCGCCAAGCCCCGGCCCGGACAGGGCGTCGACTTCGAGGACTCCGACGACCACACCTACGACGACACGAGCACCAGCCTCTTCAGCAGCGCGATCCACGGGGCCTCGTCCCGGGCCCAGGTGGTGCAGGAGCAGTCACCTGAGGCACGAGCCGTCCTCGGCTTCCTCGGCGCCTTCATCGAGACCACCCAGTCGTCGGCCGACGCCCAGGCCCGCTACGCCGGAGACCCCGGTTCGGTGTCCACGGCGGCGTCCGCGCGGATGCAGGAGTCAAGCCCGACCGTCGCCGAGCACGGGGATCTCCAGAAGGACGAGGACCTGGAGACCATGCCGCGGAAGAGTGAGTTCACCCAGCCGCCCAAGGCGCCGCCGACGCCCAAGGCGTCCAAGCCGACCGCCGAGAATCCATCGCAGTCATCGGGTTCGTAGCGCTCGTAGCGCTCGTAGCGTTTGTGGCGCTCGTAGGGTTCATCGGAATCATTGGGTTCGAAGGGTTCGTGGGTTCTGGGGGCTCGAAGGGTTCCCGGAAGTAGGGCCTGCCTTGGGGGCAGGGGCGTCCTCGCCCCTGCCCCCCTTCGCGTCACACCGGAAGCAGGTGCCACTGCCGGTCGCGGTGGTCGCCGTCCGACCCGTGCTGCTTGATCACCGTACGGGCGTTGGTGTCGACCCGCAGGAGCAGACCACTGTTGCGATTCGCGATCTCGTACACCCTGGGGCTGGCGTCCGCCGAACCCACCGGGATCAGCCGCCACTGCTGGTGGTGTGCGTCGCCCCCCTCGTAGGCGCGCTGCGCGACCACCGCACCGTTCCTCCCCTGCGCCCCGACGACCTCCAGGACCTTGGCGCTGCGCAGGTTCTCGATGGTGTACAGGACTTCGCCGTTGTCCTGGCCCGCCACGACCATCCGCCACCGCTGGTGGTCCCTGGAGATGGCGAGTTCCTGGTGGACCTCGGCCCCGTCCTTGGTGGATTCACGCAGGACCGCCATGCGCAGTCGGCTGCGGACACTGGCCCAGGAGACCACCGTCCCGGAATCGGGGAGTCCGGCCATACGGGGGGAGGCGATCCTCCGGATCCGGTTGTTGACGTGGTCGGCGATGTAGACGGTGTCGACACTGTCCACGGCGAGCCCGTACAGGGCGTTCAGCTGGGCCGAGGTGGCGGGTCCGCCGTCGCCGCCGAACCCCGCGGTGCCCGTGCCGGCCGCCGTGCTCATCTTCCCGTCGGCCGTGACCTTGCGGACCCGGTGGTTTCGGTGGTCGGTGATCCAGAGGGCTCCCGTGCTGTCCGCCACGACCCCCAGCGGGAGGTTCAGCTGGGCAGCGGTGGCCGGGCCACCGTCCCCGGCGAACCCTCCGGTCCCATTGCCCGCGACCGTGCTGATCTCGCCGTCGGTGGCGACCTTCCGGACCCGGTGGTTCTCGGAGTCGGTGATGTAGAGGTTGCCGGCGCTGTCCACTGCCACCCCGTACGGCCGATTGAGTCGGGCGGCGGTGGCCGGGCCGCCGTCCCCGGCGAACCCCGCGGCCCCGTTCCCCGCGACGGTGCTGATCACCCCGTCGGCGGCGACCCTCCGGACCCGGTGGTTGTTGTACTCAGCGATGTAGAGAACGCCGCCCTTGGTCGCCGCCACCCCCAGCGGGAGGTTGAGCTGGGCGGCGGTGGCTGGGCCGCCGTCGCCGCTGAACCCCGCGGCCCCGTTGCCCGCGACGGTGCTGATCACCCCGTTGGTGGCGACCTTACGGACCCGGTGGTTGTTGGCATCGACGATGTAGAGATTGCCCGCGCCGTCCACCGCCACCTCGCGCGGACCGTTCAACTGGGCCGAGGCGGCCGGACCGCCGTCCCCGCGGAATCCGGCGGCCCCGTTGCCCGCGACGGTGCTGATCCTCCCGTCGGTCGCGATCTTCCCGACCCGGTGGTTGTTGTAGTCGGAGAAGTAGACGGTGCCGTTGCTGTCCACCGCGACCCCGTACGGCCGGTTCAACTGAGCTGCGGTGGCAGGCCCGTTGTCCCCGCTGAAACCGGCGGTCCCGGTCCCCGCGGCCGTACTGATCGGCGGAATGGGGTTCCCGCCACCGGTGGTTGCCGCCTGGGCAGTGCTCATCGTCGTCCCTTCACCCTCAACTGACTGCCCTGCACGGGCAGTTGCGAACCGGTACCAGATAGTCACACTGCTGTCGGGCTGACAAGCACACGTATGGGTGAACCAGCTCCTCCCCGCTCCGCAACGGGCTGTCCCCGGAGGCGCGATCGGGATCTCATGCCCGAGGGCGTTGCCCGGGGCAGGCGACGGAAGGACGGGCGGGCGGTCCGGGATCGGCCGCATCCTTGCGGCGCGGGCTTCACGGGGCAGGCGTGCACTCCTCGGCGCAGCGGGCCAGTCCTTCCGCCATGCCCTGCATGAACCTTTGGAGATAGCGCGGCATGATCCAGCCCATCAGCCAGTTCGTGTCGTAGGTGCCATGCCAGTGGATGACCGTGCCCGAATCCGCCGTCGGTGTCAGTTCGATGCGTCGTCCGGGAACTGGCTGGCGTACTGGAAGGCCACCGCGGCGCCGAAGTTGCCCGATGACACGGGCGTCACGGACCCCGAGCCGGTCGGCGATCAGTGTGTGCACATACCGCGCCAGCGTGGCCTTGTCGTAGCCGGTCGGTGTGCCGGTGCTGTCTCCCAGTCCGGGCAGGTCGACGGCGTACACGGTGTGGTGCTTGGCGAGTTCCGGCATGATCGGCCACCAGCCGTACCAGGTCTGTGGCCAGCCGTGGATCAGCACGACCGGTGTGCCGCTGCCGCCGGTCACGTAGTGCATACGGACGCCGTCGACGTCGGTGAACTCGTGCTGGAAGGTGTTCGCGGAGGCGGGGTCGTCCTGGGTGACTGCGGCGTGGGCGGGAGCGTCGTGGTCGGCCACGGGCGCGGAACAGGCCGCCGTGCCGATTGTGAGTAGGAGCGCGAGCAGGACGGCGGTCAGTGGGTGCGCGGGTTGGCGGAAGCGGCACGGTAGTTGCCGTGATGCTGAGTTCATGTGTTCCCGTCCTGGGGGAGGCGGATCAGCGGCCGGTCGAGCCGTCGCATGAGTGGGCGTGCGCGGGTGGGCCCCCTACGTGGCATGTGTGGCGGCCGGTCTCCCTGAGTCTCGCCAGGCACCTTGCGCCTTGGCACGGAATCTTGCGGTTACGGCAAGATGGGGCGCATGGATATGGGTCGCATGGGTCACTCCCAGACCGACGACGACGTACTCGACAGCGTGGGCCCCCGCCTCCGCGCGCTGCGCCGGGACCGCGGCATCACCCTCGCCCACCTCTCGGCGACGACGGGCGTGTCCGAGAGCACCCTGTCCCGGCTGGAGAGCGGGCGGCGCCGACCGAGCCTCGAACTCCTGCTGCCTCTGGCGCGTATCTACGACGTTCCGCTGGACGACCTCGTCGGCGCCCCGCGCACCGGCGACCCCCGGGTACACCTCAAGCCGATCAGACGGTTCGGAATGACGTACGTGCCGCTGTCCCGGCGACCGGGCGGCGTCCACGCCTTCAAGATGATCATTCCGGCCCCGCCGCAGCCACTTGAGCCCACCCCGCAGACCCACGAAGGCTGCGAATGGCTCTATGTGCTCAGCGGACGTCTCCGGCTGGTCATCGGCGAGCGCGACCTCACGCTGCCGCCGGGTGAGGCGGCTGAGTTCGACACGTCCCTGCCGCACTGGTTGGGGAGCGCCGATGGCGGAGCGGTCGAACTCCTTATCCTGTTCGGCGCGCATGGGGTACGCACCCATGTGCGCGCCAGTGCCCGCCGATGAGCCGACACGTAGCTTTGAAGGCGGTGAAGGATTGAGTTGTGCGCGGTCTGAGCGGCGGGCGGGATGCGGTTCGGCGCTGAGGGACCGTTGGAACGCCTACGAGTTGGCCGGGGCCATTCGGCGGATGAGACTGTTTGTCCGGTCGGACGGTGCGGTAGGCGGGGTCGAGGTCGTCCACGCGCTGGACTGGCCTACACGACTGGAGCAGACAGCTTCTCGTCGTGCGCCCAGCACGCGATTCCCCCGTGCTGGTTCGATGTTGACTCGCTTGGGCCAATGCCGGAACGGCCGCAGTTGATAGCCCTGAGTGGACGGGGAGATGTCCGTCTTCCCGGCAATCGAGCAGCTTCGACCGGACCGTTGACGCCGCCGTGTTGTATGAGGGACCAGTGCATGATGTGCCTCACAAAAGTGCCGCGACTCCCGTGCAACCAGTCCGCCGTTTCCCGCGTATGAGCCAGTGACCACTTCAGTTCGATCAGGGGGACACACATGCGCAGTATGCATCGGATCTTCAGCATGGGAACGGCCGCTGTCGTGCTCGGGGCAGGGCTCGTGGCTGGTTCTGCGGGTGCGGCTCAGGCGGCGGCGTCGGACTGTACGGGCGGCAGGGCCGGATTCACCGACATCCCCGACAGCCTCGCCGGGCAGGGCGTGGGTGGGGCGGGTGCGCTGGTGATCGATCACCCCCACGCGGTCGTCTCTTACGCGATGCAGACCGGGAACGTCGGCGGGAGGTCGATGGGGTGGGGTGTGCTGAGCAGCGGGAGCACATGGGGTCCCAGTGCCGTGGGAGCGGTCTGGATGGATGTCACCAACGACAACAAGGCGTCGTGGATCCAGTGCGGCCCGTTCACCCTGGGCTCGGCCAACGGCAGGATCACGACTCCGGCCTATCCGACCAGCAGCTCCTCCAGCCGGGCCTTCCGTGTCTGCGCCCAGTTGACCAGCGCCGTCAGGGACTCCGGCATCACCTGCACGCCCTGGTGGTAGCCGTCGGCGGGCAGCGCGACTCTGATTGCGGTACTCGTCTGAGCGATCGGGCGCTGACCGGCCGACCCTTCGGTACCTGGGACGTGGGCCGGGCTCCGGGTGGGGCCCTGACCGTGCCAGCGGGGTAGACGTTGCCCGGCTCTGGGTGAGGTCTGCCCGGCAGTCAGGTGTCGTCATCGAGCGCAGGCAACTTGCCGCGTGCTGCCGATGTCCCGGCAGCACGCGGCAGGAGCCGAGCCGCCCCCCCCCGGCGGCGCATCGGGTGTCGGAGGGAGCGTACGACGTGCCGGACCGCGACTCCCGATGTGTCCCCTCCAGTCGGCGGGCGGAACGCACCGGGCCGTGGTCCGGCCATCCCGTCCCTCTCAAGGTGGAGGACCTGAACGTCATCGGCGTCGTCCTCGGCTGCGGGATCGGCGATCTCCTCATTCCCGAGCCGGAGACGGTGCACTGGCCCTGGCCGGGCGGAGACGGTCTGGGGACCGTCGCACCGAAGGTGATCCCTTCGGCCTGCCGGGCAGGACAATGAGGCGACTCGACCACGGGGGAGCCATGACACGCGGGAGTCGGCAGAGCGGCAGGACCGTCGGCGTGGGCCGCGGACAGGTCTACACACCTCCGGGCGTCGCGAGAATCTACCAGGCGCTCGGCTACACGGTTGGTCTGCTGGGCGGGGTGGCCTTCGTCGTCATGGGCTCCTTTCTCGCGTGGGACAACGTGTCTGCGCGGTGGTACTTCCGTGATGCCGAGAGGGTGTCAGCAGTGGTGGTCGAGGCTGACTACGTGAAGCCGCAGTGGAAGCAGGGAGCCTCGTTCATCAGCGTCGACGTGGCTGGAGCCCACGATGTCCGAGCGTCCGTCGACAACGTCTTCCAGGCTCCTGATGGCCTGTCGGCGGGCGACCATGTCACGGTTCTCTACGATGCGTCACGACCCGGTCATGCGTTGTTCCCCGGCCAACTCGGCTGGACGAAGCTGATGGTTCCCGGCGGACTGTTCTTCCTTGCCGGTCTTGTCCCGATCATCGGGTACGGCTGGGGTTTCGCCAGGAGGGTTGCGGTGTACCTCCGGAAGCAGCGGAAGCGCTACGCCGCGCGCGCCGAGGCCCGCTTACCGTGGGCGGAGCGGACTGGACCGGTCGGCGGAGGGATCGGCACCACCGGGTGCTGAACATCGGTGGGGGAGTGTCGGACGTCGCAGTGACCGGCAGACGTATCGCTCCCGGCGCCCCTGAGGACTGTTTGCACGGGCGAGACCGGCGAGTGTTTGCAGGCGGATTGGGAGAAGCCCGCAGTGCACCAGGATGGCCCAGCCGGGGCGGAGCCCGACGTGACGGCGAGCGGCTGTACGCGACCCATCTGGCGCATGAAGGAGCGGCGGAGGGTGGCCGTGATGACGCCGTCCTTGTCGGCTCGGTCGGTGAGCCGGGCGAAGTGGCGGCCAGTGGACGCGGGATGTCGAATTGCGCGCCCGTGGTCCGCTTGTCGCGGCCCGGCGCCGAAGTGCAGTCGGGCTCATCGTGCGCAATGACGGCGGAGATCGCCGATACGGCGCGGACGTCCCGTAGTCGCGGGGATCACGGCCGCGGGGCCGAGCGGGTGCCTGCCCTGCTTCCTAGTGAGTGGGGGGGAGAGGGGGTACGCGTGTCCGAGCCCGCGGACCAGATGTGTCTGCCGGTCCGGGCATCACAACTGACCTCGTCACACGGGGAATCGGCCGGTTCACGGCATACCTGGGCGCGCTATGTGAACCTCAGTCCCGCCGTCCACCGTGATCTCATCGGTGCCCGAAAAGACCTGGGCCCGGCCGACAGGAGGGCGTAGTGCCAGAGACGACGTATGCCGTCGAGCTCACGCAGGCGGCGGTGTCCAAGGTCACCGACCTGCTGCAACGGGAGGAGCCCGGACTGGCTTTGCAGGTCTCGGTGCAGCCGGGTGGCTGCTCGGGGATGCGGTACCAGCTGTTCTTCACCGACACATACGCCAAGGCCCTCGCCAAGACGCTGGCAGAGCGGGACGGCGAGGGATTGGCCGAGGTGGACGACCCGCAGACCGTGGACCAGCGTGCGGCTCTCGTCGCTGACAGGATGTCCGTGATCTGGTTCGACCGCTTCGCCATGGTGATCGACCCATTGAGCGGCCCCTATCTGCGGGGAGCGAGCATCGACTACCTGGACACACTGCAGAAGTCGGGCTTCGTGATCGAGAACCCGAACGCGAGTGGCTCCTGCGCCTGCGGCGACTCCTTCCAGTGACCCCGCGGAGCGACGCCGCCGAGGTGCCGCTTGCCTGGCTGTGCGCGCAGGACAGCGCCAGTCGCCTCCTCGCACACGGCCAGCCACTCTGGTCACAGGCATCGTTCGAGTACCGCGCCGCGCACGACGTCCTGGCCCTGACACTGCTGTTCACCTGCCCGCCCGGAGCCTCGCCCGGATTCACCCCGGCAGACCTCGGAGCCATGCACGCGAGGGTGGCCGATGATGTCGAATGGGCCCTTTGGTGTCACGCGCACCTCGACGCCGGCACCTGGAGCTTGGCACCTGCGGACTGGACACTTGCCAGAGTGGCCTTTCGCTGGCTGGAGTCGAGCAGGCTGCTGGGCGGCTCTCCCGACGCGACGCTGGGAATCTGCGCAGCCACGGCAACACGCCATGGAGCGGGTGTCAGCGTCGGCGTGACGTTGGCTCGGCGAATGCTCGACCCGTGGGCGTATCAGTATCAGCCCGGCCAGGGGGCCGACGCCGAGTAGCGGTTTCCGGCTGCCAAGGCCGAGCAGCGTGACGCTCCCGCGAACGCTTCCCCGGGACCAGGATCAGGCAGCAAGCTCACCTTCAGGGCCCTTGTCTTGATCGGTGCACCTTGGTCGGAGCAAAGGATCAGACGAAGGCCGCCCCCCTGTCCGGCGAACACCCAGGTGAGCGCTCCAGTTCTTCCACTCCCTGGCCCGGGGGCCACGGCCCACAGGGCCGGGCGGCGTGCCTGTGAGACGTCTTGGACGTGCCAGCGTTCGTGGGTGGCGCCTTCGTCGTGCCACTGGATGAGATTGGTGTGCCTTCGTCCGTCGAGTCCTCGTACACGTCGAGATCCTTGCCGCTCGTGACGTTGATCAGCCTGACCTTGCGGGTGGTCCTGCGGTAGCCGAAGAAGCGCAGCCGGACCCGGGGCTCTCCGTGGTCCAGGACTGTTGGGGACTCCACGGTCGACTCCACCGCCTCCACGCTTGCCTGGACGGCATCGGCCCCGTCCGGGCGCAGTGTCGAATCGACCACGGCCTGCTACACCTGGACCTGGATCTGCACCCACCGGTCGCGGTGGTCGCCGCTGTCCTCCCCCCCCCAGCGGTCGGTGACGATGAACAGGCCCCCCGCCAGTCACGGGACCGTCCCAGAAGGTGGCGCCGGAGCGTCCGAAACTGTCACCGGCGTTCATCTACTCGATCGTCGGGGCCACATGACTCCCCCTGGCGCGGCCGTTGGCGCTGACGAAGCTGAAGAGCAGCTCGTCAGAGGCCATCGACAGGCATCGCGCGCTTCCCCACGAGCGCAGGAGGACGTACGTCTCGCCCTCGCGGTCCGGCTACCAATCCCACGGCATTCCGGACTGGACGATCACGAACAGGATGAAGCCGACGATCAGGAGACAGCCGGGTACGGCGAGGCAGCTACAGCAGGCGTCGTCGTCGGGTACGTCCTCACCGTTCGCGCGCCGCACCCCGCGCTCCACAGCGCGCTCCATCTCCCACTTGTCCATGCATCGGATGTGCCCGGCAGCTTCGGGAGTAACCGCTTCCGCAGGCGCCCGCTGCTTCAGATGGAGGACCTGGAGACGTGGTTCGCCGGGCATGGGGGCGGAGAGTCCTTCGCTACCTGGGCGGCGGCCTGACCCCTGCTGGAGAAGTTCCGCCACGCGGTCGGCACGGCGGGTATCCAGGAATCCTGGGAGAGACGACCTTGTCGCTGGTCTGCCGCATCGTGAGCCGCTACGGGATGGAAGCGAAGGCATTGCGGTCGTGTTGTTTAGGGCGCGACTACCCGCCCAGGCACGACGGAGGGGGCGCGCAGGCCGACACCGAGTTGCTGCTGAACGCGGCCGGACGGCAGCTCCTGGCCGGCCTGTGCGGCGTCGAGGAAGACGTCCTGGCGCAGGCACTGCCTTCCTGGGGACGGCAGACGGCAAGCTGCTGGCAGGGAGGGGACGGGGTGCTGGCGGCGGTGTCGTCGCCCGCCCACCGGAGGCCGAGGAAGTTCCTGCGGGCGAGCCGGGATACCTGCACGAGGTCTCGGACCGGCCGCGGCGACGCGTCGGCAGTGGCCTCCTCCGGTGTGGAGCGCGTCCAGCAGAGGAATGTCCCGCAGCGAACCCCGATGATGCTGGGCCGGACCACGAACAGGACGACGAGCATGGTCGCGACCAGGCCGGCGGTCATCACCGCGCCCACGATGTCGCACACTGCGCGATCCCCGGAAGTCCGCTGCTGCTGGGGTCAACATCGATCACGGCTTGGGCCTCCTGTCGGTGTGCGGACGTGGCGCGTCCGACAGACAGGTGCACCGGCCGAGCCCGTCCGCGACCGCAGACGGTGACCCCATCGGGACGTGCGGTGCGACGGCGGTCGGGAATGGCCGCGCCATACACTCGCAGTGAGGGCGAAGCGCCAGGCCGAGATTCCGGCACCGGTGTGAGGGAGGGCCAGGATGTTCGGTTCGAGGAAGAAGCGCAGGGCGTCTCTCGACGATCTGATGGCGCAGCTCAGGCCCGACCTAAGTCGGGAGTCGCTCGGCGTCGGACCCGACTTCCCGGGCGTCGCCCCGAACCCGATCCTGAGCAGTGATGCGAGGAAGCGCAATGCGGAACTGCGTACGGGGGCGCTCGCGCTCGGCGTTCTCGTCGACTGGCGGGAGGTCAACAGCAATCCACGTGTGGTCCTGATGGTCGACGTGGAGACCGCCGACGGCATCGCGTTCCGCGGTATCGCAGACGAGGGCCTCACGATCACCGAACTCACCCGACTCGCCCCAGGACAGACGTTTCCCGTGCGCTACCGGCCGACCGTCATGGACCACTACGTCGCCCTTGCCCGGGACGCGGACCCCGCCCACGTGCAGCAGCTCTCTGCCGAGATCGCGAGCCGCAAGCGGACCTGACCCGAAGCCATCGGCCGGACCCCGACGTCGAAGAATCGGGGTGCGTTGGGCCGGGGAACCGTGCTGCATGGCGCGGTGGTCGATCTGTTGTGGGAGGACGTGAGCGGTTTCTTCGACCCTGACGTGGTGGGGTCGCTGCCGGACGTGCGTGTCCCGGACTCTTCGGTGGTGGACTGGCAGGCGCTCCTCGATCTTGTCCCAGCGGTGGTGGTGGCGTTGGACAGCGGGCTCGAGGACGGCGTCACGCTTCGCCCGTCCAGGCGATCGGACCCGGTCGACCCTGCGTGTCAAGAGCAACAAGATCGGCGCCTACTCCGCGTTGCTTGAATCGACGCCTACGGTCGCGTTCCTTGAGCGGCGCTACACGGGCGAGATCACGCGCCGTTTCTGCGCAGCCGTCGAGTCACCAGTCGATCGTCCGACGACAGAGGTGAGCTCGGCCGTCTGTGTCGTTCAGCTGCCGTGCGATCATCACGCCCGCCCGCATCCACCTGCGCTGCCCTGATCCGGTCCCGTACAAGTGATGTGGCGGCTTGGACGGCGTACTCGTACTCCGCGTCGCGGTCGAACCGTGCGAGATGTGGGGCGGCTTCGACGACGTGGGGAAGGCCGGAGTCCGCCAGGATGTGCTGCCGCGCGGCGATGCCGTCTTCGTCCGAGACGCCGAAGGTGGGGCCGGCCTGGACTTCCCGCAGCAGGGTGCCGATCAGCGTGGCCAGGAGGAAGCGCACCAGCCGTACCGATTCCCCGGGCGGGCAGCCCGCTGTTCTGAGTACGCCCAACAGTGCCTGGAGCGGTGCGAGCCCTTGGAAGGATGAGAGTTGGCGGGTCAGTACGAGGGGCGCGGCCTCGGGGTGGAGGAGCGCGCGGTCGCGGAAGGCGTCGGAGATCGTGGCCAGGTCGATGCCCAGGTCGCCGGTCATCGGTGGGATGGACACCCCGCCGAGGAGGTGCTCGGCGACGGCGTCGAGGAGCCCGTCCTTGCCGTCGACATGGTTGTAGAGGCTCTTGGCGTCGACTCCGAGGACTCGCGCGACGGAACGCATGCTGACCGCGGCGACCCCGTCGAGGTCGATGACCTCGATGGTGGCGTCGACGATCGCGTCCCGGGAGAGCTGCGGGGCGCCCTTGGGGGGTCTGCCGCGGCGGGCTCCGGCGTTGGCGTCCGTGGAGGGAGTCATGCGGTTCATTGTGCAGGAGCCCATTGATTAAATCCACGCCGTGGATATAGTGGCCCCGGGCAGAAACCCACGACGTGGGTAAACCTGCGTGAGGAGTGACGATGCGCTTCCCCTGGACCAGTACCGAGGTGGCCGATCTGCCCACGGTCGGCACGGCGGTCGATGCGGTGACCGACCTGTCCCGCTCCGAGGAGCCGCCCGGAGCGCGACTGCGGATCGCCCGGCGGCAGGCTGCCGCGTTCCGCAGCGAGTTCGCGTCGACCGGGACGCCGGACAGTGTCGTGACGCGCGACCTGGTGACGTTGCCCTATCCCACGCGGTTCGGGCTCTTCCGGGCCTCGAAAGCGCTCGCGCCGTTCCTGTCGATCACGAACCGGATGCAGGTGATCCGCTGGACCGAGTCCGACGGCCGCCGACGGGTGCTGCTGTTCGAGCCGAGCGACCACGAGCAGGGGCGGTACACGCCGTACTTCGACACGCTCTCCCAGCGCACGCCTGGCTTTGTGGAGCGGCAGTTGGTGACGGAGCACGGGACCGTGCTCGGTCATCTGGCCCGGCTCGGAATCGAGCCGGCGGAGGTGGACTACCTGCTGTTCGACCACCTTCATACCCAGGACCTGCGGCGTTGGGTGGGGACCACCGCCTTCCAGCACGATCTCGGGCGGACACCCGAGGCAGCGTTCCCCCACGCGAAGGTGATCGTCCAGCGCGACGAACTGGCCGCGATGACCGACCTTCACCCGCTGCAGAAGCCCTGGTACCAGCCGGCCGCCTACGCGGATGTCCCGCCTGAGGCGTTCCTGCCGGTGAACGGCTCGGTGGTCCTGGGTCCGGGCGTGGCGGTACTGAAGACCCCCGGCCATGTCTTCGGAAACCAGTCCCTGGTCGTCAACACCGACACCGGGATCTGGGTGTCCAGCGAGAACGTCATCGCCACCGAGGCGCTGGTCCCGGAGCATTCCAGGCTCCCGGGCCTGGCGAGGTGGGCCCGCGCGTGGCAGCAGGAGGTCGTGCTGAACGCGAACACGATCGAGACGACGGCCGATCAGTACAACTCGGTCGTCATGGAGAAGGCCCTGGCCGACCCCAGCCAGGCCGATCCACGGTTCCCGCAGTTCCTCCCCTCCAGTGAACTCACCGGTGCCTGGACCAATCCCGGCACGAAGCCGACGTTCACTCACGGCGCGATCCGCCACGGCGCCCAGCCCGCCTGAGACATGCGACATGCGACATGCGACATGCGACATGCGACATGAGACATGAGACTTGAGACAGGAGACAGAAAGATGTCCGCCGCACCCGCCGACCCGTCACCTCCCGCCCGGTTCACACTGCCCGCGGAGGCCGTTCTGCGCGCCCGGGAGAAGCTCGTGCTCGACCACTTCCGTGACGAGGTCCGCCACGACTGGGACGCCACCCTCGCGACGTTCCCCCACCCGCACTACGAGCTGATCGCGCAGATGGTGGTGCACGACGGCGACTCCGAAGTCCGCGGCTATTACCACGACAGCAGGGTCGCCTTCCCCGACCAGGACCACGAGCTGATCGCCTTTCGGCACAGTGCCGACGCGGTGATCGTGGAGTTCTGGCTGCTGGGCACCCACCGCGGCATGCTCGGCAAGATCCCGCCGACCGGGTCGAAACACCGCACCCGGATGACGGCGTACTTCATCTTCGACGAGAACGAGAACCTGGTCACCGAGCGCATCTACCTCGACCAGCTCACCGTCCTCAAACAACTGATCGCCGGCATCAACCTGCGCAAGCCCTCCGGCCTCCTCAAGCTCGCCCGCGTCCTTCGCGGCGCACTCTCCACAGCGGGGTCGAAGCCCGACCCGAGGCTCCTGAACACCACCAAGCCGAACCTCGACAGCTAGGACGCGGGAGCACGCACTTGACCACGCACAGCATCGGGGCCGGATCGGCGATGCGCGCGCGCTGACCGGCGGCACCTCGATGCACCGGGACTTCCTCGTCACCGGCCACGAAGGCGTACAGCACTTCGCCTACTGGAGTACTGGCTTCACCGTGGGGCAGGAAGGACGGGTCGGCGGCGAGGACGGCTGATCCGCCTACCTGGCCTCCGAGTATCAGCCCGGCACCGTCACCGAGGTCTCCGACCCCGCCGGGGCGAAGCCCGACCGCAGTCCCTCTCCACCAGGTGATTTCGCAGGTCATTCACAGGAACAGAGACTCGTTATGAAGGTCCACCACCTCAACTGCGGCACCATGCGCCCATGGCGAGCCCCCGACGGACTGGTCTGCCACGTACTGCTCGTCGAAACCGACAGCGGCCTCGTACTCGTCGACAGTGGCCTCGGCCTCCAGGACGCCGCCGACCCGGCGAAACGCTTCGGACCAGCACGTTTCTATGTCCGACCCGCCTTCGACACCACCGAGGCGGCGACCCACCAAGTAGCCGCGCTCGGCTACGACGTCCGAGACGTCCGGCACATCGTTCTCACCCACTTCGACGCCGACCACACCGGCGGACTCGCGGACTTCCCCTGGGCCCAGGTGCACCTCACCACCACCGAGAACCATGCCGCCCTGCACCCGAAGGGATTCACCGAGCGGGGCCGCTACCTCACCACCCATCGCGCCCACAACCCCTTGATCATTCCGCACACCCTCGACGGCGGCGAGCCATGGCAGGGCTTCCCGAACGCCAAAGAACTCACCGACATCACCGACGGCATCGTCATGATCAGCCTGCCGGGCCACACCCGCGGGCATGCCGCCATCGCCGTCGACGCGGGCACCCACTGGGTCCTCCACGTCGGTGACTCCTTCTACCACCGCGGACAGATCGACGGAACCGGCCGGGCCCCGAAGTCCCTGACCACCATGGAACGAGCGGTCGCCTCCGACTGGTCCCAAGTCGCGGGCAACCACCGCCGACTGACCCAGCTCTACGCCGAGAACCCTCCCGGCCTGCTGCTCGTCAACGCCCACGACCCCACGCTGCTGCACCGAGCGCAGAACGGAACCACGGCATAGGAACGCCTCGCGGGTTTCGACACCGCGGAGATGGCCGGACAGCAGGAAGGGGAGGTAGACGAGGGTCTGTGCCCATTCGGGGGTGAGGGGTTCGTTGGTGAAGACGGCCCGGTAGTAGAGGGGGGCGAGGACGGCGTCAGTGGTGCGTTCCAGGGACGGGGGTGGTTGCCCCGGGCCTGGTCCCGTTCGAGGATCGCTTCGAGCTGTCGTTGGCGTTCTGTGCGGCATACGGCGGCGCCTTGTTCTCCGCCGGTGCCGATGGTGGCACGTACCAGGGCGAGGGTGTCGGGGTCGCCGAGGTCCTTGGCGAGGTCGTACGCATAGCGCTCCAGGTCGCCGCGGAGGCCGCCGGGGTCGGGGACGACGATGTCGCCGGAGAAGCGGCTAATCATGACGTCAGAGATCAGTTCGGCGACGCTGCCCCAGCGGCGGTAGACCGTGGTCGCGTGGCCCCGGCGCGGGTGGCGATGGCGGGTCCCTCCCTATGCTGCGGACCCTGCTGGCGAGGGGCGGCTCGGTCGCGCGGGGCCGAAGCCGCTGTTCCGTCCCGGCGGGTGGTGGCGTTCGGGCATCTGGGTGACCTGTCGTTTCCGTTGATCGTCGCGGGGCGTTGAACGGCCGACGTGACAGTTTCCTGGCACGTCTTCCAGAGAGACTCGGGAGTATTCATGCGTATGCGCTCAGTCCTGGCCGCCTCGGTCTTCACCGTCGGCATTCTGCTGGGTGGCGCCGGCTCGGCCCTCGCCAACGACGGTGGCGGAGTCGTCCAGGCCAGCGGTTCGCAAGGCGTCCACCAGACCGGCAGCACGTCGTTCGCCGGTGTCATCAAGGGCGTAGGCCCGGTCTGGTACAACGACGGGCAGAGCAACACCGAGTGGGAGCGCTTCACCTTCCAGGGCATCTTCGGACGGTGACGCATCGCCCCGGCGTCGGTGGGTAGGGCGCCGGGTCATCAGTAGGAGTGCGGGCGGTCGACATCGTGTCGGCCGCCCCTCTTCTTGCCCGCTCACGCCCGCGACCTTCTGCCTGCCCGATACCGCCGACCGGCTCTGGACAACCTCGGACGATGTTGGCATGGACAGTGGCGCCTGCCGCCGGTCGCCGGTCTTGATGAGCGGGAACGTAAGCCCGCGCGAGCGCCGACCACTCGGCCCCGAGAAGAATCTCGCCGCGCCGCCAGACCGTCGGCGTCCGGCCCGTGAACTCGCGCCAGTCTCAGACGAGATGAGCCTGCTCCGGCGTGGCCGGAGACGGCCGCCACCTTGGCCCACCGCAGCGGCTCCTGCGCCGTCGCCTGCGGATCTCGGCCCCGCCCTCGCGGCGCGCGGATCAGCCGCTGTTTCCGGCCAGGATGGCGCTGACCCCGAATGCGAACCGGTCGTCGAACGAGCCGGGTGCGAGGTGGCCGGCGATCCGGTGCAGGGCGGGGTGGGTGTCCTCGGAGACCGCGCGGGCCAGGAGGTCGCCCAGCGGGCGTTGGTCGGCCGCTTGCTCCTCCTGGGTGAGGCCGAGAGTGAAGTAGATGATCGCCCAGGTGGTCCAGGCGACGGTCTGCTCCTCCCGGCCGCTGTCGAGGAGGGCCCCCACCAGGGTGTCGGCGAAGCGCAGGGTGTGGGGTTCGGCCGGGTAGGTGCCGACGACGAGGGACGCGCCGTCGCGGTGGGCGAGCAGGGTGCGGCGATAGCGGCGGGCGAGTTCGCGGACGCGTTCGTCGGGGGCGGACGGCAGGTCCGTCAGCGGGGTCTCGCCGGTCACCGCGTCCGCCATCAGCTCCAGCATCCGGGCTTTGGTCTTGACGTGCCATTGGACGGTGTTGATGCGGACGCCGAGCCGGTCGGCGACGGCCCGCGTGGAGACGGCGTCGAGGCCCTTGGCGTCGAGGAGTTCCAGTGCCGTACGGATCACCGTGGCCTGATCCAGCCGTTCTCCGTGTTGCCTATTGGTCATTGACCTAGTTTACTGCGACCAGGCTCTAGGTCAGTGACCTAGAGCGGGATCGTGCCCGTGGCGCGTCGGGACCCTGGCCAGACCTCTGCCCGGGTACCGGCCGCCGACCGAAGAGGTGGTCGAATGGAAACTCAGCAGGTCGTCATCGCCGGTGGCGGACCCGTCGGGCTCTGGCTCGCGGCCGAACTGCGGCTCAACGGTGTCTCTGTCACCGTCCTGGAAGAACGCACCGAGGTCGATCAGCGCTCCAAGGCGCTGACCATGCATCCCCGGAGCATCGAACTGCTCGCCTCCCGCGGCCTGGCCCAGCGGTTCCAGGACGGGGTCCCCAAGATCCCGACCGGCCACTTCGGCAATCTCCCCAGCCGCCTGGACTTCTCCCTGCTGGACACCCCGTACCCGTACACCCTCTTCCTGCCCCAGGCGCGGACCGAGGAACTGTTCGAGGAGTACGCCGTCGGGCTCGGTGCCACGATCCGCCGTGGTCACCGGGTCACCGGCTTCACCGAGTCCGCCGACGCGGTGACCGTGCGGGTGGCGGGGCCGCAGGGGGAGTACGA
The DNA here is from genome assembly GCF_040652095.1 of Streptomyces sp. NPDC048290. NCBI lineage: Bacteria > Bacillati > Actinomycetota > Actinomycetes > Kitasatosporales > Streptomycetaceae > Streptomyces > Streptomyces sp. NPDC048290. The sequence goes on from NZ_JBEZLM010000019.1 coordinate 96,289, forward strand.
GATCCAGGCCGAGTATCTCGCGGGGTGCGACGGGACGCGCAGCACCGTACGCGAGGCCGCCGGGATCGACTTTCCGGGGACGCCTTCCCATCAGCTCGGCTGGCTCGGCGATGTCGCCCTGGACAATCCGCCGCCGCTCGCCTTCAACCGATACTGCGAGAACGGCTGTCTGATCATCGTGCCGCTGCCCGGCGGCCGGTGGCGGATCGCGGGCACCAGCCCGGACGGTTCGACCACCGAGTGGCCCGGGGACCTCACTCTGGAGGAGCTGCGGGAGAAGACGGTCGCCATCACGGGCGACGACTTCGGGATGCGCGATCCGTCGTGGCTCTCTCGCTACGGCAACGCCACCCGGCTGGCCACCGAGTACCGGCGCGGCCGGGTGGTCCTCGCGGGCGACGCCGCCCACCAGCACTTCCCGACCGGCGGTGTGGGTATGAACGTCGGTATGCAGGACGCCCACAACCTGGGCTGGAAGCTGGCCGCCACCCTCCAGGGCTGGGCGTCGCACGGACTGCTGGACAGCTACCACACCGAACGGCACCTGGTCGGCGCCCAGTTGGAGGAGCACAGCCGGGCCCAGACGCTGCTGCTGACGACGTTCACCCCCGAGGCCGTCGCCCTGCGGTCGCTGCTCGCCCAGCTGGTCGACGACGTGCCCGATGTCAACCGGTTCCTCGCCGGGAAGATCAGCGCGCTCGGCGTCCGCTACCCCAGCACCGACCCCACCGCCCACCCGCTGACCGGCGCCCGCATCCCCGAACTCGCCTTCACCGACACCGGTACCGGCACCGGTCTGTTCGCGCTGCTGCGCGCCGACTCCTACCTCCTGCTCGATCTCACCGGCACCGGCGCGCTCGCCGATCGCGCCCGGGACCGGATCGCCGTCCACGCCGGGACGCCCGGCAGCGGCGCCGCGACCGGCGTTCCGGGCGGCTGGGACGAGGTACGCGCGGTGCTCGTCCGGCCCGACGGCCATGTCGCCTGGGCGGGGACCGAGGAGGACGACAGCAAGCTCACCGCACAGGCCGACGCGGCCGTGGCCACGGCACTGGGCGCCCGCCCCTGACCGGCGCCCGCGACCGTCCCGCCGGGGCGGGACATCGCCTTCTCGGCGAACGCCCGCAAGAGACATGGCAAGAGACATGGCAAGAGACATGGCGAGAGACACGGCAAGAGACAAGGAACGACAGGCAGCGACATGGATCTGGAACTCAAGGACCGCGTGTACGTCATCACCGGTGGCACCCGCGGGCTCGGCAACGCCGTCGCACGCGAACTGGTCGCCGACGGCGCCAAGGTGGTCATCACCGGCCGGGACGCCGACCGCGTCGCCGACGCCGCCGCCGCACTGGGCGTGAACGCCGCCGGGGTCGCCGTCGACAACGCGGACCCGCAGGCCCCGCAGCGGCTCATCGACACCGCGCGGGAGCGGTTCGGAGGCTTCGACGGCATCCTGGTCAGCGTCGGCGGACCGCCTGCGGGCGGCATCGCGGACAACACCGACGAACAGTGGCAGGCATCCTTCGAGTCCGTCTTCCTCGGCTCGGTACGGCTCGCCCGCGTCGCCGCGGCGCAGTTGGCGGACGGTGGCACCATCGGCTTCGTCCTGTCGATCACCGTCCACGAACCCGCGCCCGACATGACCCTCTCCAACGGACTGCGCCCCGGGCTCGCCGGATTCGCCAAGTCCCTCGCCGACGAACTGGGCCCGCGCGGCATCCGCGTGTTCGGGCTGCTCCCGGGCCGCATCGGCACGGACCGTATGCGCGACCTGGACGCCCTGGACGCCGACCCGGACGCCCGGCGCACGGCCAACGAGGCCGGAATCCCACTGCGCCGGTACGGGACGCCGCAGGAGTTCGGCCGTGCGGGAGCGTTCCTGCTCTCGCCCGCCGCGTCCTACATCACCGGCGTGATGCTGTCGGTGGACGGCGGCGCACGGCACGGCTTCTGACGGTGCGGGGCGACGCGACGGGGACGCCGCTGTGTTCTCGTAGCCGGGAACCGCGCCGCGCCCCGCACGCGGAGCCGGCTCACACCGTGGCCGCGGCTCGCGGCGGGCCTACGTACGCCCCGCAATATCAATCGCATCCAATCTAGTTGTGCACAACTCAATTGCGTGGTCTACTTACGTCGTCGGGAAGCCGGACGCAGCAGCAAGACGGCAAGCAGACCCAACGGCACACCGACACCGCAGACTTCCGGACCTCTCCCGCGAGGGTCCGAGCCCCGCACCACCCACGACGCCTCCAAGGAGCACGCCATGCGTACCGCCCGCCTCTCCCGCCGCACGAAGCTCGCCGTCGCCACCGCCACCGCGATCGCCTCCGCGGCGTTCCTCACCCCGGCCGCCTCCGCCGCCCTCGGCGACCACGGCACACCCGCCTCCGGCACCAAGCCCACCGTCGTCCTCGTCCACGGCGCCTGGGCCGACGGCTCCGGCTGGAACAAGGTCACCCAGCGCCTCCAGAACGACGGCTACAAGGTCATCGCCCCCGCCAACCCCCTGCGCGGCGTGGCGGGCGACTCCGCCTACATCGCCAGCGTCCTGAGGAACATCGACGGCCCGATCGTCCTGGCCGGGCACTCCTACGGCGGCACCGTCATCACCAACGCCGCCACCGGCAACGCCAACGTCAAGGCGCTCGTCTACATAGCCGCCTTCGTCCCCGACACGGGCGAACTCCAGGGCGACCTCCTCGCCAAGTTCCCCGGCAGCCTCATCAACGACGCCATCAATCCCCAGCCCTACACCAACCCCGACGGCACCACCGGCACCGACCTCTACCTCAAGCCCGACAAGTTCCGCGCCGCCTTCGCCGCCGACGTCTCCCGGTCCGAGGCCGCCCTCATGGCCGCCGCCCAGCGCCCCTTCACCGCCGCCGGCTTCGAGGAGCCCACCCGCAGCGCCGCCTGGCACACCATCCCCTCCTACGGCCTCGTCGCCACCGACGACAAGGCCATCCCGCCCGCCCTCCAGCGCTGGGAGTACGAGCGTGCCGGGTTCGAGAAGGTCGTAGAGGCCCGCGGAGCCTCCCACGTCCCCTTCATCAGCCAGCCCACCAGCACCGTCAACCTGATCAAGCACGCCGACCACGCCACCCGGTAACCCGCACCCCAGCTGAGGGCCGGAGACCACCGTCTCCGGCCCTCAGGGATGGACGCCCGGACGTCGTTCCACGTCCGGCCGTGTGTCAGCCGAAGCCGCGGAGCGAGGTGAGGACGTGTCCCAGCAGGACGAGGCAGAAGCTGCCGACGACGGCGAGCATCTGCACAAGGCCCGGCTGGCTCCCCAGCATCAGGGGGCTCCAGCCCCAGAACACCAGCACGGTCAGTGCGGTGCGCACGGTCTGGTGCGGCGCCGACCAGGCCGTCTTCTGAAGGTCGTCGGCGTCGGGCACGCGGGTGAACACCGGGACGAGGATCGAGCCGATGAGCGCGACCACGATGAAGGCGATCAGCGAGCCCCTGCCCAACTCGTCGCCCTGGAAGGCATGCCAGCGGTTCGCGGCGAGCGTGGGCAGGTCCTTGCTCTCGTTGACGTACCCGCCGAGACCGGGGTCGGACCGGGCCCACAGAACATCCACCTCGGTGCCCTTGCCGGGCTTCTCGTACGTATAGGCGCCGCGCACGGTGAGCCGTTCGGCACCGCCGGGCACGGAGACAAGGAGCCGGGACGCGTATCCCTTCACCACGGCGTCGTCGTTCAGCTCCTCTCGTGTCGACCGCAGTTCCAGGACCGTCGCGGTGCTCACCTCGGCGCCCGCGTCGCGCAGCGCGTCGAGCTTCTCGCCCACGCTGGACGAGGTCAGCAGGGCTGCGGCGAACACGGCGGAGGAGAACGCGACGAGGACCCAGACAGCACCGGTGCGCAGCTTGACCCAGAACTCGTCCGTGAACCCGTCGGCCTCGGGCTCGCCACGCAGCACCCACAGCGCCACCACCCGTACCACCGCGCACCCCACAGAGACGGCACCCCACACGAAGGGTTCGTGCCAGGGCCGGGCCATGGCGGTGGCCCCCAGCAGCCACATGCAGGCGACGGCGCCCGCGACCCACGCCGTGAGCGAGCACAGCCGTATGAGCCATATCAGCGTCGAACGCACAGATCCCTCCCCGATGACATGTGAAGCGACCCTCACCGTAGAGTCCGCAGCGACGTGCGCCAGCGCTGCACCGAGCGCACACTCACCCGCAAGTCGCTCACGCTGGGAGGCCGCTGCCCGGCTCACAGCGCCGACACTTCCCCCTCCACTCGCCAGTCAGGCGATCCGCCACAACCGCACCTGACTCGACATCAGTCGACAGCACCCCAGACGATGCCGCTGACCAGGGTCACATAGCAAACCACCGCTGGAGTGCTAATCCCGCCGAAGTCCCAGCTCCTGGCTTCCCTTTCTTCGGAAAGAGGGCGACGATAAGATCCGCAGAAATGGCGGCCGTTCGTTCATGCCCTCAAGGGGAAGCCGATGACTCGATATGCCGGGGTCGTATTCACCGAAACCGTAAGGAGTGTCCAGCGGGAACGTGGCAGCGCGCAGGCGATGGAACGACTGATCGCCGGGAACACCGAGGAACCGGACCCGCTGGGCGCCGACGAAGTCGGCTTCATCGTGGCCCGCGACGGGTTCTACCTGGCCAGTGTGGGTGCGGACGGCTGGCCGTATGTGCAGTTCCGCGGCGGGCCGCCCGGCTTCGTGCATGTACTGGACAGCGGGACGCTTGCCTATACCGAGGTGCGGGGAAACCGGCAGTACATCACGACAGGCAACATCCGGGACGACGACCGGGTGTCGCTGTTCTTCATGGATTATCCGCGCCGCACCCGGCTGAAGATCCTCGGTCGGGCCGAGAGCAGGAAGATCGAGGAATTTCCGGAATTGACGGAGCGGCTGGCCGATATTCGCTCCGAAGGGCTACCGGAACAGCTGATCGTGGTGCGGGTCGAAGGCTTCGCGTGGAATTGCTCCAAACACATCACCCCGCGGTTCTCGGACGCCGAACTCGCCGAAGCGCTGCTCCCCGTGCGGCAACGGATCGAGGAGCTGGAGGAGGAGAATCGGGCGCTGCGGGCCTGGCTCGGATCGCGGGACTGACCCGCGTTCGAACCGGCTGGCCGTCCCGGTTCGGAAGCGCCGCTCGGAGCGCGGGACTGGGCCGAGTCCGAACCGGCCCGCCGCCCCGGTACGGAACCGCCGCTCGGAGCACGGGACTGACCCGCACCCGAACCGGCCCGCCGCCCCGGAACGGACCCCCTCAGCCCGCACTGGCCAGTCGACGTCGGGCCAGGGCGGCGAGCAGCCGGGCTCCGTCCCCGAGCACCTCGTGCCCGAAGGCGGCGTCGGGATGGTGGTTGAAGCTCGCCGTGGCCGGATCGCGGTCCGGTGGGCAGGCGCCGAGGAAGAGCAGCGTCCCCGGCACCTCGTCCAGGACGAACGAGAAGTCCTCCGAGGCGCTCAGCGGATGCGGCGACCAGATCAGCCGCCCCGGGCCCAACTCCTCCTCGACGGTGGTCGCCGCGAAGTCCGTCTCCGCCGGATCGACCACGGTCACCGGATAGTCCATGGTGTGCTCGACCTCGACCTCGACGCCGTGCGCCGCGGCGATCCCCTCCAGCAGCTTCCGCAGCCCGGGGACGACCCGGGCCTTCGCGCCCGGCCCGAACGTCCGGACACCGATCTTCAGCTCCGCCTCGTCGGGGATCACATTGGCCGCGACCCCGGCGTGGATGCTGCCGACCGAGATCAGCGCCGGATCGAGGGGATCGAAAGCGCGGTTGGCGAAGGTCTGGAGCGCCAGGACCATCTCGCACGCGGCGGGCACCGGGTCCTTGAGCAGTTGCGGCTGGGAGTCGTGCCCGCCATGGCCGCGCACCGTGACCCGTAGCGCGTCGCCGCCGGCCATCAGCGGGCCCTTGCGGGTCAGCAGCAACCCGGCCGGCAGCAGCGAGGACGCCACATGCAGGGCGTAGGCCGCCGAGGGACGCGGTCCGGCCGCCTCCAGGACGCCCTCGTCGATCATCAGCCGGGCGCCGTGGTGGCCCTCCTCGCCCGGCTGGAACATCAGGATCACATCCCCGGCGAGTTCCGCGCGCCGTCCGGCGAGGAGCCGGGCCGCGCCGACCAGCATGGCCGTGTGCAGATCGTGCCCGCAGGCATGCATCCGGCCCTCGATCGTGGAGGCGTACGGCACGCCGGACGCCTCCGTCAGCGGCAGCGCGTCCATGTCGGCCCGCAGCAGCACGACCGGGCGCTCGCCCGCCCCGCCGCCGCTTGCGCCGCCGCGCAGCACGGCGGTGACGGAGGAGAGGGCGGTGCCCGTGCTGATCTCCAGGGGCAGTCCGTCCAGCGCCGCCAGCACCTTGGCCTGGGTGCGCGGCAGGTCGAGGCCCAGCTCCGGCTCCCGGTGGAGGTCCTCACGGAGCCGGACGAGGTCGTCGAGCAACCGGGGCTCGGGCAGCGGGCTGGTCATTTGACCGCCGTGATGATGCCGTGCGGAGTGATGGCCTCGGTGCAGCGGGTGCGCCGGACGTCGGAGAAGCCGACCGCCCGCAGGGCCTCCTCGTACTTCTCCCAGGGGTAGATCATCCCGCCCTCTCCGGCCACGGCGGCGAAGAACGGGCTGGCAAGGGCCGCCATCAGCGGTCCATCGAGGTCGTCCTCGGACATCGAGTTGAGGATCAGCGCACGGCCGCCGGGGGGCAGTGCCGCGTGAGCGAGGCCGAGGAGTGTGCGGATGCTTTCCTTCGGCCAGATCTGGAGCTGGTGGACGAACATCACCGTGTCATGGCCCTCGGGGTAGGAGTCCCCGAAGATGTCGCCCTCCACCACCCGGACCCGGTCGGACAGCCCCGCCTCGTCCACCTGCTTGCGCGCGAGATCCACCACCCCGGGGATCTCCAGGACGGTCACCTCCAGTTGAGGGTGGGCCGAGGCGAGCGCGATGGCCATCGTCGCGTCGCCGCCGCCGATGTCGAGGACCCGCCGGGAGCCGCTGAAGTCGCCGTAGGTGATCAGGTGTTTGCTGGCGACCCGTGACCAGGTCCCCATGAAGTGGTAGAAGACCTTGAGCAGTTCGGGGTCCGTGGTGAGCCGGTGGTACACCGTGGCGCCGTCGCCCGAGTAGCGGCGCAGGCCGATGTTGCTGTTGGCGCGCAGTGACTCGGTGAAGTCGGCGAGGCCCGCGTAGGTGATGTACGCCTCGAACGCGACGACCGCCTCCACCAACTCCCAGTGGCCTCCCTTGAACAGATCGGTGATGGCGGCGGAGTTGCGGTACCCGCCGTCGGCGCGCTCGATCAGCCGCAGCGAGCTGACCCCGAGCAGCAGGATCTCCAGGGCGCGTTCCTGCAACTCCAGTTCCGCGCCGATCTGCTCGCGGGTCGTCCCTGGGGAACGGTCCAGCAGCTCGAAGAGGCCGAGTTCGACGCCTGCGCGGGTGAACTGGAAGGCGTTGTGGCCCAGCAGCACCGTGGTCAGGGCGTCGGGGACAGTGGGCTGGTACGGCGTGGACGGGATCTGCGTCTCGGTCATGGTCCCTCTCCCTCAGGGGCGGGGTTCTCGATCGGGCTGTCGATCATGAGCACGGGCGGGGTGGGCGAGGCCGGGTCACCGGGACCGATGACGGCCACCGCGCCGACCACGCCCGTAGGGGCGTCCGCCAGGTCGTACAGGCACCGCCGGCCGATCCGGTGCGGCCGGTCCGGGCCCGCCGGTGTCAGGGGCAGTGCCGACAGGTCCAGCGCGGGCATGGCCGGCAGGCCGTCCGTGCCCAGCTTGACCAGCGCCTCCTTGCGTACCCAGGTGCGCAGGAAGACCGTGCGGGGTTCGGGGGAGCCGCGGATGCGGGCGAGCTCCCCGGTGGTCAGGAAACGTCGTCGGGACCAGGGGTCGGGTCCGGCCGTCCCGGCGGGCAGCCGTTCGATGTCGATACCGACGGGCCGGTCCGCCGCCGCGGCGGCCACGAACCCGTCCGCGTAGGAGAGGCTGACGGAGAGTCGGCCTGTGGCGCCTCGCACGCGGGGCGGGCCGTGCGGGCCGCCGCACCGGGAACACCGCTGCTCCAGGACGACGTCCCAGGGGGCCGTGCCGGTCCGCCGGGCGACACAGAGCCGTACCAGGCAGCGCGCGGCGACGAAGGCGCCGCGGGCCGCGGGGGTGCGGGCGGCTGCGGCCCGGCGGCGCTCGGCGGCGGTGAGCACCGCCTCACCCGCCCCGCGCAGGGCCAGCACGCGGCCCACGGCGGCGGTGGCGACGGTGAGGTCGGCGGTCACCGGCGTCTCACTTCTTGCGCTGGCTGAAGACGACGCCCGCGAGGGACAGCACGCCGCCGACCAGGGCCAGCCATGGCGGTGTCTCGTCGAGGATCAGCCAGGCCAGGGTCACCGCGATCGGTGGGGAGAGATAGGTGAGGGCGCCCATCCGGCCGGCCGTCGACCGGGCCAGCGCGTACCCCCAGGTGGTGAAGGCCACGGCCGTCGGGAACACGCCCAGGTACAGCGTCCAGCCGATGGCCTCGCCGCTCGCGTGTGACAGATCGTCGATCAGCTGGGGGAGGAACGGCAGACAGAGCGCGGCGCCGATCAGACACGCCAGCCAGGTCACCATCAGGGCCGAGGTGTTGGCCAGCAGCGGCTTCTGGGCGATGACACCGCCCGCGTACGCCACCGCCGACAGGAGCGCGAGCGCGGTGCCCGTACCGGCCGACAGGCCCTGGCTGGAGGTGGCCACACCGATCAGCAGCACACCGGCGAAGGCGACGCCGCCGCCGACCACCAGTGCCCGGGGCAGCCCCTCCTTGAGCAGCGCTGCCGCCAGGATCGCGATCAGCACCGGGCCCAGACTGATGATCATCGCGGTCGTACCCGCGTCGATGCGCTGCTCGGCGGCGTTCAGGGCGACGTTGTAGATCCCGAACCACAGCAGGCCGCACAGCAGCAGTCGGGGCAGGTCGGCGCGGGGCGGCAGCCCCACCCGGCGGACCGCGACGACCACGCCGAGTACCACGGCGCCGATGAAGAGCCGGGCGAGGGTCAGGGCGCCGGGGTTGATGTCCTTGCCCGCGGCCCGGATACCGATGAAGGCGGAGGCCCACAGGACGACCGTCACCAATCCGGCGGCCAGGGCCAGTGGTGGTGTGCCCGGGGTCACGGAGGTGCTGTCGGGGTCGGGTGTGCCCCGGTCGGCTTGGGCTGACGTCACTGGTGTCGCTTCCTTCTCATTCGGTGGGGGGATCATTCGGAGGATCTTTCGGCGGTGTCCAGGGCGGTGGCCAGCAGTGCGGCGACCCCGGCGACATGGGGCGGGCGCAGCACGGTGAAGTGGTTGCCGGGAAGTGTCGCCTCCTCCCGGACACCCGCGCGGGTGTGGTGGGCCCAGCCGGTGCGGCGTGCGTGGAGTTTCTCGCGTGCCCACCAGACGGTGAGGGGGGCGTCCACGACCGGCGGGCGGTGCTCCAGGACCAGCCGTTCGTGCTGTTCGGCCAGTCGGGCCTGAGTCAGGAGTGCCTCGGAGGCCGCGGCCTCGTCCGCGCCCGACAGCCCGTGTTCCTCGGCCCAGGTGGTCAGCAGCTTCAGCCGTTCCTCCAGCGGCAGCCCGCGCAGCCGGTCGCGCAGGGTGGTCGCGTCGTCGGCGGTGACGGCGGTGTCGGCGAGCACGTCGGCCAGTGCGATGGCCGGTGCCAGCAGCGGATCGGGGTCCGCCGGGCCGGGCACCGACGAGTCGAGCAGCGCGACGAGGCCGACCCGGGCCCCACGGGACTCCAGCACGGCCGCCACCTCGACCGCCAGGACCCCGCCCATCGACCAGCCCGCCAGCAGATACGGCCCGTCCGGCTGCCGCTCGGCGACCAGTTCCGCGTACCACAGGGCCATCTCGCGGAGTGTGCCGAACTCCTGCTCCCCGTGCAGGGCGCGCGACCGCACGGCCAGCACCTCCCGCCCCGGGGGCAGCGCCGTGACGAGTTCCCGGTAGGCCATCACATCGCCGCCGGCCGGATGCAGCAGGAACAACGGCGCCGCTACGACGGCCGACCGCAGCGGCAGCAGCAGCGAACTCCGCGGCCCCTGGGCCAGCAACGCGGCGAAACCGCGCACCGTGGGGGCCTGGAACAGGCTCGCCAGCGGCAGCCGGACACCGAAGCGACGGGTCGTCTCGGCGATCAGCCGCGCCGCCAGCAGCGAGTGGCCCCCCACCGCGAAGAAGTCGTCGTCCAGACCGATCTCGTCCGGCGCCCGGCCCAGCAGACCGGCCCACAAGGAGGTCACCGCACGCTCCCGGGGCGTACGCGGAGCCTGGTCCGGAGCCGGTCCCGACGCCTGACCCGGCGGCGGCAACTGGGAACGGTCGAGCTTGCCGTTGGCGGTGACGGGCAGCGCGGCCAGCGGCAGCACGGCCGTCGGCACCATGTGATCCGGCAGCGAACGCGCGAGGAAGGCCCGCAACTCCGCCACGTCCGGCAGCGCGGCCCCGGCCGCCGGCACCGCGTAGGCGACCAGCCGGTCCGCCCACAGCCGCACCGCCGCGGCCCGCACTGCGGTGTGCCCGGCCAGCCTGGTCTCGATCTCGCCCAGCTCGACACGGTGGCCGCGCACCTTGACCTGTCCGTCGGCGCGGCCGAGGTACTCCAGCGCCCCGTCCGTCCGCCGCCGTACGAGATCGCCGGTCCGGTACAGCCGGCCACCCGGGCGGCGCGGATCCGGTACGAACCGCTCGGCTGTCAGCTCCTCCCGCCCCCGGTAGCCGGTCGCCAGCTGGGCCCCGCCGATGTGCAGCTCACCGGTGACGCCGGACGGGAGCAGGGCCAGCCGGTCGTCCAGGACGTCCAGGGTGGTGTTGGCCACCGGGTGGCCGATGGGCACCGGACCGGTGGCGTCGGCCGGCCGGCACTCCCACGCCGACACGTCGATCGCGGCCTCGGTGGGCCCGTACAGGTTGTGCAGCGCTACCGTCGGCGGCGGGAACACCGTGAAGAACCGCCCCACCAGGTCCGGCGGCAGCGCCTCGCCGCTGGCCATCACTTGGCGCAGCGAGCGGCAGCCGCCCGCCGCCGGGTCGTCGAGGAAGACCCGCAGCATGGACGGCACGAAGTGCACCGTGGTCACCGACTCCCGCTCGACCACCTCGGCGAGATAGCCGGGATCCCGGTGTCCCTCCGGCCGGGCGACGACCAGCCGGGCGCCCGTCATGAGCGGCCAGAAGAACTCCCACACGGACACGTCGAACGTGAACGGCGTCTTCTGGAGCACCGCGTCGGACGGCCCGAGGCCATAGGTGTCCTGCATCCACAGCAGCCGGTTGCACACAGCGCGATGGGTGAGCGTGACGCACTTGGGGGTGCCGGTGGACCCGGACGTGTAGATGAGGTAGGCGAGCTGGTCCCGGTCCACGGATGGGACGGCCGCCGCGACGGGGTCCTCGTGAACCCGCAGGTCCCGGTCCTGCGGAACGCTCGGGGACAGTACGGCGACGCCCCGGTGCAGCACGCCGTGCGGCAGAGAGCGCGCCGTGAGGACCAGTTCCACGTCGGCGTCCGCGACCATGAAGGCCATGCGTTCGGGCGGCGTGGACGGGTCCACGGGCAGATAGGCGCAGCCCGCCTTGAGCACGCCCAGGAGGGCGACCACCAGGTCGGGACCCCGGTCGAGATGGACGGCGACGGCCGCTCCGGGGACGGCGTCGGGCCCGAGGACCCGGCGGATCCGCTCGGCCAACCGGTCGGCCCTCATGCCCAGTTCGGCATAGGTGAGGATCTGGCCCTCGAAGACGACCGCCGGGGCGTCCGGAGTCCGGCGCACCTGCCGCTCGACCAGAACGTGCAGGGGCACGTCGAGGTCGTACGGCCGTACGGTGTCGTTGAAGGAATCCAGCTCACGCAGCTCCTCCGGGGACAGCAGCGGGGCGTCGCCGAGCCGCTCCCCGCCCTGCTCCAGGAGGGCTTCGAGGAGCCGGAGGTAGTGCCCGGTGGTGCGCTCCCGCTGCCGCGCGTCGAAGCAGGCGGTGTTGAAGTCGAAGTCCAGGACGAACCGGGGCGGCGCGTCGGGGGCCACGCGCAGATCGCGGACCTGGAGGGTCAGCCGGTCCGGGGAGTGCCCGCTGTCCACCAGCTCGAAGCCGACGACACCACCGAAGCCATGGAACGCCACGTTCTGATAGTTGAGATACACGTCGTACGGCCGGGCCCCGGCCCGTCGGCGTGGCGGGTGCTCCTGATGGCGGGCCGCCTCCAGGAAGGCGCGCTGCGTCTGCCGCGCCAGGTCCCGCAGGGTCATCTCGCCGTCGGCCCGGACCTGGAGCGGCAGCACGTTCATGAACAGCCCGACGGTGTCCCGGAAAGCGGCCGTCCGATTGGCGAACGGCGTGCCGACGCGCAGGATTTCCCCGCCACCGACCCGGAAGAGGTACGCGAACAGCGCGGCCCCGAACACGGTCGCGGCGGAGGTGTGTCCCTCCCGTCGGACGAACTCCGCGATCCGGGAGCTGAGCCGTTCATCCAGGCCGACGCTCGTCCGGGCGGTGCGGGTGGTGCCCGCGACGGTCTCCTCACGGCCGTAGAAGGCGAGCCGTTCCGCCGGCCGGTCCAGGGTCTCGCGCCAGTGGCGTTCGGCCCTGCGTCCGCGCTCGGAGCCGCGCTGGGCGCGCTCGTGGTCGACGTACGCCCGGAACGGCGGCAGGGGCGCCGCCCGGTCCAGCGACCCCAGCCCGTCGAGGTCGTAGTAGTGGGACACCGTGCGCAGGATCAGGGACATCGACCAGGCGTCGGCGACGCTGTGGTCGATGTCGAGGTACCAGACGAACGCGGACTCGCCCAGCCGCAACAGGGCGGAGTCGAAGACGCGCCGGGCCGGGTCGAGGCCCGCCTCGGTGCGTTCCCGGGCCCAGGCCAGGGCGGTCGCGCGGGGGTCGGGCTCATCGGAGAGGTCCACCAGGGCGACCGGCGCGGGCAGGGTCCGCGCGACCCGGCGGACCGGTACACCGCCGCGGTCGTGGAAGGTGCTGCGGAGCGCGTCGCTGTGGTCCACCAGCTTCTGGAAGGCGCGTTGGAAGCGGGCGTGGTCGAGCGGGGCGTCGAGGGAGTAGAGCGCGGTGACGTGCGCGTAGTACAGCCGCACTCCGGGCGTGGTCTGCCGGCCGAAGTACAGCGCGAGCTGACTGTCCGTCAGCTGTGTTTCCGGTTCCGGCGCCACGGCGACGGCCTCGGGGGAGCGTGCCGTCTCCCGGACCGCCTCCTCGAACACCGCGGCCCAGCGCGCGACCGTCTCCGCGTCGAACAGGTCCGTGCGGTACTCCAGGAAACCGAGCAGCTCGCCGTCCTGCTCCCGCACATGCAGCGCGAGATCGAGGGGCGAGACCCCCGGGTCGAAGTCCGCCGGGCCCGCCGGGGTCAGGGTCAGCTCCCGCACGCCCGGCGCGCTCGCCACGGTGGGCTCGTAGGAGAAGGCGGTCTGCCGCAGGACGGTGCGGCCGGGCAGACGCAGCGGACCCGTCTCCCGGACGATCTCCCCGAAGGGCACATCGTGCTCCAGCGACTCCCGCAGCACCTCGCCCACCCGCGCGGTCACCTCGGCGAACGTCCGTCCGGCGGGCAGCCGTACCCGCAGCGGCAGGGTGTTCACGAAGAACCCGATCCGGCGTTCCTGTGCGGGGACGCGCCGGGTGTCCACGGGCGCGCCGATGACGAAGTCGTCCTGGCCGGTGATCCGATGCAGGGCCACGGCGTACGCGGCGAGGAGCGCGCCGTAGACGGTCGAACGACCGCGGGCGGCGGCCGTGTGCAACTCGCGGTACAACTCGGCCGGGAGCCGGAAGCCATGGCGTGCCCCGAGGCCCCGCTGCTCCGCCGGACGCGGCCGGTCGATGGGCAGATCGAGTACGGGCAGGACGCCGGCGAGGGCCTGCCGCCAGTGGGCCAGGGCCCGGGTGTGCCGCTCCCGGTCGGCCGGGAGGTCCGCGGGCGTCGCCCGGACGTCCACGGACGGCACCGGAGCCAGTGGGCACGGGCGCCCGGTACTGAACGCCTCGTACAGGGCGGCGAGTTCGGTGGTGAAGATGTCGAACGACCGCCCATCGCAGATGAGATGGTGGGCCACCACCGTCAGCACGTGCCGTCGTGGAGCGAGCCGGTAGAGGGTGTGGCGGACCGGTGGGGCCGCCGCGAGGTCGAACGGGCGCCGGGCGTCCTCCCGGTGCAGCCCACGGGCCGAGGGCTCGCGCGAGGCCACCGGCAGACCGCCCAGGTCGACCAGGCGCGGTGCGACGGGCCCGGGAGGCAGGACGCGGCGCAGCGGGGCCCCGTCCTCCTCCCGGAAGACGCTGCGCAGCGCCGGATGGCGGGCGGTCAGTTCGGTGAGGGCGCGGCCCAGGGCCGGGACGTCCAGCGGACCGTCGAGGTACAGGGCGGCGGACAGATGGTGGGCCGGGCTGCCGGGGGAGAGGGACTGGAGCACCCACAGCCGCTGTTCGGCGTCGGTCAGCGGCGCGGGCGTGTCCGGCGAGGTGGGCGGGGAACCGCCGGAGCCCTGCCGCAGCCGCTCCATGACACGCGCCCGCTCCGCGCCGCTCAGGGACGCCAGCCGGCTCAGGAGATCGCTCATACGGCCGCCTCCGTGACCCGGGCGAGGATGTCGTCCAGGCTCGGGTGCCGCTCCAGCAGGGCCCCCAGCCACCGCTCAAGCCCGAAGGCCACACAGGCGGTGAAGGCGGGGGTGCCGTCGGCGAGCGAGATGTCACAGCGCTCACCGAAGAAATTGCGGTGGAAGTTGAGCGACCCGATGGCCAGGGACCCGCCGTGCACGAACTCCTCCTTCACGGGGAAGAGTTGGGCGAGCACCGCCCGGCCGCCGCCCTGCTCGAAGAAGGGGTCCGACGCGGGCTGGACCGCGAGATCCAGGCCGAGCCGACCGGCGTACTCCAGCACCTTCGGCCTGAAGCGCGCGAGATGGTCCCGCACCTCCTCCCGGGAGCCCACACACACGATCTCCCGCATGGTGAAGCCGCGCAGTCGGCGCAGCCCGTCGTAGTGGTCCTCGTTGCGGAAGCAGCGGGCGACGGTGGTGACGCGCAGCGGGCCGCCGAGCCGGTGCGCACGGTGGTGCAGATAGACGTGGTAGCAGGCGGCGGAGGCAAGGGCGTACTCGCTGGCGCCCAGGCGGTCGGCCGGGACCGCCCCGTCGGCCGGCACGATCGGCTCTGTCGGCACGGTCGGCCGCTCGGGCGCCGCGTCCGGGGACAGGGCCAGGGGCGCGGTCATCAGCGCCAGGTGGGGGAAGTTGTCGAAGTAGTCGATGGAGGCGAGATCCGCGGTGCTGATCACGGGCGGGAAGATCATCCGGACGGCACCGCACTCGTCGGCCCAGCCGAGGAACCGTTCCTCCAATAGCTCCATGACGCGGACGAGTTCGGGTCCGAGGGCCACCATCCCCCGGTCCGCCGTGTAGAGGTCACTCATCGCCCACCACGCTTCGCGGCGGAGCCAGCACGCTGTCACGGATGCCGCGCAGCGTCCGGAAGCACACGACGTTCTCCGCGGTCAGCTCCAGCTCGCGGCCTGCCAGTTCCTCCAGCAGCAGAAGCAGCTCGGGGAAGGCGAGGGAGTCGATGAGCCGACTGTCGATGAGGTCCTCGTCCCATCCGATCTCGGCGACCTTCGGATTGCGCTCCAGCAGCCAGTCACGTACCTGCTCGATCATCGTCGTCCCCCGTCTCCCGGTCTTCCCGGTCTTCCCCGTCGTCCGTGTCGTCCGTGTTGTCCGTGTCGTCCCCGTCAGGCCGTGACGCTGTCGAACGGCGAGTGGCTGATGATCCCTTGGTTCACGAGGAACTTCGTGATGCGCTTGAAGAACGTCTCGTGGTAGCGGGTCCGCGCCGGGTCCCGCAGCAGCTCCTTGCGCAGGACGTAGGGGTCGGCGACGCCCGCGTCCCGGTACACGGCCGGGTTGTAGAGGGACTGCATGCTGGCCGTGATGTAGCGCCGCAGGTAGTCATCGAGCCGGGCACGCAGCGCCTCGTCGGCGCGCTCGCGCAGCGGCTGGTACAGGTGCTCCACGAGCTTGCGGCCCATGACGATATGCCGCCACTCGTCGTCGTGGTGCACCTGGTTGACCTCGCGGATCAGCGGGTGCAGGGTGGTGTCCCGGCCCATTCTGAGGTTGAAGTGGTCGACCAGCTCCTCGAAGATCAGGATGCGGGCGAAGACCAGGAAGTGGTCGACCTCGGTGTCCTCCTCCGACCCGGCGACCGGGAGGGACTTGTCCGGGTAGATGCGGTCGCCGTAGCGCAGACAGAACTGCGCGAAGAACCACATGTGCCCGTTCTCCTCCCCCAGGAAGCGGTGGAAGAACTCCGAGGGCAGCTCGAACCCCGGGGTGTGGATCCGCCGGGTCACCTCGATCAGCAGCTCACGGATGCCATGGATGTTGAGGCTGAAGAAGTTGATGCTCTCCCACTTGCTCAGCCGCATGAGCCGCTCTTCGTCCCACTCCTCGGCGTACCGGGTGCCGGCCACGCTGAGGAGTTCGGGCGACATCCACCATTGCCGTTCGGCGAGCGTGTCGGCCCAGTCGAAGCGGGTGTAGGGGCTGTAGTGGTGCTCGGTGGCGTCGGTGACCAGGTCGGCCAAGACGTCCGCGACATCCGATGCGGCCAAGGGAACCCTCCGTACGTGCGACATGGCGGCGGGAAGGGTGGGGCGTTGGTGCGGGTGGCTTTGGCGGGGGTGAGGGTGGGGCATGTGCGCGTGTGGCTTCGGTGACGGTGACGGTGACGGTGACGGTGACGGTGGGGGTGGGGGTGGGGGTGGGGGTGGGGGTGTGCGCGTGTGGCTTTGGCGACGGTGGGGATGTGTGCGCCGGGTGGATCAGCCGGGGCCGACCCGGGTGATGAGGTCGGCCACCTGGTCCTCGTCGGCGACGAGCGGACGGCTCTGGAGCAACGCGGCCAGCCGGGCGACCGTCGTGGCCTGGAACAGGTCCCCGACCGTGATCCGCACCGGCAGCTCGGACTCCAGCCGTGAGGCGAGCTGGGTGAGGAGTACGGACTGGGCGCCGGACGCGAAGAAGTCGTCGTGGACGCCGACAGCGTCCTGCCCGAGCAGCTCCGCCCAGATGCCGGCGATCAGCGCCTCCAGGGGATCGCGGGGCGGCACGCCGACCGGACCGTCGGCCGGGGCCCCCGGAACCGGGGAGGCCCGCCAGCCGCCGACGGGGGAGAGCGTTCCGGCCAGATGGGCGTCGCGGGTCGCGCCGCGCTGGATCTTCCCACTGGAGGTCTTGGGGACCGTACGGGCCGGGATCAGCACCAGTTCGTGGAGGTCGACGTCGCACTCCTCGCGGACCGCCTGTCGGCAGGCGAGCGCCACCGCGTCGGTGTCCGCGCCGTCCGTCACCTCACAGACCAGCACCAGCTGTTCCTCGCCGTCCACGGGAACCGTGAAGGCCGCGCCGCAGCCCGGCCGCACCTCGGCGCGGGCGCGCTCGGCCGCGCTCTCCACGTCGTGCGGGTAGATGTTCCGGCCGCGCAGGATGAGCAGGTCCTTCAGCCGTCCGGTCACGGCGAGCGCGCCCCGCTCGTCCAGCGCCCCCAGGTCACCGGTGCGCAGAAACGGGCCGCGGCCGTCGGGCAGTCGAGCGCCGAACAGCGCGGCGGACTCCTCGGGACGCCCCCAGTAGCCCGCGGCCACGCTGGGGCCCGACACCCAGATCTCACCGGTCTGGCCGGGCCCCGCCGGAGCGAGGGTCGTGGTGTCCACGACGACCACCGACTGGCCGCCCCGCGCGGTCCCGCAGGCGACCCGGGGCACGTCCTCGACGGTGAAGCGGCCGTGGGGCAGGCCGACCGGATCCGTCGACACCAGCAGGGTGGCCTCGGCCAGTCCGTAACTGGGACGGAAGACGTCCGGACCGAAGCCCGTCGGAGCGAACCGTTCGGTGAACCGGTCCAGTGTCTCCGCCCGCACCGGTTCCGCCCCGTTGACGGCCGCACGCCAGGAACTCAGATCGAGCGTGGCCCGCTGCTCCTCGTCAATCCGGCGCAGACACAATTCGTACGCGAAATTGGGTGCGGGACTGATGGTGGCCCGGTGACGGGATATGGCACGGAGCCAGCGGTACGGTTTCTGGAGAAAATGCAGCGGTGACATCAGAACCGCCGGATAACCACCGTACATGGGCGCCAGGATGGCCCCGATGAGCCCCATGTCATGATATGGGGGAAGCCAACTCGCCATGACGTCATGGCGAGCGCCGGCAAAGGATTCGTCAATGGCGGCCAGATTGTGCGTGAGATTTGCGTGCGTCAGCATCACACCGCGGGGGAGCCGGGTGGAGCCGGAGGTGTACTGGAGGAAGGCGAGGTCGTCCGCCGCCGGGGTGGACGAGGGGGCCGTGCCTGGGGTGGACGTGGGCACCGCGCCCGGGGTGGATGAGGGGGCCGCGCCCGGGGTGGATGAGGGGATCGAGCCCGGCGCCCCCAGTCGGTCCGCGTCGACCGCGACCCAAGTCAGCGGGGTGTCCAGCGCCGAGCGCACCAGCGGCAGCAGGTCCCCGGAGGTCAGCGCCAGACGCGCCCCCGAGTCACGCACGATGGCGTCCAGCCGGTCCGCGCTCCGGGCACCCTGCGGCGGGTACGCGGGGACGGCCACGACCCCCGCGTACAGACACCCGAAGAAGGCGACGATGTAGTCGAGTCCCGGCGGGAAGAGCAGGAGCGCCCGCTCGTTCCGGCCACCCCGCTCCGTAAGCTCCTCGGCGAGGGTTGTCGCCGCCGCCCGGAGGTTCCGGTAGGTGATGGCGCGTTCGTCGTCCTCGCCGTCGTGGAGGAAGACGTACGCGATGTCCGTAGGCTGCCGTTCCGCTCGCGATTCAAGCGTGTCGACAAGCGTGGGCAATTGCGCTGACCCGGGTCTGGACGATAAAAGATCGGCCATATGGAATTCCTCCCCCGTGGATCGATCCCATGAAGGGCGCTTCAACCGGCGGCCGGCTGATTGCCCAAGAGGTGAGGCTATGGCGCAATCTCGCCGGGCGTCAACCAGGCGGGAACGTGCACGGGAGAGGCTGGCCGGATCTGGCCAGCCTATTGTTTTTGTGTGAAACAGACTTCCGTGCGGCTGTTCCACGGACCGGTTCCGCTCCGCATAAATACGGAAGCGGAAGTCCCCTTTCCTGAACCGTCTTCTCAGCAGGTAACGGGCACGGGGCCCGTTGGCGTTGCCCCGCACCCCGCGCCACCTGGCGACGCCAGTGTCACTGTGAGCGACGTGGAGCAGTGGGGCCTCATGCGTCCGACGGGAGCGGAGGCGCTGACGCAAGCTGGCGCAAATGTTCGGTGGGGGCCGGTTCGCGCGGCGGATTCTGATGACCTGGGGGAGGCGAGCGGGCCGCGTGGATGGTGTCCCGCTGGGTGGTCTGGCGACGACCTCCGCATAGCCCTTGGTCAAGGGGTGACCATGGCGCAACTCTGCGGGGCGTGGGGCTCGTTGGGGCGAGCGGTGGCGCGATGGCACAGTCCGCAGCGTGGCCTACTCCGCCTGATGGAGTCTCTGTGTACGGCTGATGGAATCGAGTTGATCAGAGTCTTGGTCCAGCGGATCTGGCCGGCGGGCGGACGATGTTGAGCGGCCGGGGGACGTGGTGGTTCTGGAGGTGCTCTGGCGGCGCTCGATGCGGGAGAGTCCCGCTGGTTCTTGCGTGCCTGGTTCCGCGCTATCGAGGGGTTTCGCCCGCTGCCCCGTGGAGACGCGGTCGGGTCGGTTTCGCCCAATGGGTCGTCGTTGGCGTTGGCGTTGGCGTGCCGCGGCTGAGGGGTGGCGTGTCCACTACGGCCGTCGGGTTGGCCCGTCCAGCCAGCCCAGGGCTGAGCAGAGGGAGACGGAGAGGGTCAGCCGTGCCGGAGCGGACAGGCGGAGGGCGCGGTCGTCGCACGTGACCGTCGTCAGCAGGCCGAATGCATCGGTTTGGTGGCCTTCCGTGCCCCGGGGTGAGGAAGCGGTGGGCGGTCGGGTCGTGGCGGACGTCCCTGTACCCGGTCGCTGTGGAGGCTGACGCGGTGGGAGGGAAGTATGGGCGGTCAGCTGTTGTACGGCCTTGTGCCGGGCAGTGTGGGGGGTGCCGGGTCTTTGCCGGGACGGGCTGCGGGGCACGGATGGGTTGGGCTCCCGGCGCCGAGTGCGGCTCGTGTGGGGCCGGGGTATTGCTGGACGGTCCGTGTCTGCCTGTGCCACCTTCAAAGGCAGCATGAGTGGGACGTTGTGCGGGGGCGGGATGCTGGTCACGGATTTCACCACGGAGACTGTCACCGCTGCGGAGCGGTTCGAACTGTTCACCGACTTCACCGACCGATCACACATGCCGAACCGGCTGCGCAGCGACCGGCAGGACGACTTCCGCGCCAGGATGAGAATCCTCGACCTGGGTGACCTACAGGTGACCACCATGACCTTTCCGCATCTGGATGTCACGAGGACGGCGAAGGTCATCCGGCGGTTCGATCCCGAGGCGTA
Organism: Streptomyces sp. NPDC048290; assembly: GCF_040652095.1. NCBI lineage: Bacteria > Bacillati > Actinomycetota > Actinomycetes > Kitasatosporales > Streptomycetaceae > Streptomyces > Streptomyces sp. NPDC048290. Next base: position 116,785 of record NZ_JBEZLM010000019.1, read on the forward strand.
TCAGGTCAACTACTTCCTGCGTCTGGAGGGAGCCCTCTCCCTCGCAGGGACGGACGCGGCGCCGTGTGAGGGCGACCTGGTGATCACGGACACCAGCCGCCCCTACCACAAGAACATCCGCACGGTCGGGGACGGCTGGTCGTATGTGACCGTGCAGATCCCGCGCCGTCTGATGCCGCTGCCGGAGAGGACGGTGCGGCGCCTGCTCGCCGTCCCGATCAGCGGGCGCAGCGGCATGGGATCGCTGCTCGCCCGCTGGCTGACCGACCTGAACACGAATGCCCGTGACTTCACCCGGGCCGACGTCCCCACCCTCACCACGGTGACCCTGGAACTCCTGGCATCCGTCGTCGCCCGTTACGGCGAGGCCGAGAAGGAACTGAGCCCGCAGGCCCGCCGACGCGCACTGCGGGCACAGATCGGCGTGTTTGTCGAGCAGCACCTCATGGACCCGGCTCTGACTCCTCAGACGGTCGCGGACGCCCACCACATCTCTCTGCGCCGGCTTCAGCACCTGCTCGCCGAGGACGGCACGTCCCCCGCCGCCTGGATTCGGCAGCGTCGGCTGGAACGCTGCCGCCTCGATCTGGCCGATCCCCGGCTGGACGCCCGACCGGTCTGCGTCATCGCCGAACGCTGGGGTTTCACCAACCCTGCCCATTTCAGCCGCCTCTTCAGGGCCGCCTACGGCGTGTCGCCCCGGGACTACAGGAACCTGCCCGGCCCACGGGATGACGGCCGCCGGGGACCGGATGGGGGCTGAGCTTGTCTGCTCGACGTCCTGCGGGGCGGGAAGTGGGCCGTTGTGCCGGACTTCGCCCGAGCCCACCTTGTGCGCGGTCCGACAATGAGGTCAGCAAGGCCACCGCTGCCGACGGTCGAACGACTCCGTGAGGTCGGAATGGGGTGACGGCGCCCCGGCTTCGGGGCTGGGCATGAGGGCGGGTGTCACAGGGCCCGTCCCCGGAAGGACCTCGCCGCTCAGTGCCTCCCAGGGCCTCAGCTGGAACCTGTTCCTTAACGAGCTGGTGCGTGATTGTTGGGGATGTGGGGCCCTGAGATGGTGGTTTCGTCAGTGGTGGTGTTGCGGTCGGCGATGGCCCGGTAGGCGTCGGGCAGGGCATCTCGCCGGTGTGTCCAGCGGGTCAGTTGCTTCCAGCGTTTGTGGTCGGTGAGCGCGTGCTCGACGATGATGCGCTTCGACGAGTGTCTGTGCCGGGCCTCTTCTCCGGCTGCGTGCATGTGCGGCAGGGCGATCTTGTTCGGCTTTCCGGGTGGTGTGATCGCCTGGCCGGGATGGTCGCGCCGGAGCCCGGGGCAGCCGTCGTCCAGCAGTACCTCCACGGCTGGGAAGTGCTGGAAGCAGACGGCGATGCCTTCGTCGCGTGCGGCGGTCGCATCGTGCATCCGGCCAGGTCGCGGGGTGTCGGTCCAGAGCGTGCGTCCCCGGGCATCGGCGACGACGGTGGCCTTCATGGTGTTCTGCTTCTTCTTGCCCGATACGAATGCCCTGCGTCCGCCGCCGCCGGCCACGGGCCTGCGGACCTGGACCTCAGTGGCATCCAGCCGTAGCCCGATGCCCCCGGCCTGGGCATGGGCGAAGACATCTGCCAGGGTCCGCAGCCGCAGCCGCAGCCGCAGCCGCAGCCGCAGCCGCAGCCGCAGGCCGGGGACGGTCGGGGACCGCGCATCCCCGTTCGGCCGGCAGCTCGCGCATCTCTCCGATCGCGCGGGTGACTGTGGAGCGCGGGAAAAGTGGTTGTGTCGGGTGAGGAGCTGTCCCGGTTGACGCGGCGCCAGCCCGTTCACCCTTCGCGCACCAGGATCCGCTGCCACTTGGCGAACGCATGTAGGGCATCGGGCAGTTGGGGTGTGGTGCCGATCGGGGCGAGTCTGCGCGTACGGATCCGGGTGACACCGCCGTGGCCGCTGCGGACCCAGGTCGGGTGGTGGGAACCCGTGGGCGGCTGCCGCACCACGTGGAGATGGACGGTCAGCTCCGTCCACCTGGTATGGCGTGTCAGCTCCAGAGCCTTGATCTCGTGCCAGGGAATGACCACGTGGTTGTCCGGCGGGCCCAGTCCGATGCCGCGGCTGCTGAAGGTGAGGCCGTCCTTGGCCGTGCCGAGCAGGCCCAGGAGCCGTATGGCCAGCAGGAAGGCGGTGATCCCGGCCGCCACCGGTATCGCGACGGGGAAGGCGGCCGTGCCGCTCAGCACCGTTCCGACGACGAGTCCCGCCACACCGAGCACGTTGCGGAGAATCTGCCGGAACCAGACGGACCTGCGAACGACATACACGGCAGTGGGAGGTGAAGGGCTCTCCGCTGACACTGTCGGTGGCTGCGGTTCGTGGGGCCACGACGAGGGCGGAGGGGTGATAGGGGGCGGCTCGTCGTCCATCACCGTGGCGTCGTGCGTCGGCGTGGCCCCGACATGCGCTGCGCACAGGTCGAGCAGTTCGAGGGGGCTCGGGCGGCGGGAAGGTTCCTTGCGGAGGCAGGTGAGGACCACGGGCCGTAGTGAGGGCGGCACCGTGGAGACGTCCGGTTCCTCGTGCACCACCCGGTACATGAGTCCCGCGGGCGAGCCGTGGCCGAACGCGCTACCGCCGGACGCCGAGACGAGCACCGCACCGAGCGCGAACATGTCGCTCGCCCCCGTGACCGGGCGTCCGAGAGCCTGCTCCGGTGAGTGGTATCCCGCGGTGCCGACCACCACGCCGTCGGTCGTCAGCCGGGACTCCTCCATGGCCCGTGCGATCCCGAAGTCCATGACGCGGGGGCCGTCGGAAGCCAGCACGATGTTGGCGGGCTTCAGATCGCGGTGCACGAGGCCGTGACTGTGGATGGCCTGGAGTGCCTCGGCCAGTGCCGCGGCGAGCCGCCACAGCTGCCCTTCAGGGAGCGACCCGCGCCCGATCTCCGCCTCCAGGGTCGGTCCCTCGACGTACGCGCTGGCCATCCACGGTTGCGGGGCGGCCGTATCGGCGTCGACCACGGCGGCCGTATGGAAGCCCCCGACCTTGCGGGCGGCCTCGATCTCTTGGCGGAAGCGCTCCCTGAACCTGGGGTCAGCGGCGAACTCGGGCCGGATGACCTTGATGGCCACGAGCCTTCCGGAACGCGAGCGTGCCAGATAGACGGAACCCATTCCTCCACTGCCCAGCAGGCGAACGACCGTGTAGTCGCCGATCCGCTTCACGGCCGCCCAACCCCCACCTCACCTCGCGCCGCACGAGCTCCGGCGGAACCACATCTGGCACGCGCCCACTCCAGGGACCCCCGTAGCGTCCCGACGTCCTGCGCCATGCTCGGGAGCCGCGCGCCAGCTGGCGAGACCTGATCCGGCCAAAGTGGTCCGGTGGTGTGCCCCGACCTGTTCCCACTTCTCACGCACCATTTGAGGGCGGTCAGCTCGCCGTCGTTCCCAGATTCCACCGACAACCGGTCCTGCTTCTGACCCACGCGGCCAGCAGCGCAACGTACCGTGCGTATACCGCGCGCCGCGGCTTCGGACATCAGACGCGCGTCGTCCGCCGGACGCGGGCCTCTGCGATCCGCGTGTCAGACAGACCCTGGCACGGCCGGAACGAGAGCGGCGAGACGTTCAGCGGCCGAGAGAGCCCTCGGACTGGCGGCGCGGAGCCGTGCCGTCCAGCATCCGTCCCACCCACGAACTCCAGCCGGGTGGTGTGGCGTCAGCCACGGACACACTCACACGACAGCGGGATGGTCGAGGAGGAACCGGACACTCGCTGCCGCTGATGGTCAGACGGGGGTGTAGGGGTGGAGTCCTCATGGTGGGCTCCGGCCCGTGCGTATATCCGCGCGTGTGTGCCGGACGGCCGCCGACCTGGCCCGCAGGCCGTGGGAATGAGGACACCGTGCCCGTCGGTCACCCCCTCAGCCCGGCCCGGCACCCGCCGACGACGTGGACCAGGTCCCGCAGGCCTCTCTCCATCGCCTCCTCCGCCGCCACTTCGCCGCCGGGGACGCGTCTCCACAAGCCACCTCCTCAGCGGTCAAGGTCTCGCGACGCGTTCGAGAACCCTCCTGGTCCGACACAGGTCCGGCCGGTGTCGCCGTTCTACAGGGAGCGGGCGTAGCGCATGTGGTGGCCAGGCGGCCGTCGGCCTCGCGGACGGCCATGACCACGAGAACGACCGGGCAGCCGTCGGCCGCGAAGGGCACGGCGCTGCCCAGGAACTCGGCGAAGCTGCTCGGGGCGGCCTCGATCAGCAGGTCAGCGCGTCGTCCGCGTACGTGCTGGTGTCACCGGGTCGTCCGGCGGGGTGCCACCCGGCATATGTGGCAGGTCCTCGATCGCGGCGTCGGGGGCGGGCGGGGAGCGGGCGACGGTCGTGTGGCGGGCCGGCCGGCAGCGATGCGGGCCCAGGACGCGGTGACGGTCGCAGTGGTCGCGCCTACGACGCGGTGACGTTCGCAGTGGTCGCGCCTTCGACGCGGTGACGGTCGCAGTGGTCGCGCCTACGACGCTGACACCCCCCCCGCTGACAGCCACTGGCAACGCCTCTGACGGTGTCTCCGACGTGGCGTCCAGGTGAAAAGTGGGGCGAAGGTGCGGCCGGGTGGACGACCTGTCAGCCGTCGTCCCCGGCACCGTCCGGGCGCGCGGTTCTAATGCCCGTCATGTACTTCATGTGCTATTCACAACAGTCCGGGACGGACGGGCCGGGTCGGCCGCGCCACCGCGGTCGCACCTGGGCCGCTGCCCTGGGCACCACCGCAGCCACCGCCGCCCTGCTCCAGACGGCCGTCACCCCCGCGGCCGTAGCCGCGCCCTTGGCACCGGACGCGGCCCGCCCCCGGGTCGCCGCGGCCGTCCCGCTGGTCTCGGAGACCTTCACCGGCGCCACCGCCGACCCCGGTTTCGTCGCCGTGGGCTCCGCCTGTCTCACCGGGGCGCCGCAGGCCCCCGCGCCCGGCCCCGGCAACCATCCGCCCGGCGGCTGCCCGCAGGGCGCGTCCGGGCCGGTCCCGCCGGACGACGCCGCCCCGCACGGCTATCTACGGCTCACGGACGCCGCCCACGACCAGTCCGGCGCCGTCCTCTACGACCAGGCGATCCCGGCCGACGCCGGACTCACCGTCAGTTTCGACCAGTGGCAGTACGGTTCCACCACCCCGGACACCCCCGCCGACGGCCTCTCCTTCTTCCTGGTCGACGGCAGCGGCTCGCTGGACCACCCGGGCGCCTTCGGCGGCAGCCTCGGCTACGCCCAGAAACTCCCCGACGACAACCCGGCCAACCCCTTCCTGCCCGGCGTCGACCGCGGCTACCTGGGCGTCGGCCTGGACGTCCTCGGCAACTACTTCGGCGACTGGGAGCAGCGCGGCGACGGCTGCGCGGACCGCTCCCCGGCCGGCACCGCCTTCCGGGTGCCCGCGCCCGGCCCGAACATGGTCACCCTGCGCGGCCCCGGCGACGGCACGACCGGCTACTGCTTCCTCACCGCCACCTCGGACAACCTGGACAGCACCACCGGCCCATGGACCTCCACCCTCCCCGGCAGACTCCAGGGACCCACCACCTCGCTGCCCCCCGGGGCGACCCCCGAGGAGGCGGAAGCCGCGCTGGAGGAGTCCCGCCGCACGGTCACCGTCACCCTCACCCCAGCCCCCGACCCCCGGCTGACGGTCGACATCGACTTCCACGACGGCACCGGCACCCACCAGGTCCTCGCCACCGACGCCCCCGAACCGCTCCCGGACACCTACAAGTTCGGGTTCGCCGCCTCCACCGGCCAGTTCACGGACGTCCATCTGCTGCGCAATGTCGTCATCGAACCCGACCGTCCGCTCCCGGCGCTCTCCCTGGTCAAGCAGGTCGCCCAGGACCCACCACTGCCGGACCCGCTGCTCCCGGGCGCCGAGGTGCCGTTCGAGTACGTGGTCACCAACGGCGGTGACACCGAGATCGAGTCGGTGACGGTCGAGGACGACCGTGTCACCGGCGTCACCTGCGAGTCGGTGACTCTGGCGCCGGGCGCGTCGACCACCTGCACCGGCACCTACACGGTCACCGAGGCCGACGCCGAGGCCGGGCGGGTCACCAACACCGCCAGCGCCACCGGCACATCCGGCGGCGACCCGGTCCGCTCGCCCGAGGACCAGGTCACCCTCCCCGTGGGCGCCGCGGCCAAGCTCCAGCTCACCAAGGAGACGGACACCTCACGCGCCTACCGCCCCGGCGACACGGTGACCTACACCTACACGGTGACCAACGCGGGCGGCACCACGGCGACCGGCGTCCACATCGAGGACGACCGTGTCACCGGCGTCACCTGCGAGTCGGTGACTCTGGCGCCGGGCGCGTCGACCACCTGCACAGGCACTTACACGGTCACCGAGGCCGACGCCCGCGCCGGCCGGGTCACCAACACGGCCGTCGCCCTCGCGGCCGAGGACGCCCTGCGCAGCGACCCGGCCCGCGCCACCATCCGCACCAAGTGCCCGCCCTCGCACCACCACGACTCCTACGGCGACCGCCCCGAGGAGCCCTACGGCCACCACCGCTCCGGCTGACGGTCCCCGACCCGTCTCGGGCGGCGGACATGCCTCACCGGCGTACCTCCCGAGCGGGTCCGTCCGTTGCCGGAGTACACATCAACGCCCACCTGTACGCCGACATCCGCGGGCCGGATGATCGCGCTGCTCTTGCCGTCAGCACCGGCGAGGTTGCTGTAGATCTCCTCGCCGTTGGGGTGGGTGACCTGGAGATGGGCGGGGTCATTGATGAGGCAGCCGTTCGGGGGGCCTGCCAGCCGATCCCGCCGAGGGCCTGCCATTCGCACCTGACCGACAGCTCCGGGGGCAGCCCGCCCCAGCCGTTCGCGTAGAAGCAGAGCCGGCTCTTGATCCGGCGGTCCCGGCTGGCGTCGTAGTCGATTCACTCGCTGCCGCACCCGCATGCATCGTGGCGGTGCCTTCGCGCGGCACGGAGGGAGTTGCGACGGCCGTCGTGCCGGTAAGGGCGAGTGCGCCGATGGTGGCGAGAACGGCGACTGCTCCTCGCGGGCTGGTGTGGAGGTCAGTGTTCGAGGGGGGGCGATGCGGATGCGGGACGAGGACGTCGTCGCGCAGTCTGTCGATGCCGGCGTTGGTGATCGGGCCGCGTCCGGTGAGGGAAGCGCGCTTGCAGGCGCCGACTTCCTGCGGCAGGAGGGCGTGGTAGTCACGGCAGGACTTACCGGCCGTGCCCTGTTCCAGGCACGCGATGAGCACACCGCAGACGCCGATGGTGACGACGTCGGTCTGGTCGCCGAGATCGGCCCGCTGGTAGCGGCGGCGCCGGGCCGTGGACGGTGTCGGAGGTACCGGCCTCAGACCACCACCTCCACTCAGGCACGCTCCCGCCCCGCAGGATCTTGGACGTGGGCGTCCCCGGGGCCGGAGCAGTGGCTCGTGTCGTGGGTCTCGCAGCCGGCCTTTGCCTAGCCGGGTAGCTGCGCGTGTCAGCGTGAGTGGGCAGAGACATCGGCGCGCCCAGCCGGGCCCAACTGGTGACCGTCGCCTACGAGAGCCGGTTGGTCCTCCCCGGACGCACTCCCGCATACACGGACCCCGCCCCTGACAACCACCCACCGCCACCCGTCTGACGTGCGCAAACGCCTCACCTGACGGAGGCTCCTGTACCTGACCACGGCCCTGCTTCCTGAGACCGCCGATGTGGTCTCCGGGCGTGGGCGGGCCGATCTGGCGTCGATGGTCCGTCAGAACGGCCCGGCACCGAGGGCAGGCAGGCCCCGGCGGCGCAAGGTGTGTCGGTCCCATCCAGCAGGCCGAGCCGAGTACGGCCAGGCAGGGAACGGGGGAGCGGAAGCGGAGCACGTACAGCCCCCCCAGCTGAGGGATCGTCCAGAGCTGTGACCCGGCGAGCGTCGAAGGGGTCTCGCCACCATGAGGCACGAAGCCCCAGCCGAGGTGAAACGGGTCCGTCTGCTCGGCCCCTCGCTTGTGTCCCTGGCTGGTGTTGGGGGGATGGGCGACAGGGCGGGACGGGCAGCGCAGCCGGGGACCGGGGCGCGCTCACCGGTGTGGCGTGCCGGGCGGGACCGCCGTGCCTGGCCGTCGACACAGCGACGGCCAGGTGCCGGGTAGGTGTACCCGGGCTGCGGCAGTGACTGGCGGGGCCGCCCGGACCCGGCAGGGGCGAACTCCGCAACCAGGTCCCCCTCCTGCGTCAACCCGGCATCGACCGGGTTACCCCGGTGGGTGTTTGGTCGCTGGACTTCCCTTGCGCTCGGGGCGGAAGATGCGGCCATGGTGACGATCGATCCGACGTACGACGAGGTCAGCACACCGTGGGGCGCGCGCCTCATGGTGGACAGCAACGACCGGAGCCACGGCGGCCACTTCCTCGCCACCGGCGTGAGCTGGCCCGAAGAACTCGCCCGCCTCGCGGTGTGGGCACGCCCCGGCGCCACGATCGTCGACGTGGGCGCCTCCTTCGGCTACCTGGCCAGTCTGTTCGCCCACGGCGTCGGGCCGGACGGGCAGGTGATCGCCTTCGAGGCGACCGGTGACGCCTTCGGCCTGCTGGCCGACAACATGCGCCGCAACCACCCCGGCGTGCACTGCCGGCACGTGGCGATCTCCGACCGCGATGGCAGGGAGACGATCTACCTCGACCGCACCTACCATGCCTGCCACTCCGTGGCCTCCGGCCTGCTGCCCAGCTACTCCGGCGAGTCGGAGGAGGTCGACGCCCTCACCCTGGACAGTGCCCTGTCCGCCCTGGAGGCGGGGCAGGGTCCGATCGACCTGCTCAAGATCGACGTCGAGGGGGCCGAGGGCCGTGTGCTGGCCGGGGCGACCAGGACGCTGGAGCGCGTGCACCGCGTCTGGGTGGAGTTCTGGCCCGCCGGTCTCCAGGCCGCGGGCTCCGATCCGCGCACCGTGCTGGACGACCTCGTCGGCAGCGGCTTCACCCTCACCTACGTCGACCTCGTCACCGGCGAGGGCCGCAGCGACGTCGGCCCCGATGACGTGCTCGCCTACTGCGGGGAACTCGCCGGATCCACGGTCCTGGCCGACGATCCGCAGCCGCTCTACGACCTGGTCTACCTCCTGGCGGAACGACGCCGCTGAACGGGCCTTCCAGCGTTGTCCGGTGCCGGATCCTCGCGGGTACGTCCGGAGACGGTCATCGACGCCGCACGCCAGGCCGGCGGTCAGTGCGGCGTCGGGTTCGGCCTGACGCTCGCCGTCTCCCGGCACGGGAAGCCCCGAGGACACCGTCCGCCAGGCCCGTCACGCGGGCCACGGGTGCCTCGCGGGCGACGAGGCGGCCTGCCCCACCGAGCCCCTCACCGGGGCCATCGCCATCGCCGAGGTCGACCGACCTCACCCCGCCCCCGCACGCCGACGAGCTGTGCGGCCCCGGCCGCCTCCCGGCCGCCCTCGAAGACCTCGGCGCGACCGAGTCGCGCATGGCATCCACGCCGTCGAGAACCCCCCTGCTGGAACGGTCGGCCGAACGGGACGTCCCGCTGGACGGACGTGTCCTCGACGTCCAACCGAATTCTGGCCGTCGTTCCCGACCCTGCCGGGACCCGCTCCCCGGCTGCTGACCGCCGGAATCCGGTGCTCGCTCGGCGCGGAAGCCCCGCTGATGTTCGGCACCTCGCTCACCGACGAGTACCGGATCGCCCGCCACACGCTCGGACTCGCCGACCACCGGCTCGCGGACATCGCCCGCGTCTCCCTCCACACCGGCGACGCAGCGTCCGGCCTCATCACCACTGACACCGCAGCGAGTACGACCGGTACGCCCTGCCCCATACAGATGGACCGATGGACCGCCCTCTACTCCACCTGGACGCGGCGTCCCCCCTGGGTTCATCACCCGTCCCTGAACGGCTTGAATGCCTCGACGGCGAAACCGCCATCCGTGTCGATCCGGACAAGGTCGCCGAACCGGGTGAGGATCTGCTCCGGGCGCGGGCCGCCCCCGGCCTCGATGGTCCGACCACCACCGGCTGCCCTGCGTGGCACGGCCAGCCATCCTGTGATGGTGTGAGGGGGTGCGCCGTATCCGCAGGCCGGTCGCAGTGGTCGACCGGCACGCACCCCGCAGCAGTGTCCCGTCGGTGCTGAGGCTGCTGCCCTGGGCGGTGATCGGCGCCGCGATCGTCTACGACACGTTCGTCCCGCCCAGCTACACCGCCGCGCCGCTGCTCGCCTCCGCGCCTCTGCTGGCGGCCCCCTTCTACAGTTGGCCCGGCACCCTGGGGATCGGGCTGACTGCGATCGCCGCGCAGATCGGTCTGCACGTGAGCACCGGCTCGCTGGGATCGCCCAGAGCGGACACCGAGACCGCGACCGTCCTGTTCGTCACCGGACTCGCTGTCCTGGTGAACCGCATCATCTTCACCGCGAGCCGACGCCTGGCCTCCGCCCGCCAGACCGCGGCCACCGTCCAGCGCGCCGTCCTGCCGTTGCCGCCCCGGAAGGTCGCGGGGTTCGAGGTCGCCGCCCGTTACGAGCCCGCCGCCACCGAGGCACTGATCGGCGGCGATCTCTACGCCGTCCAGGAAACCCCGTACGGCGTCCGCCTCCTGATCGGCGACGTCCAGGGCAAGGGACTGGACGCGGTCGCTGAAGTCGCCGTCGCCATCGGTGCCTTCCGTGTCATCGCCGACACCGAACCCAGCCTGTGCGCCGCCGCCGACAGCCTTGACCGCACCATCACCCGCGAATCCACCCGCCGCGCAGGCCCCGGGCCCGCCGAATCGTTCATCACCGCGGTGCTCTGCGAGATCCCGCCGGGGCGCCGCACGCTGCGGATCGTCAATCGCGGTCACCCACCGCCCCTGCTCCTGGACCCGGACGGCACGGTCCACGCACTCCAACCCACCCACTACGCCCTGCCGCTCGGCACCCATGACCTCACAGGAGACGGAGACGCGAATGCCGACGGCGGTGGGGGAGGGGACCACACCTACGACACCTCCGACACCTACGACCTCCAGACCCAGGGCTGTCTGCTCCTGCTGTTCACCGACGGTCTGACCGAGGCCCGCGACCGGCAGGGCGTCTTCTACGACCCCGCGCGGCGTCTCGCGGCTCGCCGGTTCACCGGCCCGGACGCTCTCCTGGACCACCTCGTGGCCGATGTCCGCCACCACACCGGCCAAGGCGTCACCGACGACCTCGCGCTCCTCGCCCTCGCCCTGCCATCCCACCCGAGGCCCCCCCGTGACTCCACTACCGGAGCCGTCTTGAGGCGGCCCCGCTCCGCCGCGAGCGAGCCCCGGAGCTGACCGACCCGGGCCCGATACCGCATCCGCCGCCCCTGCTGACAGGCGGACACCAAGCGGACTCCCGGCCTCCACCGACGATGAAGGGATGCACGCGCACAGGGGCGGGCGTAGCGTGGAGAAGGCGGGGGCTCCGCGGATGGACCGTGTCCGTGACAGCGGACGGAATGGCGCCGACGTCCATGTCCGCCCGCTTCCCCCGACGGGCTGTCGCCACACGGCGCCGAACGGGAACGGAACGGTAGGAAGCTCGGGGAGTGCGGGAGCGGGCCATGCGGGCCGTGGAATGGACCAGAGTGACGACGGCCGCCGAACTGTCCGGCGCCCTGGCGAAGAAGGTCTCCGCGATCGAACTGGTGGGAACGGTGTCGGGAATGCCCATGATCACCCTCCCGCCCGGGACCAGGCTGCGCGGCGGAACCCTGGAGTTCGGCGCCCGGGGGATACGCCTGACCAGTGACAACGTCCTTCAGGACATCACGATCCGCTGCCCCGACCACGAGACCGCGATCTGCAACGACACCACCGTGGAAGACCTGGGCACCCTCGCGCTGGAGCGCGTGCGCACCCGGGGACAGGTCCTGCTGCTCGCCGAGGCATCCGTCCGCCTCGGACATGTCCGCGTGGAAGGTCTGACCGTCGAAGCCGCCGATGTCCGGGGACGGGCCGCCCGGCCGCACGGGTTCGGCGTCGACGCCCTCCAGGGCGCCTTCACACTCTGGAACCGGCAGCCCGACGCGGCCGTAGTGATCACCGCCGAACTGCTCGACATCTCCGTGGGCAGCACCGACAGCCCGGTGCGCGGGAGCGGGGTGTTCGTCGGCGGCCACGGTGACCGGGACGGGCACGGCGACGGCGGCATTCTCCGGGTGAGTCTGCTGCGTACTGGGGAGATCCACACGGACGGCGGCATCCCCGAAGGCACCCCGGACCTGATCTCCGGCGGCGTTTTCGTGATCTCCGGTGCCCACGCCGAAAAGGTCCACACGGCCGGTCCGGTCACGACGTACGGGCAGAACGACATGGTCCTCGACAACTGGGGGACCGTCGACTCCTGGGAAGCCGGCGGTCCGATCACCTCCCGAGGACCGAGCGGGATCGGGTTCGTCAACTTCGGCGACCTCCACCAACTCGACGTCCACGCCCCGATCACCACCCACGGCACCGGCGCCCGAGGCTTCAACGTCTACGACGGCAGCCTGCGGCAGGCCCGGTTCGACTCCATCACCACCACAGGGGACGGCGCCATCGGCGTCCAGGTCAGCAAACCGCTGCCGGTCCTGACCATCCGAGGTGACCTCACCACCACCGGCGGCACCGGCACCAGCCTGGTCCGCGGGGTGCAGACACGACTGTCCGCCACCGCGCTGAGCGTCAAGGAGGGCGGGCACATCGGGATTGTGGAGATCGGCGGCCGGATCGCCGCCCGGGGCGACGGGGTGACCACCGTGGAGATCGACGGCGGCCTGGACACCCTCACCGTGGGGGACGGCATCCACGCGGACGGACAGGACGCCGACGCCGTCCACCTCACCAGCGACCACGGACCCGACCTCGACGGCATCGCCGTCACCGCCGCTCACGGACGGACTCTCGTCCGCAACTCCCCCTGAACGCCCCGGCCCGGCTGCCACGGGAGGCGAACGGGAGGCGGTCACGATGACAGACCGGCCGCCACAGTCTTCCGCGGCGGTCCGGGTGCACGAGAAGGCCGTGGACCTGTTCACGCACCCCTTGGGGCGGCGTGCCCCGGAATCACCGACTCCCGACCGCCGCCCCAAGTCACCTACGTGGGCCGCTCGTCCAGAAGGGCGCAGATGCGGCCGTCGGACAATCTCCATGGCGTGAAACCGCTACCCCGAGAACTGCCGAAACGTTGCTCCCAAAGGCACGCCCCGAGGCATCGAAGTAAATATTCTTCACGCGAAATCGCTAGACCGAGGATAAGCATAGACAAGTGAGTAATTAGGGCTCCTTGTCGCACTTACCCTGTGTGTCGCGAGGTCCTGGGGGCGCGGGCATCGGCCACGGTCGTTGTCGCCGCCTCAAACGGCCCGGCATTCCCATGACGGGTTGCTCCGGCAATTCGCTCGTCAGGCTTCATGTCGGCCGTCGATTCTCGCAACGCCTTCACCCCCTCAGAAGCGAGCGTATTCCGAAGCAATTCTCCCTTGACGGTGATTCACCGCCTGAATTCCGCTTCGAAGGATCGCCCAGAATCGGACGTGAAATGACCATCGAACACTCTGACACCCGCCCGGCGGGACTGCCGGCGAACAGCGACTACCGGCTGGGCAGCGTCGCCTACACCGATGAGCAGCGGGGTGCCGTCCTCGCGAAGCTGGAGGGCTATCTCGGCGAACGGCGCGGGCGCTTGCTGGGTTACCAGGTCAACCTGTCGCTCGACGGACACGCCGCTCTCGGCCGGTTCCTGGGCTATCACATCAACAACATCGGGGACCCGTTCGTCGACAGCAACTACAGCCTGCACTCCCGGTGGCTGGAGCGGGCGGTCCTGGAGCACTACGCCGCTCTGTGGCACGCGCCGCTGCCCCAGGACCCGGCCCGCCCGCGCGACGAGGACGGGTGGGGCTATGTCCTGTCGATGGGCAGCACCGAGGGCAACCTCTACGCCATGTGGAACGCGCGGGACTACCTCGACGGCAACGCCCTGGTCCGTGACGAGGTCTCCGGCGACGCCAGCTGTCGTACCAGCTACCTGCGGGCCCAGCACCCCGACGACAACCCCAACGCCTACGCCCCGGTCGCGTTCTTCTCGCAGGAGACCCACTACTCCCACATCAAGGCCATGCGGGTGCTGGACATCCCCACCTTCTACGACCTGGGCGGAAGCCTCTACCCGGGCGAGTGCCCCATCGACGTGAGCGGCACCGGCACACAGACCTACAACGGCTGGCCCCTCGGGGGCGTCCCGACCACCGGCGGTGACGAGGGGCCGGGCACCGTCGACGTCGACGCGCTGGTCGCCCTCGTGGAGTTCTTCGCGGCCAAGGGCCACCCCGTCCTGGTGAACTTCAACATCGGCAGCGTCTTCAAGGGCGCCTACGACGACGTCCAGGGCGCCTGTGAACGTCTGCGCCCGGTGTTCGCGCGGCACGGCCTCGTCGACCGCACCGTGCGCTTCGACCCCGACGACCCCGAGCGCGTCAGCATCCGCAACGGCTACTGGATCCACGTCGACGGAGCCCTCGGCGGCGCCTACGCCCCCTACCTGGAGAAGGCCCGCGACAACGGACTCATCGACAGCGCACCCCCGGTCTTCGACTTCCGGATCCCCGAGGTGTCCTCCATCGTCACCAGCGGCCACAAGTACCCCGGGGCACCCGTCCCCACCGGCATCTACATGTCCCGCGCCGGCTCCAAGCTGCGTCCTCCGTCCGACCCCGCGGTCGTCTCCTCCCCCGACAGCACCTTCGCCGGCTCCCGCAGCGGCTTCGCCTCCCTGGCCATGTGGAACCATCTCGCGCAGTTCAGTGAGGAGCAGCAGGTGCGGCAGGCCGCCGAGGTCCTGCGGATCGCCGAGTACACGGCCGACCGTCTCCGGAACCTCAGCGACCGGCTCAAGGAACGCGGCGAGCCCTGGGCCGAGGACGGCATCGAGGTCGGCCACGGCGAACACGCCCTCAGCGTCTGGTTCCAGCAGCCCTGCGCCGAGATCACGCGCAAGTACTCCCTGGCCTGCGTCCCCCTCAACCTCGGTGGCCGCCGCCACGACTACAGCCACATCTACGTCATGCCCCACGTCACCCAGGAGCTGATCGACGAACTGCTCGACGACCTCTCTCGGCCCGGAGCGTTCGACCGCTCCGACGACAAGGACGCCGAGCGCCCCCCGCTTCCCCACCAACGCTGACCCCGCCGGCGGCAAGCCGGACCGCATCCCGCCCACCTCCCAGCCCCTGTGCCGTGTGTGGGGCACAGGACCGAGGGCCCGACGGACCTCGTGGCCGAGCATGGGGCGCGGTGCGTCCGGAGGTGGGTGGCCGCCGATTGCACGGCGGTCACCCACCTCCGGATTCCAGGAGATCGACGATGACCAGTCGCGCAGCACCTCGGGAGGACGCATGACCTCGTTCCTGGACACGATCACGCCGGAGATGCTCGAGGCAGATCCCTATCCGGTCTACCAGCGGCTTCGACGGGACCACCCGGTGGCCGAGATCCCCGCGCTCGGCTGCTGGCTCGTCACACGCCGACAGGACGTGCGCGAGGTGATGGCCGACAGCCAGACCTTCACCACCAACTATCCATCCGCCATGTCGGAGATCTACGGACCGGGAAACATCCTGTCGAGCAGCGGCGACCGCCACACCCGGTTGCGCGCCGATGTGGAGGAACTCTTCGCACCCGAACGGGCCGGCCTCGCCCGGGAGTACGCCCGCAAGCGCGTCATGGCGCGAGTCACCGGACTGCACGGACGAGCGGACCTCATGGGCGAGGTCCTGCAACCCGTCGCGGCGGAGGTGTTCCGCTGGATGCTGAGCCTTGAGGTCGACAGCGCGAGTCTGCTGCGTATGGCACAGGACCTGTGGCTGGGCATCCTCGCTCCGGCAGACCCCGCCAAGGTCGCGGTGTCCGCCGCCGCCATGAACGAACTCGACGTCATGCTCACCCCCTGGTTCGAGAACCTCGGCCCGGACCCGTCCTCGGCGGTCGCACGATGGCGGCACAACACCCCCGGAAGCGCTTGCCCGCGCGGCGCGACGGAGGTCTTCCCGACGATCCATGTGGTCCTCCCGTCCCTTCCCGAACCGGGGTGGGCCGCGGGAACCCTCCTGGTGGCCCTACTCCGCGACCCCGACCAGCGGCGGCTCGTCCGCGACCACCCGGAGCTCCTCGGCGATGCCGTCCACGAAGTCCTGCGCTGGATGCCACCGTTCGGGCTCGCCGAACGCATGACCACCCGGCCGACGGAGCTGGGCGGCACGCGACTGCCCGCCGGTGCTCAGGTGCTGGCCGCGATCGGCTCCGCCAACCGCGACGAGACGGTGTTCGAGCGCCCCGACACCTTCGATCTCCGCCGCCCACGGCAGCCCCTGGTCTCCTTCGGCCACGGAGAACATGCCTGCCTCGTAAAGGCGTTCATCCCCGCCATCGTGGAAGGCATGGTCGCCGCCATCCTCGACACGCACCCCGGCGTCCGCATCGACCCGTCGGAGCCGCCCCGCGTGGCCGGTTGGGGCGCCCGCTACACCGCACGCCTCCGCGTGGACGGCCTCGGCGACTCCGCGCCCGCGTACACGCCGGGCAGCGGCAGCACACCTGGTCGCGGGGGAGCAGTTGACGCCTTCCATCAGTGAGGCGCCGACAGGGCCGACCACGCACAAGTAGCAAGAGACCCTGGCCTCGACCGGCCTGAACCCCGCCGCCGTTCCACCACACTGACGGCGTGCCCGGATCGGCAGTCCGTCACGTTCCACGCCGAAACCCTGCGCCGGGCCGAGCGGAACGCGCGGCGCGACAGGCCAGTACGGCGGCATCCAGCCCGCGGCGACTGTCCGCTGTCAATGAAGCCAACCGCTCTGCCACCCAACCCAGTCGCATAGCGGTGAGCTTCTGGTGCAGCCGTAGTGGGCAACGCGGCCATGCTGTGTTATCGCGAAAGCAACCCGGCCCGCGCCACTGGGGGGAACACACAACTGCGGGCGACGAGTCGGTGCATGACGTGCATGGAGACTCTCGGCGGCTGACAAGCCTCAGGCGTGCTGTGTTGTGGAATTGCTGACCGAGGCCGACTGGGTTCGGCTGTAGCTGAAGAAGGGTGCGACGGCCAGGGCGCCGACGGGAGCCCCGGGTGGTGAGCGGGAGTATCCGATGCATCCAGCCGAGTTGGTCTCGCCGTATCTGGACCGCTTCTCCGCCGCGACCGCCCAGCGGTACGCGGCACTGGGAATCGGCCTTGAACTCGGAGGCGTTCGGGGCTCAGCCGACGGTCCAGTCGCACCTGGGTGACGGAGGGGCTGGCGAGTGGAGCAGCCAGTGGTCATCGAGTTCCCCACGTGGTGCCATACGCCCCTTCACGACCACGACATGGTTCTTCCACCCGGAGAGTCCTCAGAGTCGTTGGATTCCTGTCCGCGAGGGTGCTCGGGCCGTGGACGGACCCGCTGGCCCGAGCACCCCGCTCAATGCCTCGCAGGAGAGGCAGCGATGGACAGGTAGGGGATGGTCATGGTGTGGCGTTCGTCCTGGTCGGAGCCTGCTGGATGCCGATCGAGACCAGGACGAGGAAGGCGCCGAGAAGCTGCGCCCCACCCAGGCGATCATGGCCGAGTAGCACCGCGAGCAGCGTGGCAGTGAGTGGTTCGAGGAGGACTGCGACGATTCCGGCGGCTGCACCGGCGCGCTGCAAGCCCGCGAAGTAGCTGGTGTAGGCGACGGCGGTGGGCACCAACCCGAGGAACACCACAGCGCCGACCACGTCAGTCCGGAGTGGCAGCTCCATCCCGGACGCCAGGCTGGCGGGCAACAGCAGCAGGCCCCCCGTCAGGAAGCCCAGACCGGTCGCGGCGTCCAGGTCCAGGCCAGGCAGCGGCGTTCGGCGGTCCAGTGTGAGCACGGCGAACCCCAGCGCGGCGAGCAGCGCCAAGCCCGCTCCTGTAGTGATGTCGCCACTCGTGCTGGTCGGGGAATCGAGCAGCAGCATCAGTCCGCTGACAGCGACCACGATCGATCCGGCCGCACGGAGAGTGGGCGGACGCCGGTCGAGGGCGGAGGAGCCGACGGTGACCAGGACGGGGATCGAGACCATCGTGGTCAGTGTCGCCAGGCTGACTGAAGTGGCCTCCACTGCCGCGAAGTACGCGGTCTGATACGCGGCCAGCAGTACGCCAGTGGCAGCCACCCGGGCCGCTGCCGCGCGTGTGCGTGGCACCATCCTGAGCCTGCCCGCGGCCCAGGCGTAGGCGGTGATGAGGGCGCCGCCGACCAGCAGCCGGTACGCGGCGACGGCGACCGGCTGTAGCCCAGTACGGGAGGCGAGGTGTGCGCCGGCGAGGCCGCCGGTGCCCCACAGCAGTCCGGCGAGGATCAGCAAGGCAGTGCCTGACCGCGGGATGCGGGCAAGGGTGGGTGACGAGCGTGTGGGCATGGAAAAGCTCCGGCTTCGACGTGGATGAAGGGCATCGTCGGAGCGGGGGCCAGCAGCGGATCATCGGCGGCTCACAGGCCACGCCGAACTGGGGCCGCGGCCGTATGCGTCGGCCGGGCCCTGGCAGCGCCCCGCTCAGGAGCGGGTCGGCGGGCAGATGATCCGGTGAGAATGCACGGCACGTAGCCTAGTTGGGCCTGCCTGGCTGCCCTGGTTCTTTTGGGCTGCGGCCCTGGTGGTTCTTCAGCGCTGAGCCCTGGCCTCAAAGGCATTGACGCGGTTCTCGTACTCGCGGCGAGCCTTGCGCTGCGAGGTTCCGGGGCCATGGTCGAGCGGCTGGCAGAGTGCGAGGAGCTGGCGGTGGACTGCGGGAGTGCAGCCCCGGCCGCGCGGTACGGTCACCCCTGGTCGGGCGCGGCCCGCTCGGCGGATTCCAGTGCGCGGGTGCGGAGGAAGTCGGCGGCTTTGCCCGGCATATCGAGGTCGCGGAGCCCGGCGGTGTGGTCGAGTCCCGGGACTTTGGGGGTGCCGCAGCCGCGGCAGACGGTGACGGTGGGTCCTGCCGCTCCTGGGGCGGGTGCGTCGGTTCACGTGGTGTCCTGGGTGGGGTGGGGCCAGGCGGCTTCGCGCAGGAGGCGAAGGCCGTTGAGGGCGACGATGACGGTGGAGCCCTCGTGGCCGGCGACGCCGAGGGGCAGGGGGAGGGTGGCGAGGAGGTCCCAGGCGACGAGGACGGTGATGAACGTCCCGGCGATGACCAGGTTCTGGATGACGAGACGGCGGGCGGTGCGGGAGAGCTGGACGATGGCCGGGACGGTGGCGAGTTCGTCGCGGACCACGACGGCGTCGGCGGTCTCCAGGGCGAGATCGGAACCGGCCTTGCCCATAGCGATGCCGGAGTGGGCGGCGGCCAGGGCGGGGGCGTCGTTGACGCCGTCACCGACGACCAGCACCTTGCGGCCCTGGGCTTCCCACTGCTGGACGGCGGCGGACTTGTCCTGGGGCAGCAGGTTGGCGCGGACGTCGGTGATGCCGACCTCGGCGGCCAGGTGCCGGGCGGCAGGTTCGTTGTCGCCGGTCAGCAGGATCGGCGTACGGCCGGTCAGGCGGGTGAGGGCGGCGACGGTGGCCGCCGCGTCGCTC
This sequence comes from Streptomyces sp. NPDC048290, assembly GCF_040652095.1. NCBI lineage: Bacteria > Bacillati > Actinomycetota > Actinomycetes > Kitasatosporales > Streptomycetaceae > Streptomyces > Streptomyces sp. NPDC048290. The sequence continues at coordinate 136,322 of NZ_JBEZLM010000019.1, forward strand.
CGTACCCGGTCGGCGATCCCGAGGACACCCACCGGTGTTCCGTCGCGCAGGACGACGACCGCGGTCCGCCCGGCTTCCTCCAGCTCGGCCACCACGGCCCGGTGTTCCGCGCGGGCGGCATCGTCCAGCAGCCGCGCGGAGGCTCCGACGGTGACGGTGCGGCCGTCGACGGTGGCGGTGACGCCCTGGCCGGGGGCGGAGGTGAAGCCGTCGGCGTCGGCCAGGGGGAGGTGGCGTTCGCGGGCGGCGGTGACGACGGCGCGGGCGAGGGGATGTTCGCTGGGGTGCTCGGCGGCGGCGGTCAGGGCCAGGAGGCCGTTGTCGTCCAGGCCGCTGCCGGGCAAGGGGCGGAGGTCGGTGACGTGGGGGGTGCCTTCGGTGAGGGTGCCGGTCTTGTCCAGGGCGACGGTGTCGATCTGGCCGAGGCGTTCCATGACGACGGCGGACTTGGCGAGCACGCCGTGGCGTCCGGCGTTGGCGATGGCGGACAGCAGCGGGGGCATGGTGGAGAGGACCACCGCGCACGGCGAGGCGACGATCATGAAGGTCATGGCCCGCAGCAGGGCGGACTGGAGGTTGTCGCCGAAGGCGAGCGGGACGGCGAAGACGGAGAGGGTCGCCAGGACCATGCCGACCGAGTAGCGCTGTTCGATCTTCTCGATGAACAACTGGGTGGGGGCCTTGGTCGCGGAGGCTTCCTCGACCATCCTCACGATCCGGGCGATCACCGAGTCGGACGGGTCCCGCTCCACCCGTACGCGCAGGGCGCCGGTGCCGTTGACGGTGCCGGCAAACACCTCGTCCCCCTCCTGTCTGGGAACGGGCAGCGGCTCACCGGTGATGGTGGCCTGGTCCACGTCACTGGCCCCCTCGATCACCCGCCCGTCCGCGCCGACCCGCTCACCGGGGCGGACCAGGACGAGGTCCCCGACCACCAGGCGTTCGGCGTCCACGGTCTCCTCGTCGCCTCCCGGCAGCAGGCGGGTGGCGGTGGTGGGGGCGAGGTCGAGCAGTCCGCGCACGGAGTCCGCGGTCCGCGCGGTCGCGACGGCCTCCAGGGCGCCGGAGGTGGCGAAGATGACGATCAGCAGGGCACCGTCGAGGACCTGGCCGATCGCGGCGGCCCCGAGCGCCGCCACGACCATCAGCAGGTCCACGTCCAGCGTCTTGTCCTTGAGAGCCTTCAGCCCTTCCCACCCGGGCTCCCACCCGCCGGTGACGTACGTCGCGGCGAACAGCGTCCCCCACAGCCATCCCGGGCCGTCCAGCAGATGGACCGGGAGGGCGAGAAGGAACAGCACCAGGGCGGCGAGCGCCCAGCGGGCCTCGGGCAGCGCGAGCAGCCGGGTGCGACGCCGGGGCGGCACCGGACGCGGCGCGTCGGCGGGCGGCGCGGACCGCTGATCCAGAACATCAGAAGACATGGCGAAGCAACCCTTCACGGGCGAGGTGGGCCGACACCTCCACCGTACAGGAACATCTGAACAGGTCTTCAGGTGTCGCGGTTAGGATGGGGCCATGGGCCATGGACGCGACACCACCAGCACCGCCAGTGCCCGCGAGCGCCTCGACGCGGTCGGCACCGCCGACGTCGCCGCCACCCTCCAGGCCCTCGCCACACCCTCCCGGCTCTACATCCTCGCCCGCCTCCAGGAAGGCCCCTGCTCGGTCGGCGACCTCGCCGAAGCCGTCGGCATGGAACCCTCCGCCTGCTCCCACCAGCTCCGGCTCCTGCGCAACCTCGGCCTGGTCACCGGCGAACGCCAGGGCCGCTCCATCGTCTACTCCCTCTACGACGACCACGTCGCGGAACTCCTCGACCAGGCCCTCTACCACGTCGAACACCTCCGCCTCGGCCTCCACGACAGCCCCGCCCGCACGACCGGCCCGACCACCGGCGGGCACTGAGAACCGGCCCGCGGGCGGGCCCTGCGAACGAGGAACCGGGCGAACCTGGTCCCGCCGGGATGCCCGGCCTCAGCCGCTCACACCGGTCCGGGCACCGCGGGGCTGAGTGCGGCTGGTGACCGGGGGTGATGTCGGCCCCGGCCACCAGCCGACGTATGGTGCGACTCGCGCGTGAGAAGGAGAAGATGTGATGTTCGGCTACTGGTTGGCGGTCCTGCGGTGGCTTGCCCTGCCCGCTCTGGCGGTGGGGGTTTTGTGCGGGGGTGCGATGGCCGCCGTCATGCTCGTTGGGGACGGTGCCCCGTGGGGCGAGGCCCTTGGGTCGGCGGCGGGCGCGGGTGCCGCCGCTGCGCTCGCCCTCGCTCTCGTGCTGTCCACGGTGGACACGGCTGGCGCGGCCCGGACCGCCCGGCGTTACGGCCTCGTTCTCGGCCCCGAGGCCGTGGGACTGCCGTACGTCCGGGAGGTGCGCGTGCCCGGCGTCGGGAAGCGGACCGCCTACCAGCTCACCGACAGTGTGCGGCACGCGGTGGAGCGCACCCCGGCGCTGCGGCTCGACGAGGTCACCGCCTTCGGACACGGCAAGCTCGACCTGGCCCTGCGGGGGCCCTCGGGGACGGGGATCACCGCCCGCGTCCGTGTCGACGTCGGACCGGAGGGGGCCGTCGCCGTGGTGGAGACCAGCCCCGCCGCCTCGTACAAGCGCCTGGACGGGGCGGGCTGCTGGGCCGTCGGTCAGGTCCTGGCCCGGCGCGTCGAGGACGCGCTGCGCGCCGAGGTTGAGCAGCCCGATGCCGTTGGCGGACAGTGACTCCCTGACGGCGCGGACCGGCTCTCTGCCATCGGGGCGGCGGTAGACACGGGTCGTTCCGCTGCGAGCGGCGGACCGTCCCGCCGGGTCGGGCTGAGCGGCCTGACGGCGTCCGTGACGCTCGCGGCCCGGGGTGCCGGACGGGCGCGGCGGCGCACAGGTGCCCGCTCCGGCCCCCTCCCGGAGCAGGCGGCACTCCGGCCGGTCAGGGTGCTCCCGCCTGCCACGGCCGATGGCCGCCGGAGTCAACGGGGTACGGCCCGGCGGCCGTTCCCCACCAGCGTTCTCCCTCAGCGGTCCCATCCCCAGGACCCCTTCCGCCCCCGCGCGCCCCGCCGGGGCGGACCGTTCCCGCCGGACCTCCGATGCCCCCAACCGTGTGCCGCCGGAAAGTGGGGTGAACCGGGACCGGTGGGACGGTCGTTTCCCCGGATAGACGCGCCACACGGCGCGTCGAACGGCCGGAGGAGACGGATCCCATGCACGTTCTGCTGCTCGCCAGTGCCTTCAACAGCCTCACCCAGCGGACGCACACCGCCCTGCGCGAGCGGGGGCACTGGGTGGCCGTCCACATCGCCGAAGGACCCGACAGCGCGCAGGGGATGCGGGAGGCCGTCCGTGCCGCCGATCCCGATCTGATCCTCGCGCCCATGCTCACCGTGCCCGTGCCCGACGACATCTGGCAGGACCGACGGGTCCTCATCGTCCATCCCGGTCCGCCCGGCGACCGGGGACCGTCCTCGCTGGACTGGGCGCTCCACGAGTCCGCGCAGACCTGGGGCGTAACGGTCCTCCAGGCCGACAAGGACATGGACGCCGGTGACATCTGGGCGCACGCTTCGTTCGAGGTCGGCGCGTGCGGCAAGAGCGAGCTGTACCGGGGCGCCGCGGCGGACGCCGCGCTGGAGGCGATCCTCCTCGCCGTCGCCCGCTTCGCCCGCGGCGACTACGAGCCCGTCCCGCTGGACTACGGCGACCCCGCCGTGCAGGGCCGCCTCCGGCCGTACCACGGGCAGGCGTTCCGCGCCGTGGACTGGACCGCCGACGACACCGCGACCGTCCTGCGCAAGCTGCGCACGGCCGACTCACAGCCCGGCGTCCTCGACGAACTCTTCGGCCAGGAGTACTACCTCCACGGCGGCCACGCCGAGGAACGCCTGAGCGGTGCCCCCGGCGAGATCGTCGCCACCCGGGACGGAGCCGTCTGCCGCGCCACCACCGACGGCGCGGTGTGGATTCCCCAGCTGCGCCGGCGGCGCACCCCGGGCGGACCGGCGACGTGGAAGCTGCCGGCCACCACGGTACTCGGCGACAAGGTCGCGGGCGTCCCGGAGTTCCCGCTCCCCGACGACGGCGAGGGCTGGTCCGAGATCCGCTACGAGGAGAACGGCCGCGTGGGCCGTGTCACCTTCGCCTTCCCCGGCGGCGCCATGAGCACCGACCAGTGCCGACGCCTGCTGGCGGCCTACCAGGAGGCCCGCACCCGTCCGACGGACGTCCTCCTCCTCGGGCCGCGCACGGACTTCTTCTCGAACGGCATCCACCTCGGCGTCATCGAAGCGGCCACCGACCCCGCGGCCGAGGCATGGGCGAACATCAACGCCATGGACGACCTGGCCGAGGCCGTCCTCACCACCACGGACCGGCTCACCGTCGCGACCCTCCCCGGCAACGCCGCCGCCGGGGGCCTGATGCTCGCCCTCGCCGCCGACGAGGTCTGGTGCCGGGAGGCGTCCGTCCTGAACCCCCACTACCGGCTGATGGGGCTCCACGGCTCCGAGTACTGGACGTACTCCCTTCCGCGGCGCGTCGGAGCCCAGGAGGCGGCGCGGCTCACTGAGGAGGCCCTCCCGGTGGGCGCGGCCGAGGCCCGCAGGATCGGTCTCGTCGACCACGCGGTGCCCGGCACGGTCGCCCAGTTCGACGCGTGGGTGGAGCGCGGCGCCGCCCAGCTCGCCGGGTCCCCGCTCCACGCCGAACGGCTCCGCGCGAAGCGGGCCCGTCGCGAGGCGGACGAGGCGGACCGCCCGCTCGCCTCGTACCGGGAGGACGAACTGCGGCACATGAAGCGCAACTTCTACGAGCCGGGCGAGCCCCATCCGGCCCTGCGCTCGGCGTTCGTCCGGCGCGCCAAGGGCACCGGCACACCCGAACACATCGCGGGCTGGCTCCCGCCCCTGACCCAGCCGACCGACTGACCAGCCTGACCGGGCGCCTGCATGACGCCCTCGGCCAGGGACCAGAACGGGTCACCCCGATATACCACTCGGTGTACTCCGAGGGCGAAGCCGGCCTTGTGCACGTGTTCACCCCGGCGACGGTCAGCGCCTTCCTCCGCAGTGTGAAGGGCGGGACCTTCGACCACCCGCCGCGAACCGTCTGACCCGCACAGAACCGGGAGGCTGCGCCAGGGGGCAGCCTCCCGGTTCTGTGCCTGCGGGCCGACGCCAAGCGCGGGCCCGGCCGCCCAGGCACGCCGCCGCATCGACCCTGAGGGGTCAGTCAGGTGACCCATTGAGCGAGCATGATGTGCACGGTTGCCCGGCTACGGCCGATGTCAAGCCAGGCGTTGCACACCGCCCGCCAGTCGTGTCATGCCGGAGCCCGATTCAACCCAAGTGAACGAGGCGGCCCCGGCGGCAAGGACCACATCAGCCCGGAGAAGCAATTCGTAGTGCCCGCCAACCACCTGACCCTGAACAGCCGCGACAACCGGTATACGCAGGGCCTCGATAGCCGCATACGCCTGGTTTGACTTCCGCGATGAAGGTTCGCAACCAGCTCTCGTTGGCGAACGCCCGCCCGAGCCGGCTTCTCGGCGGGTCCCGGAGGACGATGATCCCGGTGTTTCACTGACGTTCGAACTCGACGCTCTCCATATCACCCTCCTGATGCGTCCGTTGTAGGCCCTGATCCGACTTGCGCGGTCCTCTTCGTGCCGACTGACGGGGCAGTGGTGCCATGACGGCCTACTGCGCGAGTGTGACCCCACCGGGCGGGTCACCCGGGCCCTGCGAGGCGACCACATAGCGCTGTCCCTGCCGATCAAGGATGCGTACCGAGTCCCTGACCTTGCGCAGTGCTTCCGCGAAGGCCGGGGAGCGGTCGTGCTCATCGAGCGCCGCTTGGTCGCGGAACCCTTCAGAGAGATGGAAGGTGTTGGGATCCGTGATGTCCTGGGCGAAGACGTAGTAGACGACCCCCGGGATCTGGGCTTCGACCGCCAGGTGCGGGGTCACTGCGTCGATGAACTTCTGCCGGTCTTCCGGATGTACGCGGTAGTACGTGCTGTACACAATGCGGGTGGGCTGGTCCTTGTTCTGGGCGATCATCACTTTCTCCTTGTGTTCGTTTGCGCATCAGCGCTCACGCGGCGCGTCCATGGTGGCGCTCACGCGCGGGGATGTTGCCGCACCTCCTGGTGGTCCTACGGCTGCGACTGCTGGAGGGCGTGCGGGCCGCCGAGCTGCATAGGGCGTCCGCCCTCGTGAAGTGATCCGAGGTCGATAGGAGCGAAGCCGAAGTCATCCGCGAGATCGGAGACGGTGGCGTTGGCGTTGGCGTCGGTGTCGTCGTCGGCGAGGAAGTGGATCTGGCGGCCCGCCGCGTGGCGGTGATCAGCGGCAATGTAGGGGCCGTAGAGCGTGTTGAACGCCTTGACGACACGCGCGCCCGGCATGAGGGCAGCTGTGAACTCGCTTCCGGACATCGTGCCGAGGCTGGCCACCACCGGGTGCGGGGGCAGGCTGAGGAACTGGTTGGTGCGGCCTTGAGGGACGGCAGCCCGGCCACGACGGTGGGTATGCGGGTCCAGCCGACCGCGAGGATGACGATGTCGACGGCGGCAGCCTCCTCCGGCGTGCCCGCTCGGGCCAGCGGCCCCAGCCGGTCGGTGAGGGAGGCCAGGGAAGCGGGACCGCGCCGGTTGCTCACTACGACCTCGTGGCCGTGGGCGAGGGCATGGCGGGCGATGGCCTGGGCGACCGTGCCGGCACCGATGGTTCCGATCTCCATGGCACATCCTTTCGCGGTGTCAGGAAGGGCTGGTGGGCAGTACCGTTCCCGTCCTGCCTGGGCGACTGATGTGGTCGATTGCTGCCCCGCTGAAGCCCGCCAGGCCGTAGCGCGCGGCGACGCCGAGGAGCGCCGGTTCGTCCACCGAGAGGCGGGTGGCGTGGCCGATGTCGTCAGCGCGCTCGTCGGGTGTACGGCTCGTCCACTGGCCGATAGAAACGCCCCGCACGGTCAGGCCAGAGGTGGTCAGCGGCAGCGACTTGTTGAGCGCTGTGCTCCCAGAGCCCAGGTGCCCGAAGGTGATCAACCGGCCCGTGTCGACGAGCACCCCGATCAGGCCGGTCGTGAGCGAGCCGCCCACTGCGTCCGGAAGAAGCCAGGCCCCGTAGGAGGCGCACTCCGCACCCCCATGAGATCGCCGCAGTGCACCGGGCGGATCGGAACCCGCACCAGCACGTGTCCGGAAGGAGGCTTGCCAGGTACGGGCAGCTCTGCGAGGCGAAGCACCTGCCGAGGCTCGCCGAACTCGGTGTGGAGGATGGCGCGCGGCACAGCCCAGTCCTTTGATGTCGAGTGTCATTGAAACTGTCTACTACGATGAGAGTCGTCATCAAAGATGTCAAGCCGACGGCCAAGGAGGGCCCAGATGCCTCGGATCACCCAGGAGGAGAAGGCGCACAACCGCGAGATCATCCTCGAAGCAGCCGGCCGTCTGTTCCGCTCACGAGGAGTCAAGGCGGTCGGCATCGCCGAGCTGATGAACGACGCCGGACTCACCCACGGCGGCTTCTACAACCACTTCGCCTCGAAGAACGAGCTTGTCGCCGAGGTGTGTGCGGCCTCCTTCCTCACCTCCCTCGCCAGCCTTGCCCAGACGGTGGAGGAGGGGGACCGCGAAGGCGCCTCACCGCTCCAACGCATCGTCACCGAGTACTTGTCGACCCGGCACCGGGACGCCCCGGACGGAGGCTGCCCGTCCTCCTCCCTGGCCGCCGACGCCGCACGCGACAACGCCGCCGTTCAGAACGCATACGCCCACGGAGTCGAGGGATACCTCACCGGTTTCGCATCTGAACTTTTGCGAGAGGCACACGAAAAAGGTGCTGCCCTGGAGCCCCGGGAGGCACACCGCCGGGCGATCGGTCTGCTCAGTGAAATGGTCGGTGCCTTGATTCTCGCCCGCGCGGTGGGGCAGGCCGACCCCGATCTCTCGGAGGAGATCCTGTATGCCGCCCGGGAGGACGCGCTGAGGTGAGGTAGTCAGAGCTTAGGCGGGAGCGGCTGCTTGGAGAAAGGCATACCGGAGCAATGCCCGTCCCAGGGTGCCACGGTCGTACAAAACGATGGTTCCTGGTGTCTCCGGCGTGTAGGCGGAGGCCGCAAGTCGTGGGTTACTCAGCCAAAACCGAAAGATCCCATGAGCTGGGGAGCTGCGTACGGTGAAATGTCCGCCAATGCGGCATTCGATAATGGATTTTACGGGGCAGGATCGGCAAGTCTGAGAGCCTACCCGGGAGCCTGCTGAGGTTGATCCGCCCTAGGCAGTGTCCGGCGGATCAGGGACGGACCGGGAGGCGGTGAGCCGGGGATGAGCCGTCGGCGGGGATGGAGCCGCGCGTCCCCAGGATCTCGCCTGTGTCGGCGAACTCCCAGCGGGTCGCATGCTTCCCGTCCTTGAACGGCCATTCGACGCGGACGACAGGGCGGCACAACAGGCTCTCGAACCAGCCGGCGCACCGCTCCGCGAGCTCCTCGACCGTGCCGGAGGCCCGGAAGAAGCCATGCTCGGGCGACTCGTGAAGGTTGAAGAGCTGGTCGCAGACTCTCCCGGCCAGCACGTGTGTGCCGTAAAAGTGCACGGCCCACTCGGCGAGCACCAGTCGGCGCGCCTCATCGAGAAGGCTGATATGGACGAGGAACGACGACTCGTCCTCAGGCCGTCCGACCTGGCTGGGAGCCCACGGCACCTGCCAATCAGCGGCCCGGGTTCGCAGGGCTGCCAGGAAGGCGAGTTCGGCCTCGTCGAAGTCCCAGGGCTCCTCGCCGTACTCCTCCGGGTCCTCGACCTCGAACCAGCTGTTGGCGTCCACAGGGAGACTCTAGAGCCACAGGGTGCCTCGCAGATCACAGGCGGAGCCATAGGCGGATTGCTGCGGTGGTGACGGTGCCGTGGAAGACGTAGGCCCGCTTGTCGAGCGGGTGGCGACGGCCCGGGAGTTCTTCAGCCGATTGATGGTGCGCTCGACCTCGTCGCGGCGTTTGTAGATCTCGCTGTCGAAGCTGGTGGGTCGGCCGCCCTTGCTGCCCCGTCGTCTGCGGTTGGCCCGCTGGTCCCTCAGTTCGGGGATGGTGTGCTTGATCTGGCGTCTTCGCAGGTAGCGGCGGTTGCGGCGTGAGCTGTCACATGATCCGCCGGACACTGCCTAGTGCTCAGTGAGTATGAGGGGTGCGAGCCATCGCATCCCTCACGGCGATCTGATCCAACTATTACTGATCTTTTCGTTGGTTCGGTGGGTGTGGTGGGTGGATGGTGAGTCCGGTGTGGGTGAGGAATGGCCAGGGGAGTTGTGGGGTGGTGTTGATGCGGTGGATGCCTTGTTCGGTGGCGTCGGCGACATCGGCGAGGTGGTTGTCGGCAGGGTTGGCGAGTTCACGTTTCTTGAGGGAGGACCACAGCAGTTCCACTGGGTTCAGCTGGGGCGCGTAGGCGGGTAATCGCTCCAGGGTGAGCCAGTCCTGCTCGGCGACCCGGGCCCGCATGGCCCGGCTCCAGTGGGCACCTTCGTCTGCTCCAGGACCTCGATGAGTCCCGGGGTGTCGTAGCTGCCGGGCTTGAGATGGAAACACAGTCGTGGCCCGCGTTCGGGGTCGGTGCAGTGGTAGCCGAGTGCGCCGGTCGTCGACGCCCGCTTCCAGTTCAGGCGGTGCCGAAGGAGCGGGGTCCGTCCTCGGGGCGCGTAGGTGTGACGGACCTGCGGCAGTAGCGAGACACCTGATTCGTCGAGGAACACGGTCCAGGCACGTGTGTTCACCGCCCCCCTTTTTTGATCCGCGGCCACTCATGCGCGGCCCAGCGGGCGATCTCGGACTCGTCCCGCTCGACCGCCCGCCGCTCGGGCCGCTGCAGACTCCACCCCGGCCGGTCGGTCAGCAGCCTCCACACCGACGTCCTCGACAGGACCACCCCCGTCTCCCGCTCCACGACGGCGCCGACCCGCTCCAGGGTCCACAGGTCAGCCTCGAAACCGTGAGCCTGGGCCCCTCGCTCCAACGCGACCCGGACCACCTCGACCTGGGAGTCGTCCAGCTTGGGCGGACGACCCGTCGCCGCCCGCCGCCGCAACGCGGAAGCACCGCCTTCCTCCCACACCCGGCGCCAACGCCGCACGCTCTGCGGACACACCCCCACCGCCCGCGCGATCTCCGTATTCGAGACACCCTCCTCGAACAACCCCACCGCCCGGACACGCATCGCCTCCGCCAACTGAGGCCGCGACAACGGCGGAAGAGGAGAACCGACGGCCGGGGAAACAGGTGGATAGGCCACCCCGACAGCCTCCCGCTCACACGACCACCACACCCACCGCACTAACGAAAAGATCAGTAGGGCCTGCTGCAAAAGTGGATCTTGCTCGGTGATGATCGGGCGTTGTGGCGCGTAGAGATCTGACAGACGCACAGTGGGCCAGGCTGGAGCCGCTGTTGCCCAGGGGGAAGAAGCAGGGGAGGCCGCCGATATGGACAAGGCGGCAGCTCATCGACGGGATACGGTGGCGGACGCGGGCGGGAACGCCGTGGCGGGATGTGCCGGAACGGTACGGTCCATGAAGGAACCGCCCGGAGGCGTCGACACCGAGCCCCACGACCACGGGCTGGGACGTTCCCGCGGCGGCCTGGCCACGAAAGTCCACCTCGCAGCCGAGCAGGGCCAGAAGCCGCTGTCGTTGCACATCACTGCCGGACACCGGCACGACAGCCCGTACTTTCGGCCGGTCCTGGAGAAGATCCGGGTTCCCCGCCTCGGGCCCGGTCAGCCGCGCACCAGGCCCGATAAGGTCCGGGGCGACAAGGCTTATGGTTCCCGCGCGAACCGCGCCTACCTGAGCAGACGCCGGATCTCCTGCACTATTCCGGAGAAGACGGACCAGGTCCGCAATCGCAAGAACCTCGGCTCCCGCAGAGGCAGACAGCCGGAGTTCGACCAGGAAGACTACAAGCAGCGTCACACAGTGGAGTACGGCATCAATCGCCTCAAAAGACACCGCGCAGTGGCAACACGGTACGACAAGCTCGCGGTCCGCTATGAGGCAACCGTGCTGGTCGCAACCATCAACGAGTGGCTGTGACCAGCGGACTCACCGTCCACGTCAGCCGCTCGCGCTCGGCTCTGCGCAGGCGTCGGCGATGACCCGTGTGTCCCAGTAGAACGGACGGATCTCGGTGATCCTCCCGTCCTTGACCGTGATCGTCTGAAGGATCGGAAAGGAGAGTTCGCGGCCTGTCGCACGAGCACGAGCACGGACCTGGGTGAGCACTACCGCAGTCTCACCAGTGGCGAGGAACTCTTGCTTCACCATGTCGAATGACTCCCAAACAGCACCCATCGTGAGGAAGAACCGAGTCATGCCCGAGTGTCCGCGCCAGGTGCCGCCATAGGGCAGAGCATCGGCTTGATGCAACACGACATCCGGCGCAAAGAAGGGGGCGAGCAGGTCGAATGAAGCCTCGCCAGGGCCTCCGGCCGCCAGGTACTTCGCCTCAGCCGCATACATGCCGGTGAGGACCGTAACCGAGTCTGTAGTGGATGAAATCGTCATGGTGCCAGTGTGATCAGTAGGGGCAGACCACGCTGGCGGAAATCAGACATCGATGTCCCCGCAGAGTGCCAGCACTTTCCCAACAGGCCCTACTACTCGGTCTCCTAGGAAGTTTAATGAGCCCTGAGAAGTCTGAAACTCTTCAGCGCGTGTCCTACAGAATTTTCTCATGGTTCGCAACGCTTGCCTTTGGGGTGCTGGCTGCGGGCCTGGCGATCAGTCAGATGAACGGGCTTTCGGGAGGGCCGGCCGCCGGAATCGCCGCATGTTGCGGAACTATTGCATTGGCGCGAAGGATCTTGGGAGCGCGGATTCTAATGAAAGGCCCTTACGTAATCGTGGTCAATCCGATTTTCACCTATACGATCCCTGTCGGAGTCATATCAGGAGTTGGGATAGAGGAAAGCGGAGGTCTCGTTATTTCCGTGCACGGCTCTGGCGAGGTACTGCCGAGTGCGTACGCGGGTTCACTTCTCGACGGCTTCGTGGGGTCCTCCGTACGTGCTTCGGAGCGAGTGCAATCTCATCTTCGGCGTACTCAGACCGGGACTATTCAAGGTGGAATAGTGAAACGCGTCACGTATTCTTGGATAGCTGATATCTGCACTGCGATATGTGTGATGTGTGCCGTAGCTGCGGGGGTATTGGGTGTCTGATCACGCCCACCACGGCGCTCCGGTCAGGGCGAAGACTCGCTGCATAGCCGACGCCGTGGGCGGTGGTGACCAGGGCAGACGGCTGTTGCCCGAGCGCGTCGAGATGCCGGGAGCGGATCGCAGATCGCCTTCCGTACATCGGACTCTGTCACTGCGGCCTGGCCGGGCAGTGCCGCCAGGAGACCGTGTCACTGATGCGGTCGTGATGTCAGGACGCCAGAGTGCGAGTTGTGACGAGCCGGGCCAGGAGTGCTGCCGTCTGGTGGGAGGAGTGGCCCGACAAGCGGGCCTGGACGTCCATGTCGACCTCGGTCTGGGACGGTTGTGAGGGTGACGTGGTCTTTGGCCCAGGTGACAAGTTCGCCGCCGTAGGCGGAGTCGGTCCAGACCAGGGTGATTTGAGGGTGGGCGGGGCGGAGACGGACGAGGAAGTCGCGGGCGGTGTGGGCGTCGTGGAGGCTGGGGCGGGTGACCATCGTCATCGCCGGCAGGCACATGAGTGTCCACGGCGAGGTGGGGCGTGGGCGCGGTGGAGGCGGACGAGGCGAGGCCACTGAACAGGGCGGTCCCTCGCGGTAGACACGATCGCCGACGCCGACATACGCCTGCCCGTCATCGTCGCCGAGCAGGCCGCCGCTTGGTTGGCTCGGCGACATGGCATCTGGCGTAGATCAATACGGCGTATCCGCGGACCTGACCGCTGCGCCACGGGTGGGCGTTGCTGACCCTTCCCGCGCCGTGTAAGGAGGCGGCCCGAGCCGGATCCCGACATGAGCATCAGGTTGTAGAGCAAGCTCCGAACGCCGTGACGCCATAGTGCCGCCTTCCCAGGGTGGCGGGTCAGTACTTGACAGTCGTAAGACGACCGGTCATATTTACATCGATCATCGCCGGCCTCCGGTCGGAACCACACAGGGAGGTTCACCATGACCGCCTACACAGCTGCCGCAACCCACCTGGCGCTCGCGGCCAACGGCGTCAGCTACGCGTACCGAGACTTGGGAACGGACACCGGAGCACCACCGCTGGTGCTGCTCCAGCACTTCCGCGGGAACTTGGACAACTGGGACCCCGCGCTGATCGACGGCCTGGCGGTGGGCCGCCGGGTGATCACCTTCGACAACACCGGTGTGGGCGCTAGCACGGGAAGTACCCTGCACACCGTCGCCGAAATGGCATACGACGCGATCGCGTTCCTCGACGCGCTGGACCTGGACCGGGTGGATCTGCTGGGTTTCTCCCTGGGCAGCTTCGTGGCGCAGGAGATCGCCCTGTACCGACCCGACCTGGTAGGCAGGATCGTGCTTGCCGCCTCGGCGCCGCAAGGCGCGCCGGACATGCACGGATGGAGCCCGGACGTCATCGCGGCTGTGGGCGGCCGGGAGCCGTCACCGGAAGGGTATCTGCGCGTGTTCTTCACCAGGACGGCCCAAGGGCTGGCGGAGGGACAGCGGGCCGCAGGTCGGATCTTCGCCGGGCGGACCGAGCACCGGGACGAGCCGACGACCTGGCAGACCCGGCAGGCTCAGTACGACGCGGTCACCCGCTGGGGCATCCCGGACCACTCCAGGCTGGAGCGCCTGCGCGGCATCGAGCAGCCGGTGTTCGTGGCTGGTGGTGACAACGATCCGATGATCCTGCCCCGGTACTCCCACCTGCTGGCCGGGCTCCTACCTGACGCCCGGATCAAGATCTACCCGGAATCCGGGCACGGGTTCCTGTTCCAGCACCACCAAGAATTTGCTGCGGACGTCGCCGACTTTCTCGGCGCCTGAGGTGCGTCGTCACCCGCCGCTCTCCCGCTGAGCCAGGTCGGCGGAGCTGGCTCACCGGTGTCACGGGCCCGTTCATGGCCGGTCGGCGCAGGCTCTCGTGCCCGGTGTGCGAAGACTGTCCCCGGCCGGTCGTGTGATGGCTGTGACTACGACGCCCCACTGGCCTCGTTCCCTCGGGAGGAGCGAGTCACCGGGGCCGGCCGTTGCCTGTTCCCTCACCCCTGCTGCGGGCGGGCCGTCGCCTGCTCCCTCGCGCACCGCCACCACCCGCCAGACCGGAGGGCCGGGGCGCCACTGTACTCGCGCCGACACTGGCGCAACCATGACAAGGAGAACTCTAACCATGAACAACACCTCGCCGGACAAGCCCACCATCGTGCTTGTCCACGGTGCGTTCGCAGATTCATCCAGCTGGAACGGTGTGGTCGAGCGCCTCCAGTGGGACGGCTACCAGGTGATCGCCGCCGCGAACCCGCTGCGGGGCCTGGCCGATGATGCCGCCTACGTCCGCAGTGTGCTCGACAGCCTGGACGCGCCCGTCGTGCTCGTGGGGCACTCCTACGGCGGCGCCGTGATCAGCCAGGCTGCCGTCGGCAGCCCGAACGTCAAGGCGCTGGTCTACATTGCCGCGTTCATCCCCGCAGCGGGTGAGAGCGCGCTGGAACTGTCGAACAGGTTCCCCGGCAGCACACTCGGACCAACCCTCGACGATGTGGCGTTTCCGCTGCCCGGCGGCGGCACAGGCACCGATCTGTACATCAAGACCGACGCCTTCCACGCCCAGTTCGCTGCTGATGTCCCTGAGCCGGTCGCCAGTCTCATGGCCGCCACACAGCGCCCCGTGGCCGCGTCCGCCCTGGAGGAGAATGCCACCGAGGCCGCTTGGACGACCATTCCCTCTTGGAACCCGGTAACTACCGAGGACAAGAACATCCCCCCGGCCTCCCAGCTCTTCATGGCCAAGCGCGCCGATGCCCACACGGTCGAGATCGAGGCATCCCACGCCGTGGCGGTCTCCCAGCCGGGCGCCGTAGCCCGCCTGATCCGGCAGGCCGCGCGCGCGACCCGCTGACGCCCCTCAGAGGCCGCGAATCAAACCACGGTCCCGCACCTCGGTTCGGCCCAGGGCCGATGTGGGCCATCGTGAGCGGTCGCCGTGCTTGCACCGGTCGGCCTGGGAAACACCTGCGCTTCCCGGACCAGGGAACAGCGGTCGCCTGTCCTGGCATGGGCGTGCTGTGGTGGCGGGTGCCCCTGCGCGGGGCCCATCAGACAGAGGGTCCCGGCTCGCCTTTCGCTTCGGTCGGACCAGGGGTGCTCACTGGGACCGGAGGGTTCCGGCGTGGGCGCAGGGAGCCATGGAAGGCGGCGGAGCCGATGGTGACGGCTCCGCCTCCGGCCACCCTGAGTGATGGGCTCCGACTGGTGCTCGTGATGGGGCGGACGATGACCAGGTGGCTGGCGCGGAGCAGACCGAGGAGAGCCACATGTGCGCGGCCCGGCTCTCCTCGATCCAGGTGCCGTCCATCAGCCGCCCTTGACTACGACGGCAAGGCCGAGGAAATCCGGGATCACCGCGCACACGGAGTGGGCAGCGAGGGGTCCCGAGGTCTTCAACATGAGGCTTGGAGTCCCTGACCCGCCCGGCCACCGGAGGTGCAGGTCGACAGGCTCCGCGCCGAGCGACGCTCTGCTCACCGTGGCCTCGGACAACTACGGCCCCAAGACGCCCGGTTCGCCGACAGTGACGACTCCGCGCTCACCGTCGGTGGGATCGGGCCGACGGCGACGACCAGCCAGCCGACTCTTCGTCCACCGGCCCGCGTGTCGTGGATCGGCGGTCAAGCCCGCCGCCACCGCTCCGGGCGTCGACATCACCACCGTGGCCGGACGCCAAGGCAAGCCTATCGCCCAGGAGTTGGGCGAGCACCCCTAGCCATCCCGCACCCCTTCCAGCGCTTCGATGGCCACCTGGCACGTCGCGGGCGCTGCGGCGATCCTGAAGCTGTGCCCGCCAAAATGGGGATACGCCGAACTGAAGAGTGCCCGGACCGGTTCCGCCGGGAAGCGACTCGTACAGCCCCGTTCGAGCAGGCCGCGGCCGTACGCAGGGTCGACCGGGCTGTTGAGCGGGCCGTCGTCGCCGAACCCGAGGCACTCGGCTCCGGCACCCAGCTCTTCCGGACACTGACGACAAGCCGGTCAGGCACGGCCGTCTCATCCCGCGCCAAGGTCACGGACAAGAACGGCAGGCCGATGCTGCTCACCTACCGGGCGTACACCGGCAGGTGAGCAACCGAACGGTACAGCTGTAGGCAGCAGCCGGGGGCGGGTACGACATCGTCGTACCCGCCCCCGGCCTGTGTCTCCCCGTTCTCCCGGGCGCGGGTCAATGGCCGGCGCTCTGCCCGCCGTCGACGTGGAGGATCTCGCCGGTGATGTAGGGGGAGTCGTCGAGGAAGGTGACCGCGGAGACGATGTCGCCGGGCTCTCCCATACGGCCCACGGGGATGAGGCCGCTGAGGGCGTCGTGGGCCTCCGTGGGGTTCATCGGGGTCTTGATGATGCCCGGTGACACGGCGTTGACCCGGATGCCGTGCCGGGCGTACTCGATGGCCAGGGACTTGGTTGCGGACTGGAGGCCGCCCTTGGTCAGCGAGGTCAGCGCGGAGGGGACGTGGGAGATGGCGTGGTCGACCAGGCTGGAGGTGATGGTGACGACATGGCCGGTGCCGCGGGTGAGCATGTGGTCGATGGCGGGCTGGGCGAGGTGGAAGAAGCCGGCCAGGTTCACGCCGACCATGGTGGCGAACTCGTCCCGGGTGTAGTCGGTGAAGGGCCTGGCGAGGAAGATCCCCGCGTTGCTGATGAGTGTGTCGATCCGGCCGAACCGCTCCACACCGGCGGCGATGACCTGTTCGGCGGTGGCGGGTTCGGAGATGTCTCCGCGGACGGTGATCAGGTCCGGGTCCCCGGAGGGGGCGATGGTCCGGGAGGTGGCCACGACGGCGTGCCCGCGTGAGCGGTAGGCGGCGACCAGTGCCGCACCGATGCCCTGCGACGCACCCGAGATGACGACGACCTTCTGGTTCTGCGTGCTCATGACGGCCTTTCAGCGCTGTGTGCGGGTGAGGACGTGCTCGGCCTGTTCCATCAGCTCGTGGACGATGTCCCCGGCCGGCCGGATGTCGTGGACCAGGCCGACTCCCTGGCCCATCAGCCAGGGCATCTCCTCCCAGTCGGCCTCGGTCGTGGGCACGGGCGGCAGGACGTTGAACTTGCGCAGGACGCTGTCTTCGCCCTGGAGGTGTGTGGTGCCGACCTGTTCGAGGCCGTCGCGGGCGGTGGGTACCTCGGCCAGCCGGTGGTCCCATTCGGACACGACGCGGTTGCGCTGGACGCGCATCGGGTTGAAGTCGGGCCACTCGGGTCCGAAGATGCTGGTGCGTAGGGTGTCTTCGCCGTGGGCCGTGACCAGGCGGTGGTGGTGCTCGGGGTGGACCTGTGCCTCGTGGGAGGCGACCAGGCGGGTGCCGACCCATACGCCGTCGGCGCCCAGGCACAGGGCCGCGGCGGCCTGGCGTCCGTCGGTGATGCCCCCGGCGGCGAGGACCAGGGCCCGGTCACCGACGGCGTCGACGACGGCGGGCACACCGACCATGGTGGGCAGGCCGCCGTAGTTGTGCCCGCCGGCCTCCCAGCCCTGGGCGACGACGACTTCCACACCGTCCTCGACGGCCCGCTCGGCCGCCGCCGCGGAACCGACCTGCTCCCACACTGAGATCCCGGCGTCGCGCAGTCGCCGGATCTGTTCGGCCGGCGGGTGGCCCCAGTGGAAGGAGACGATCGGTACGTGTTCCTCGATGCAGACCTGTATGAGGTCGGTGTTGTCGAAGTAGGTGATCAGGTTGATGTGGAACGGGGCGCCGTTCACGCTCGCGCGGATCTCGCGAACCGTGTGCCGGAGGGTGTCCGGGGGCATCAGCCCGGCGCCGACCGCGCCGATGCCGCCCGCCTGTGAGACGGCGATGGCCAGGTCCGGGGTACCGGCGGCGAAGGCCATTCCCGCGCAGACGAAGGGGTAGGGGACCGCGAACCTCTCGGTGAACCTGGTGGACAGCACACTCATGCCGGCCTCTCTTTCGAAGTGTCGTATTGGCGCGGTGACAAGGGAGTTCGTGATCACCGTCTCACTGTGAATATGACCGGTCGTTTTGGACGTGTCAAGTTGGCTTCGCCAAGTCGGTACTGCGGCGACTGTGTGATGGATCCCCGCCCCGGGGCGGCGGGTTCGTAGACAGGGCTGGGGGCTTCCTACGGGGTGAGGCCCCCTCCTTACCCGACCCCGACCCCGACCCCGACCCCGACCCCGACCTCGGGCGGCTGGTGGCAGGTCCCCGGCCATCCGGCTCCGGTCGAGGAGAACGGCGATGCCGAACGGGCGAAGCGGGCTGTACACGAGGGCGACCTCACACCCCACTGACCCGAGGGGACCCCGCCAAGCCGGAAGGGCAGAGCCGGGAAGCAACGAAACGCTCACGGAGAGAACCCCGGACGGGGACCTTGCTCTTCCAGTACGACTCTTCCGATCCCACGACGCTCAGTCGGGGCCTGTCACGCCTTGCCTGAGCCTGCCTCAGTCTCGGGCGGGTCGATGAACAGTGAATCGAGGGCGAAGAAGAAGTCGTCGAGCGGCATCGCCTTGCGTATGACCTTCGCTCGCAGCACCGCACCCTCCCACGCGCTGACCAGGAAACGCGCGAGCATCACAGTGTCCACATCGCCGGCCAGTGCGCCGTCCGCATTCGCCTCGTCGAGCGCGGAGGCAAGGGCCGACTCCCAACAGGCGAACTTCCCGGCCACCTCCGCCCGGATCACCGGACTCTGTGCCGACAGCTCCGACCCGAAATTCCCCAGCAGACAGCCCCGGGCATAGCCGAACTGTTCAAGGGCATGTGCCATGTACCCGAAGTGCTGGCGGATGCGTTCGACGGCGTTGGTCGTGGTGTCGGAGAGCAGGCTTATCTGGCGTCCGCGGGTGTGGCGCCGCATCACCTCGACAGCTATGGATTCCTTGCTGTCGAAGTGGTTGTAGAAGGAACCCTTCGGGGTTCCGGCCGCGTCGGTGATGTCCTTGATGCCGCTGCCGTTGAAGCCGTGCTCATGGAAGCGGTCGGTAGCAGCCTCGATCAGCTGCTCACGCATGCTGGGCCTGGGCATCTTCCACACTCCTTTCCCTGTTGCTGGAGACGATCAGTTCTCTTGCATACGCGCAGTCTGCGCGCCAGAGCTTCTTGGAAGCACAGGGCCTTCCGCGTCACACGGCGACGACAGAGTCAGCAGGTACGTGTCCCGCACTCAGGTGATGTCCACAGCGCCGGGGAACACCGCTCTCACCCCCGGTATGTCTCCAGCAACCGCAGCCATACCTCACCGATGGTGGGGAACGCCGGTACCGCGTGCCACAGTCGTTCCACCGGTACTTCTCCGGCGATCACGACGGTTGCTGAGTGCACCAGTTCCGCGACGCCGGGGCCGACGAAGGTGACGCCGACGACGGTGCCCCGCTCGGGGTCGACGAGCATCCGCGCGCGTCCCTGGTACCCGGGGAGGTACTGCTGTGCCCCCGCCAGCAGCCCGAGGTCGTAGTCGACCACGTCGACCCTGCGCCCTGTGCGTTCGGCGTCGCGTGTGGTGAGTCCTACGGAGGCGACTTCGGGGGCGGTGAAGACGACCTGCGGTACGGCGACCTTGTCGGCGGTGGCCGTGTGCCTGCTCCACGGGGAGGCGTCGACGGTTTCGCCGTTGGCGCGTGCGCCGATGACGGTGCCTGCGATGCGGGCCTGGTACTTGCCCTGGTGGGTCAGCAGGGCACGGCGGTTGATGTCGCCGACCGCGTACAGCCAGTCGCCGGGCACATCGGTGACGCGGAACGTGTCGTCCACGTCCAGCCAGCCGCCGGGGACCAGTCCCACGGTCTCCAGGCCGAGGTTCGTGGTGCGTGGTGTGCGGCCGGTGGCGACGAGGATCTCGTCGGTGACCAGTTCGCCGCCGTCGGTGAGGGTGATCCGTATCTCGTCGCCCGCCTCCCCGTGTGGGGCGAGCGATGCCACCTCGACGCCGAACCTTATGTCGGTACCTGCCTCGCGCAGTGCTGCGGTGACCAGTTCTCCGGCGAAGGGTTCGGCGCGTTCGAGGAGTTCGCCGTCGCGGACGAGCAGGGTGACCTGTGAGCCGAGTCCCTGCCATGCCGTGGCCATCTCCACGGCGACCACTCCGGCGCCGACCACGGCAAGGCGTGCGGGGACGCTCTGGGCGCTGGTGGCTTCCCGGCTGGTCCAGACGGGGACGGTGTCGATGCCGGGGATGTCGGGGAGGGCGGCGGTGGTGCCGGTCGACAGGACCACGGCGTGGCGGGCGGTCAGCCGTACGGCTTCCCCGCCGGGCAGGTGGACGGTCACCTTGCGGGGGCCGTCGAGCTGTCCGTGGCCGCGCAGCAGGTCGACGGAGACGGAGGCGAGCCAGTCGGCCTGGTCCTCGTCCTTCCAGTGGGCGGCCATCCGGTCGCGGTGCGCGAGTACGGCCTCCACGTCCAGCGTCCTGGTGCCCGCCGCGCCGAGTCCGGGTATCCGGCGGGCTTCGGCGTGGGCGAGGACGGGGCGCAGGAGGGCTTTGCTGGGTTCGCAGGCCCAGAACGAGCATTCGCCGCCGAGCAGTTCGCGTTCCACGATGACGGTGCTGAGTCCGGCGGCGCGGGTGCGTTCGGCGACGTTCTCGCCCACGGGTCCGGCACCGATGACGATCACGTCATAGGTACGGGAGGTCTCATCCATCTCGGCTGTTCCTTTACTGTCTCGGTCAACGTTCGCCGTGTGCCGGCGATCCCTTGGTGTGGGCGGGGGCGGGCGGTCAGGCTGTGGGGGCGAGTACGAGACGCAGTCGTGCCTCGCCCGACATCATGCGTTCGGAGGCTGGGCGTGCCTGGGAACCTGGCCGGGCTTCCGTCCCGCTGTTGGCGCTCGACCAGACGGAACAGCGGCGCCCTGACGCCTCGACAGCTCGGCGCGTGGACACGTCTCTTTCACACAGGTGGATTGCCGCGACCGGTCGGCCGCCCGGCGGACGTCAGTCGTCGGCGCTGTAGTGGAGCAGGAAGTCGCGTTCGTGGTCGCGTCCTGCGTCGGGGTCCTGTTTCGGGGTGGAGGGGTGGCTGGCGATGGTGTCGTCCAGGGCGATCCGCGCGGGCAGCTGCCGGAAGCGGTCGGGGCCTGTGTCCTCGGGGTGCTGCTCACGGGCCATGTGCAGGGCGAACCGCTCGATCCAGTCTGTGTCCGGCGAGTACGGCACGCCCAGGGCATCGCCGTGCTGCTGGGCGGCCCGCCGTATGGCGTCGGCGAGGTCCGCCGTCGATGCGAAGGTGATCCTCATGCTCTTCCCTCTCGTGCTCGGCCTTGTGACGTTCGGTGCCGGGGGACCGGAGAGGACGCCGCTGCGCGCCGCCTGCCAGGGGCGGGGCGAAGACTCCGGCGTCCATCGGACGGCCCGGTGAGTGCCGGCCCGCCCGCTCGTCACTGCGACGGATCGCCGCCGGTCTGCTCGGCTGCGATGTGGTGGGCGTACCAGTCCCACTGGGATCGGGGCTGGGTGCCCTGGTGGTGGGGGTCGGAGGCTGCGGCGCGGCGTAGTGCGTCGGCGAGGGCGGAGGGGGAGTTGAAGCTGAGGGTCGAGGGGTCCTGGCGTCCGGGGAGGCGGGTGGTGACTTCCTGGACGGTCCAGCTGTTGCCGTCGGGGTCGTTGAAGGAGAGGAAGGAGCCGTAGCTTGCGCGCTGGGGGTGGGGTCCGGGGACGCGGGCGTCGGTCCCGGCGTGGTGGAACACGCCGCCGGCGTCGTGGAAGACCTCGCTGGGCTCGGCGCCGCGCTCCTTGAGTTCCTGGTGGGTGGCTTCGATGTCTTCGGTGATGAGGTGGAGGCCCTGGGCGGTGCCGGGGGTCTGGGAGGTGACGGAGGTGCCGAAGATGACGGAGGCGGGGGAGCCGGGTGGGGTGACCTGGACGACGCGGAAGTGCGGGTCGGTGGTGATGTCGGCGTCGAGGCGCCAGCCGAGTGTGGTGTAGAAGGTTTTGGCGCGGTCGACGTCGGCGACGGGTATGACGACTACTTCGAACTTCATGTCCATGGCCTGGGCCCTTTCTCGTCTTGTGGGTCGGGGTTCGTTGTGTGTGGTGGCCGGGGCGGCGCGTTGGGGTGGGGCGCCGCCCCGGCCTTGGCGCGACCCGTCCCGGGGTGGGGGGAACCCGGCGGGGCGGGTCGCGGCTCATGGGGCGGTCAGCGGACGGTCGCCTTCGCGGCCTGTTCGATGACGTCGGTGACGGTGTCGGGGCGGGTGAGGGTGATGGCGTGGGAGGCGTCGACCTCGGTGATGCGGGCGTGGGCGCGCTTGGCCATGAAGGTCTGGGCGTCGGGGTTGATGGCGTGGTCCTGGGTGGCGATCACGCTCCAGGAGGGGGTGGTCTTCCAGGCGGCCCTGGTGGAGATGTCGGTGAAGATGTTGGCGGCGGCGGGGCGTTGTGCGGCGGCGGCGATGTCGGCTACGGCCTCGGGGGCGTCGGCGGCGACGATCTCGTGGAACTTGTCGGGCTGGACGGAGAGTTCGGTGCCCGTGCTGCCGTCGGGAAGCGGGTAGGCGGTGGGGACCAGCGCATTGCCGAGGGGTGCGGGCGGGAAGTTGCTGTTCACCGAGGTCACGCTTTCGCCGCGGTCGGGGGCGAAGGCGGCGATGTAGACGAGGGCTTTGACCTTCTTGTTCCCGGCGGCGGCCTGGCTGATGACGGCGCCGCCGTAGGAGTGTCCGGCCAGGACGACGGGGCCGTCGATGGTCTTGAGGACGCTGCGCAGGTAGGCCGCGTCGTCGGCGAGGCCGCGCAGCGGGTTGGCTGGTGCGATCACCTGGTAGCCGTCGCTCTGGAGGCGGCCGATGACGCCGCTCCAGCTGGACGCGTCCACGAAGGCGCCGTGCACGAGGACGACGGTGGGCTTCTGCTTCGGTGCCGGGCTGGTCGACGTGGCCGAGGCTGACGCGGGCACGGTGAGCGCCAGCGCCACCGCCGTCGCCCCCACCGCCGCCACGCCGAGAGTGAGAACGGAATTGCGGGGGCGGGAGAGGACGGTCTTCGCCTTCATGAGGAATCTCCTTGGGATACGGCCGTGTTCGGCCGGCTGAGCCTGAGCGGCTACGGCGGGGAGGCGCGCACAGCACACGTTGATGTGCGGGCGCCTGAGGACTGCGCGTAGGGGCTCAAGGGTCTTGGCCACTGTGACGCAGAGAAGTCAATGTGAATTAAATGTGACCGGTCATCTTAAGTCTGTCAAGCCTGAACACCTTTGTATGTTGGCCGACTTGCAGCCGACGCGGTGGCTGTGAGGCGGTGGATTCAGGAGAACCGGATGTCGCTGTAGTCGATGGACACCATGAGTTCGCTGCGGATCGGGCGCAGGTCCTTGTCGCGGCGGTACGCGCGGCGTCGGGTGGGCAGCCGGATGCCGTCGGCATCGGTGATGTCGTAGACGTACTGTGCGGCGGCGAAACCGCCGGCGATGTCGACATGGTAGTCGTGGCGGCGCAGCAGCAGGTCAGGGCCGAAGTAGAAGTCCTGCTGGGGGCTGTGACTGGCGATCGTGGCCGGGAAGGTCACGCGCAGTCCGCGCCACTCCTCGCCGTCTTCCTGCCAGGGCGCGATCTCCTCGGCCCGGAAGCCGGGCATCGCGAACAGGAACGGTGTGGTGAGGTAGGTCCACATGGCGTAGCCGTTGAAGTACGCCCGGTCCAGGGGATCCCAGGGGGTGTCCAGGGCGTGGCCGTCGAACGAGGTGCGCGGGAAGGGGCGTTCGGCGACAACGGTGCCGTCGGTTCTCTCGATGGCGACCCGGTCCGCGGTGAAGTCGGTCCGCTGGTCGGGAGCGCCGAACGGGGCGACCGACGCGCGCTCCTCGTGCAGGCGCACGGTCATCTCGCGAGGCGTCGGGTCCTGGGGGAGGCCCTTGAGCGCGAAGAGGTCGCCGCCGCTGACGACCGTCGCTCGTACGGAACTGAGCTGCCGCCAGCGGTCGAGGCCGCCATGGGCATCGAGGATGTTGTCGAGCAAGGTGCTCATGGTGTGGCCGAGCCTTTCCGGTGGTGTGGCTGGGGCTGTTCGGGAGAGCGTCAGATGCCCTTGAGGGGCGCCTTGAAGGACTTGCGGAACACGGGTGCGGCGAAGGGGAGGATGGTGGCGACCATCCTGCTCTTGAGTGTCGAGGGGTGCCGTTCCAGTTCGATGTCGACCCGGCTGCCGGTACCTCGGGGGGTCGTGCGGAACACCCAGCCGCCGCCCGGCCCGAAGACCTTCGAGTCGTGGGTGGTGATGACGACGGTGTTGGCGTCGGGTTCCCATTCGTAGCGGACGCGTTCCCAGGCGTCGGCCGTTCCTTCGGTCACCTCGGCCCAGGTGTCCCCGAGCTGGTGGACCTGGAAGTGCTCCGCGTCGATCGTGGGCCAGGTCTCGGCGCGGGCGGGGCTGAAGTCGGTCAGCACCCGCATGACTTCGGCCGGGGTGAGTGTCGAGTCGAGATGAAAACGCAGGGTTGCCATGCCTACTCCTTGCGCGGTGGCGTGGTAGGTGGGGCGGCGGTGTGTTCCGCCGTCGGGGCGCGAGGCCCGTCGGATGTGTACCGGCAGCAAAATATGACCGGTCGTCTTGGGAATGTCAAACGTCGGTCCGGGCGACCTCCGGCGGGTGGGCTCCCTGGGGAGTGTTCGCCCTCCGGTGTTCGGTCGTGGCTGCCCGCTGGCCCTCGGGGGGCCGATGCGGGGCGGCCGGGGGCGCTGTCCGTAGCTGCCGTGCGTGCCTGGTCGGAGCTGGCGCGGCGTGCCCGTCGGCCCGCTTGACATCTCTCAAAGCGACCGGTCATATTGAAAGCGGAGTGTGACAGCGAAGAGCGAAGGAGGAGTCCTTGTCCACGTACCGGGCATTCGAGGCGACGGGCGGCCGGCGGTTCCGGCTGGTCGAGAGAGAGGTCCGCGAGCCCGGACCGGGGGATGTGCGGGTGCGGGTGGATGCCTGCGGTGTGTGTCATTCCGATGCGGGGACGGTGGACAGGCCGGACACCGGCACCGAAGTGCCGATCGTGCCGGGACACGAGGTCGTCGGTGTGATCGATGCCGTCGGGGCGGGTGTGCGGGGCTGGAGCGTGGGGGAGCGGGTCGGGATCGGCTTCCTCGGCGGGCACTGCGGCCAGTGCGAGCGCTGCCGCCGTGGTGATTTCGTCAACTGCGCCGACCAGCCGCTGACCGGGATGACCACCGACGGCGGATACGCCGAGGTGGTCCACGCCCGGAGCAGTGCCCTGGTGCGGATGCCCGAGGGGCTCGGGCCGCTGGAGGCGGCACCTCTCCTGTGCGCGGGGCTGACCATGTACGCGGCCCTGGGGAAGCTGTCGTTGCGGCCGGGGTCGCTGGTCGCGGTCCAGGGTATCGGCGGGCTGGGTCACCTCGGCCTCCAGTACGCCACCCGCCTCGGCTACCGGGTCGCGGCCATCGCCCGTGGTCAGGCCAAGGAGGAACTGGCCCGGCACCTCGGTGCCGACCACTACATCGACAGCACCGTCCAGGACCCCGCCCACGCGCTGCGGCGCCTGGGCGGCGCCGACGCGATCATCGCCACCGCCGCCAGCGGCGCCTCGATGAGCGGCCTCGTCAATGGACTGGCCCCGCAAGGACAGTTGGTCGTCGTCGGTGTCGCCTCCGACCCCGTCACCTTCAGGACGCCCGAACTGATCCTCGGCACCCGCACCATCAGCGGCACACTCACCGGCACCTCGATCGAGAACGAGGACAACCTCGCCTTCAGTCTGCGGCACGGCGTCCTGCCCATGACCGAGGTGATGCCGCTGTCCCAGGCGCCCGCCGCCTACGCGCACATGATGTCCGGCCAGGCCCGGTTCCGCGTGGTGCTCGACGCCACCGCCTGACCCGCAATCCCCTGCGGGCAGCGGGAATCAGCGGAACGGCGAGTCATACCGACGCCGTACGCCCGACCGCCGCACACACCCATCCGGTGGTGCCGCCCCCGTCCCTCGGCCGCCGTACCCCGCAGCCCCGAACCGTCCTCGACGCGCTGTCCTAGAGGCCAGCCGGGCGTCGACTCACCCCGGAAGAATTCCATGTCACCCGATCAGACCGCCGCCCAGGCCGCACAACGGCATATCCCGGTGGCGCCGAGGGCGAAGAGCCCCTGGCCCGGATTCACCGTCGTCAGCCTTGGCCAGCTCGGACTGTTCCTCAATCTCACCCAGACCACAGCCACCCTCGCCGCCGTCCAGGACGCGCTGCACACCACCGGCGCCGAACTGGTCTGGATCGCCAGCGTCAACGCGATGATGGTGGCCTGTTTCGTCCTGGCCGCCGGTACGCTCGGTGACATCCTGGGCCGCCGCCGGGTCTTCACCGCGGGTGTCCTGCTGCTCGGGCTGGGCAGCCTCCTGGTCTTCCTGGCGCCCTCCGCG
The DNA here is from genome assembly GCF_040652095.1 of Streptomyces sp. NPDC048290. NCBI lineage: Bacteria > Bacillati > Actinomycetota > Actinomycetes > Kitasatosporales > Streptomycetaceae > Streptomyces > Streptomyces sp. NPDC048290. The sequence goes on from NZ_JBEZLM010000019.1 coordinate 162,844, forward strand.
GCCGTCGTCATCGCCGGACAGGCGATCATGGGACTGGGCGGCGCCGCCATCCTGCCCACCAGCCTGGCGATCGTCACCAGCAGTTTCACCGACCAGCACGCGAGAACGACCGCCGTCGGCATCTGGGTCGCGGTGTCCGGTCTCGGCCTCGCACTCGGCCCCATCCTCGCCGGCGCGGTGCTGCTGTTCGCCTCCTGGCAGACGGTGTTCCTGGTCAATGTCGTACTGGCGGCCCTGATCCTGGTCCTCACCCCGCGCTACGTCAGCGAGAGCCGGGTGCCCGGCCGCCATCTGGACCCGCCCGGTCTCGTACTGACCGTGATCGCGATCGGCCTGCTCAACTTCGCTGTGATCGACGGGGGTTACGAGGGTTTCGGCGCCCCGAAGGCGCTGTGGGCGTTCGCCGGGTTCGTACTGGCCCTGGCAGCCTTCGTGGTGGTCGAGACGCGCACCCGTACACCGATGCTCCATCTGAGGCTGTTCCGCAACGCGTCGTTCACCGTGGCCAATCTGGTCGCCCTGGTGGCCCAGTACGCGTTCGTGGCCATCGCCATCGCCCAGGTCCTGTACTTCCAGCGGGTCCGCCAGGTATCCATTCTGGAGACCGGCCTGATCACGCTTCCGCTGACAGCCTCCTATCTGCTGGTCAGCGCGGTGGCCGGACGGGTGGTCGGCAGGCTCGGCTTCAAGGCCACCCTCACCCTCGGCTCTCTGACGGCCGGCACCGGAACGCTGCTGATGCTCACCCAGACCGCGCACACCCACGCGGCGCTGATCGGTGTGTTCCTGGCGGCCTTCGGCGCGGGCGCCGGGCTGGTCCTGCCGCCGAGCACCGCCGTCGCCGTCGTCAGCGCGCCCGCGTCCGAGGCGGGCATGGCCGGGAGCACCGTCAACCTGTTCCGGCAGATCGGGAACACCCTCGGGGCCAGCATCACCGGCACCATCGTCACCAGCGGCCTGGTCAGCCGGCTGCCGGAACAGCTCACCCGGCACGGCGTCGCGCCCGAAGACGCCGGGGACATCACCGGCCGTGTCACCTCCGGCACCCCCCTCGACTCCCTCCCCGCCGCAATCCGCGACAACGTCACGGCCGCCTTCGGGGACGCGTTCACCGCCTCACTCCACCTCGCCGTCCTGATCCCGGGCGTCGGAGCCCTCCTCGCCGCCCTGGCCGCACTGATCTTCGTGCACAAGCGCGCCCGGCAGCACTGAATCCACTTTCTGCTTTCCGCCCCGGAGGCTCACATGGACATCGAAGCACGCACCCCGCAGAACACCGCGTTCGTCCTGGTCGACTACGTCACCGGCTACGCCAACCTCATCCGGACCCAGCCCATCGCCGACAACGTCACCGGCGCCGTCGCCCTGGCCCGCATGGCGCTCGGCTACGGGGCGCCGCTGGTGGTGACACTCGGCCCCGAACGCGACCCGCGCGGCACCCTCTACCCCGAACTCGCCCAGGAGATCGGCGACCTCCCCCTCGTCCACCGCGCCGGTTCCTTCGACGCCTTCGGCCACCCCGGCTTCGAAGCGGCCATCGAAGCGACCGGCGTACGCCACCTGGTGATCGCCGGACTCACCACCGAAGGCTGCGTCCTGCGCACCGCGGTCGGCGCCCTGCGTCGAGGGCTCGGCGTGACCGTGGTCGTCGACGCCACCGCCGGCTCCACCCAGGTCGCCCACGACACCGCCCTGACCCGCCTCACCCAACTCGGCGTCACCCTCACCACCTGGCTCTCCCTGGCCGCCGAACTCCAGGTCACCTACGACAACGCGGAGACCGTAGGAGTCTTCCAGTCGGTCCAGGCACTGGACCCGTCGTACGACATGAACGCCCAGCAGCTCTCCAACGCCCTGCGTCTGGGCGCCGGCGGCTGACCACCCACCGGCGTACCGCGAACCCGGCAGCGGCCTGGGGACGCGCACGCCGCGGGGCCATCATCCCTGACACTCCGGCGCGGCCGACCAGGCACGGGCCGGTACTGAGGGACAGTGGGCGGGTGGCCGCGCCGCTGGAACCGCCTTTCGTGCCTGCCGCCGACGAGCGTCGCTTCGACGCCGTCCCGGAGTGCCGGGCACGGCCCGGCCCTTCCCCGCTTCCCATGCTCGCCCCACGCGAAGGAGTCACCATGAGCTTCACCTACCCGTCGATCCGGACCCGGCTGGAGAACGGCGTACTGTTCGCCACCCTCGACGCGGGCCCGCTCAACCTGCTCGGTGTCGACCTCGTCCGGGATCTCGTCTCACTTGTCGACACCCTGTACAGCGACCCCGGCGATGTGCGAGTCGTCGTTCTCGACAGCGCGTCACCGGAATACTTCTCGGCGCACGTGGACCTCACCGCCGTACCGGAGTACACCGCGGAGGCCGCGAAGGCCGGCGGCCCCGGAGACGGCTCACTCGGTATGTTCCTGTACAAGCTCGCCCGCGTCCCGGTGATCACCATCGCCAAGGTGCGCGGCCGGGCCCGGGGCGGCGGCGACGAACTCGCCCTGGCCTGCGACATGATCTTCGCCGCACGCGAGAACGCGGTCTTCGGCCAGTTCGAGGCGGGCACCGGCTCGGTGCCCGGCGCGGGCGGTATCCAGCACCTCGCCCGGCGCCTCGGCAGGACCCGGGCGATCGAGGCCCTCGTCAGCGCCGACGATTTCGACGCCGACCTCGCCGAGCGCTACGGCTGGATCAACCGCGCCCTGCCCGACGCCGAACTCGACGGCTTCGTGGAGCGCCTGGCCAAGCGCATCGCGGGCTTCCCGCCCCAGGGCGTCAGGGCCGCCAAGCGCGCCGTCAACGACCTCACTCTGCCCGAGCCGGCCGCTGTCCGCTCCGACGCCATGGCCTTCCGCGACCTGGTCGCCCTGCCCGAGAGCCGCGAGCGCCTCGGCCACCTGGCGGACCGGGGCCTCCAGAGCCCCGGCGACCTGGAACGCGACCTCGGCGAGGCAGTGGGCCAGTACCCGCACTAGGCCGACTCACCGGGATCATCTGCGCTTTCGTCTGGCGTGCCGCTGAGCCGTTGTCGCCGACCTCGACCCCGACCCCGACCCCGACGCCATCGCCTGGAGGTTCCGGACCGGCTCGCGGTAGGTGCCCCCGCCCTCCGAGTGCGGTCCTGGAGGGGCAGTTGCTCACGGCTGAGGCAATGCGCCATGGACGGCACCTGGGACATCCCCACCGCCCTGCTTGCCCAAGCCGATGCCGAGGGCGAACTGAGCTGGATCGTCGCGGTGGGCTCCACCATCGTGCGTGCCGAACAGAACGCGGTCGGCGCCCGTGGGACGGGCCCCGGCCGGCGAGCCTGCCCATCGCGCCGACCGATGCTCACGCGGCGGACTGAACTCTGGCGGGCCGGGCTCACTCGTCGAAGGCCCGCCGGGCAGCCACCCGTCCGCCCGGCCCGGCGTCGCCACACCTGCCAACTGCGGCGACAGCGCCGTCCGTCCCGGTTGCTGGAGTGATCGCTGCCGTCGGTGACCGCCAAGCAGCCGCGGCAGTGCCGACCTGAGGAGGGATCAGTCCCTGTCGGCAGTTTCCCGGTTGGCGGCTCGTTCCACGCTCGCGGCGTAGTGGGGTGCTTCAAGTGCGTTGTGTTGTTCCACGGCCTCCCTGCGCGCTTCCACGGCCTGCTCGAAGGGGATGCCGCGCTCCTGAAGGGAGGCCACGAAAGCCCGGGTGGGCCGACTGAGGATCGTGTTCGTGAAGGTCGACCGGTTGGTGTCCAGCGCGGTGACGCTGAGATCCCAGATGACGTGCTGGTACTGCCACCCGTCCGGGGTCTGGGACTCCGAGAGGGACACCATGCGGCAGTGGTGCGGCTCAAGGATCTCTGCGACGTAGTGCTGGATGAGCAGCACACCGCCGACTTCTTCGACGTTGATGCTGACCAACTCGCCTTCGGCGTTCCGGCTCCAGCCGCACGCCTTGTGATCGGGAACCGCGCAGGCCTGGTACTCCTCATCCGTGAGCTGGGACAGCCATGTGCCCAGGTCGATCTTGTCGAGCGGGGCGTTGACGACCGCGGTCTGCGTGGACTCGGCCAGGACGTGGTCCTCGGCGATGTCGTGGGTGCGGGACATGTCAGGAGTGCCTCTCCGGTAGGTGCGCTTGCTGGTTCGTGTCTACTCAAGTACGTGCGGAAAGCCCGCATTTGAGGTCCTTGGCGAGGCTAGCCCAACGTGCTTGACACTAGCAATACGACCGGTCATATTTGAAGCGGATGCTAGAAGGTTCTCCTGTGCCAGCCGAGTAGGAACCGCCGTCGAGAACCGTCCTACGACGTAAGGAGCAGGGGTGGCGATCCGGCGCCGCAGCATCTGGTACGACGACACCTAGCGACAATCCCCAGGCAGGTCAGAGCATCGGCCAGCCTCAGGGACATCCGCTCCACCCGAACTCGGCGGTTGCGGCCGACGCCCTCGGCGCTCGAACGCGACCTGGGAGCGGGTGCATCCACTTCAAGGACCATCACCGCGGCTGCCACCGGCACTCCCGGTGCGACGCGGCTGATCTGCTTCCCTCCGATCGAAACCCGGGACCGGTCCCCTGCGGTCCGAGTCCCTTCCCGGATGGTGGGCTGGAACATGAGAACAGATCGCCTTGGGCAGACAGGCATTCGCTTCCGGCGAGGCGGTGAAGGGGATCGCGCCGTGGTGTTCGTCCACGGCTTCCTGGACGACCAGTATGTCTGGGACCCCCTGATCGCCGAGCTGGACACTTCAGGCACCGAGTACATCACCCTCGACCTCGCGGGCAGCGGCGATCGTGCGGCAGCCGACGGGCCCTTCACATACGACCGATTCGCGGCAGAGGTCGGCGCCGTGGTCGATGCCGTCGGCAGACCCTTTGTGATCGTCGGACAGAGTATGGGGGCAGCGGTGGCCGAGCTGGTCGCCGCCCAGCGTCCCGACCGAGCCCTCGGCCTCGTGCTGATCACACCGGTTCCCCTGTCCGGCATCCACCTGCCGGACGAGGCAATAGGCCAGTTCCAGGGCCTGGGCGGTGACGGTGCGGGGCAGCGCGCGGTGCGCGGCCAGTTGTCCGCGACCATGCCGGACGGAGAGCTGGATCGGTTGGTGGCGGTCGGGGAGCGGGTACCGCCGCAGATCGTCCGGGACTTCGCCGACTGCTGGAACAACGGCCATCCGTCAGGCGGGCAGGCCAGCGGCTACACGGGCCCGGTACTGATCCTCCACGGAGAGGCCGACGGTTTCGTCACCGAAGAACTCGTCAGCACCGCCGTCGCACCCCGGTTCTGCTCCGTGGAGTCAGTGTCGGTCCCCTCGGGCGGGCACTGGGTCCACCTGGAACAGACCGCCATGGTCGCCGCCCATGTGGAACGCTTCCTGGCCGCGCTCTCCCGGCCCGGCGTCGCACCAGCTCCCGAAGCGGCGGGCGGACAGGGCTGGACCGGCGCCTTCACCCAGAAGTCAGCCGCGGCCTTCGGCGCCGCCTTCGCCCCGGACGTCGAGCTAGAGGCCAGCGTGCTCACCCGTCCGATCCACGGCCGGGAACAGGTCATGGCCGTCATGGGCACGGCCAGCACGATCTACGAGTCGCTCACCTTCGCCCGCGAGACCACCGACGGTGACCGGACCTACCTCGAATGGGAAGCCACCGCCTTCGGTGGTCTGGCGATCCAGGGCGTGACCGTGCTGACCAAGGACGCGGACGGCCAGATCCGACGAGGCGCTATCCATCACCGGCCGCTGGGAGCCGCGCTGCGCTTCTCCGCCGAACTCCGTGACCGGCTGCGCGGGCGGGTAGCAGCAGACCATTTCCACCAAAGCTAGGCACTGTCACACCGCAGGAGGCGGCTTTCATGGTTGAACGCAAGGACGTCGAGTTCAAGGCTGACGCAGACGTGACGCTGCGCGGATGGCTGTACCTGCCGGACGGACCGGGTCCGCATCCGGCGATCACGATGGCGCACGGCTACGCCGGAGTGAAGGACCACGGTCTGGAACCGTTCGCCCGCACCTTCGCCGAGAACGGCTTCGTCGTACTGCTCCACGACCACCGCGCCTTCGGTGCCAGCGACGGTCACCCGCGCCAGGATGTGGACCCCTGGCGGCAGATCTCCGACTGGCGGCGGGCCATCTCCTACCTGGAGAGCCGGCCCGAGGTCGATCCCGGACGGATCGGCCTGTGGGGTACCAGCTACGCGGGCGGCCACGCCATCGTGCTGGGCGCCACCGACCGTCGGCTGCGTGCCGTGGTCGCCCAGGTACCGACCATCAGCGGCTACGAGCAGGGCCTGCGCCGCATCGCCCCGGAAGCCACCGCGGCCCTGGAGGAGGCACTCGACGAGGACGAGCGGGCCCAGGCACGCGGCGAGGCCCCGCGCACCCAGGCGATCGTGGGAAGCGACCCCACGGTGCCGGCCTCCTACCGTACTCAGGAGGCGATCGACTTCTACCTCCAGCCGACGCCCGACGGCGTGTGGGCGAACTACGCCACGGTGCGCTCCACCCGCGCGGCGCGCATGTACGAGCCCGGCGCCTGGGTCAGCCGGGTCTCCCCGACGCCGCTGCTCATGGTGGTCGCCCTCGGCGACACCGTCACCGTCACCGATCTTGCCCTCGGAGCCTACGAACGGGCGCTGGAACCCAAGCGCCTGCGGCTGATCCCCGGCGGCCACTTCGCGCCGTACATCGCAGAGTTCGACCAGGCGAGCGAGGCCGCCCTGACCTGGTTCCGCGAGCATCTCCACTGACAGGTCCGGGGCCCGGCCCGCTCCCGGCTCCGTAGCCGCACCGGTGAGCGGGCCGGTCGCCGTCGAGGCTCCATGCCCCCGGCGCACCGGCCCGCTTCGTCCGCCCTCACCCGTACGGCGCGGCGGAGCCGACCAGCTACCGCAGCCGCCGTTTGGAGCTGCGGGCAGAGATGGGCAGGTCGGCCCCTGCCTGGCTGGACAGGCGCGGTCGTCGGGGACGTCAGGTCTGGGCTGCCCCGGTGTCGCGGCTCCGGGCGCGGTGCGCGCGCAGATTCGCCGCGTTGCCGCATGTCCGCACGTCGTGCCAGACACCGCTGCTGTTGCGGGAACGGTCGTAGAACGCGACCGCGCACCGAGGGTTTCGGCACAGCTTGAGCCGGTGCCGGTCACCAGTGTTCTGGGCCTGCCACAGCGTCAGGAGCAGCGTGGCGACAAGGATTCCCATCCCGCCGCCGCGCGGTTCCAGGTGCACCCTGCCGGAGCCGTCGAGTTGCAGTGCGGCCTGCGCGGCCTCCGTCACCGGTGCCCGCGAGCCCGCTCCGGGTCCCTGCATCTCCTCGGAGAGCGGCGTCAGGGAGTCACGAAGGGCTCTGCGGAGATCACGCAGCCGCGTCAGGTCCTCGCCGTCGAGCCGTACTTTCGGGGCGGGGCGTTCCATGGTGGCCGCCCAGGCGGTCAGCGCCGAGTCCAGCCATTCTTGCGCGGCTTCCGTGTCCGACAGCAGGTCGGCCGCTCGCGGCCGGCCTGCCGGGACGGTGTTGAGCAGATCCTGTACCAGGCCCAGAGCGCCGGGAGCCGACGCGAGGCCGTACCGGCCGGTCGCCTGCCAGGTGGCTCCCATGGAACCGACACCTCCCTGTGTCACGGGTGGGCCGTATCGACCGGCCGCCTCCCCACGCATCAAACAGCCGATGGTAGACGGTCCGGCCCGCGAACCTCGACGGCTCCGGCGCTCAAGCGTGACCCGCAGGGCATGGTGGCACTTGCCCGTCCCTGCTTACTCCGCGACTGCTCCGGAGGCTGACCAGTCCGAGTTGTCCACCGCCGAGTACTCATCGCCCAGGTGGTCGATCCGCTCCATCCGCTGCCCTGTCCTTCTGGCCATGACCTCGTCGGGCAGCGGGGGAACGAAGGCGTTGTCCACTACGGTGTACTCCGCCGCCAGGCGGCCCACGGGCGCCAGCGCGCCGAAGTCGATCCGCCCGTTGATATAGATGTCGTCGCGCACGTGAAAGCTCACGACCTCCCCCCACACCACATGGTGCAGCCCGTCCGGGGCGGAGAAGATCTTGTCGACCTTGCATTCCAGGGCGACGGGTGCGCCCTTGACTCGGGGCGGGGTGATCAGCACCGACGGCTCCTTCTCCACCCCCACGGCGTCGAACTCGTCCACGTCCGGCTCGAATTCCACGGCGCTGCGGTGCAGCGGCATGATCTGCGGAAGCGTCGCGAGGTTGGTGACGAACTCTCCGGTGTCCCGAATGTTCAGGAAGCTGTCCTTGGGTGAGAGCCCGTCCGACTTGGGCTGGATGGTCAGCGAGACTTTGGGGGGCTTGCGCCCGACGCAGGTGAAGAACGAGACGGGGGCCAGATTGCCGATCCCGTCCGCCGACTGGGTGCTGATCCAGGCGATGGGCCGTGGGATGATGCTGCCGATCAGCAGTTTGTAGGCCTCTTTCGCGGTCAGGCCACGTGAGTCGATGTCCATCGCTGCATCCCTTCGCTCTCAGGCGCCCAGCAGGCCGACGGCGCCGTACCAGACCGGCCCGGGATTGAGGCGGTCAGGGTGCAGCCGCAGCATCTCGTCGTAGAAGTCGCGGGCGTTCGGCTTGTCCTCCAGCAGGCGGATCACGTCCCGCAGATACTCCCGGGTGCTCGCGATCGTCGCCGGGTCGTCGGGCAGTGCCGCGCTCTTGTGGCCGGCCACCACATGGCGGGGCTCAAGTGCCTCGAGCACGTCGAGCGCCGCGAGCCAGGACTCCAGCCCGCCGTTTCCGCCCTCGAGGAAGTACTGGTGCACGCCGTTGTAGACGGAGTCGCCCGCGACCACCAAGCCGAGCGAGGGCACGTGCAGGACCGAGGTGCGGTCGGTGTCGGTGTGGCCGATGTCGATGGCACGCAGCACCTCGCCTTCCAGCAGGAAGCCTTCTTCCGGCACCGGACCGGCCAGCACCGGGGAGGGCGGGACCTGGCCGGGGAAGTCGACATCCCACATGGCTGCCCGGCCTTCGGTCGCCTGCTGGTGCATGACCTCGATGGTCCCCGGGGTCGCGTAGACCCGGGCGTCCGGGAACCCGGGCAGCAGAGCGGCGGTACCGAACCAGTGGTCCCCGTGGCCGTGAGTGGCGAAGACGTACCGGACCCGCTTGCCGGACTCGGCTACCCAGTCACGCACCTGGGCGATCTGGGAGTCCAGGAACGGCGGGTCGATGAGTACCGCGTCCACCTGTCCGTACACGAGGACGGTGGAGACGGGCGAGGAGATGATCGGATCGCCGTTCGGCAGGACCTTTCCGGCGCGCTCCGCGCCGGGCGTGACGAGCACGGAGTAATCGAGGTGGGAAGCCGTGAGGCCGTCCTCCGTCCAGGATGCGGGGTTGACTCAACTGCGAAGCAAGCATACCCATTACAGGTCTTTCAATCATTGGATTCGTCTTATGCGTGCGCCATGAAAGTAAGAAGCAAAGAGTGTTTGGCCGCTTCAGGTCAGGCTTGCTGTGATGGGGCAGGACGACTGCGCCGCCCGCCCTTCCCGCAGCCGCCGGCGATCCAGATGGGCACTGATGCCCGACGTGGATCTGCGGCGACGGCACGGTCCGGAGACAGCTCGTGCCGGCCTTCCATCAGGCGCACAACCGGCCAACGGGACACCTCGTCGGGTTGACCGGTGGCTGCGGAGGTGGCAGCCGGTCCTGTCGGGGGCGATGCCGAACGGCGCGACGAGCCGTCCCCGCTCAGGATCGCCCCGGGAGGGGGCGTACGGGACGAAGGCGACGCCGGTCGAGGCGGCCTGGAGCGCCAGGTGGAAGTGCTCCAGGACCGCTCGACCGGCGTGGGTCGTGCTCCCGGTGAGGCGCCGCCCGGCGGCCGTCGCCTCAGTTCACAGCCTCCAGGGCCGGGCCTGTGTCCGCCTAGTTCCCGTAGTAGGCGTCGTAGATCGACACCGTCGACTTGTTGCCGTCCATGTCGGTGATGTCCGCCCGGTACGAGATCGACTCTCCCCTGGCGGGGTTGCGGAACCGTGACGCCGCCGGATTCGACCGGGAGCTGCGTCCAGGTCCGGCCGTGGTCGTAGGACGCCTCCACCGTCAGGGACTTGAGGTTCCCGCCGGCGGCGGCGCCTTCCACCACGACGGGAACGGTGGCCGTACGGCCTGCCGTGACCTTGTTGTCCAGGCCGGTCGCGGCGTCGAAGCGGACCACGGAGAGCGGAAGCGCGGTGAACGCCGTGGGCTGCTTCGAGCGGAAGGTCCAGCTCGCGTCCACCCGCGTGCTGGCCCCCGCGACGTCATGGCTCCGTGTGGCCGAGGTGGTCATCCGGTACTCGGCGTCGGCGGACGGCACCTTGAACACCTGGAACGGGTTCAGCGGCTCCTCGTAGGAGGTGACTTCGGCGCCGTCGCGGTACAGCGTCGTGTACGCAAAGGAGTGCGCGGACCCCCCGGGATTGCCGCGTGAGTCGGCGAACAGCGGCAGCGAACCGAAGATGTCGTCGCCGTCCCGGTACAGGCCGAACCCATCTCCCAGGGCCGGGCCGAAGACCGCGCGGTTGACGGTCCGCTGGTAGGTGCGGCCGGGCTCGAAGACCGTGGACTGGTCGATGCGGTATCCGGCTTCCGCCTCGCCGAGGGCGTCGTGCTGTGTGAAGTCCAGCTCCCACTTCACCCCGTCCTGCGCGGACACGTACAGGGTGCGCCGGGCGGGAAGGGCGATCTCGGTGGCGGCGCCCGTGCCGAACAGGGCGTCGGGCAGATAGCTGTACAGACCGATCGATCCCGTCTTGCCCAGAGGCCCGCCGACCCGTGTCTTGACGGTGGCCAGCTCGGATGCCTGGTACCTCTTCGTATGGCCGGTGGTGAGCCGGTCGGCCACCGCGCCCGAGACAGTGGCGTAGTAGTCGCCGCTCACGCCCTGCCGCAGATGCGTGCCCCACTCCTGCCGCAGGGTCCCGGCGGACGCGTCAGGGCCGAGGTGGGCCGAGCGGAATCCGCGGTAGGAGCCCAGGAACCAGCCGAACGTCTCCAGGCTCTCGCCGGCACGCACGGTGTAGCGGGCGGCGGCGTGGACCTGCTCGGCCGCCGCGTCGGGGACCGTCACGGAGACCGGTCCGGCCGTACGGGCGTCCACGGTGACGGTGGTGTCGCCGGTGACGTCCAGATTCGGCTGGGCCACCCAGTCGGTACCCTTCGTCACGTCCAGCGGGTCCATGTACACACCGGAGTTGAGCACGTAGGAGCCCCTCGGGACCCGGACCGTGACCGTGCCGGAGGTCTCCTCCAGGAACCGGTGGTACCGGTCCGCCCCCAGCCCTCCCAGGCCCGCGACCTCCGTGTCGTAGTACTTCGCCGGGCCGCCGTCCCGCCCGATGTGCCGGATGGTGAGGTCGTAGGACTCCACCTCGCGCTCGACCACACCAGCCGTGCGCACGCTCTGTCCGCTGCCCGCCGCGGTGAGGAACACCGAGTACGCACCGTCCAGGGCGCCGCCGAGGCGGGTGTCCACGGTGATGTCGACGGAGGCGGTGCCGCCCGCCGGGACGGTCACCCGGTCGGCGCTGAGGGTGAAGAAGCCGGCCGGTGCGGCCTGGCCCTCAGGGCCGACGCCGCTCGTCGACAGATCGAGCGTGATGTCCTCGGTGCCGAGGTTGCGGTACGTCACTTGTCGGCCGACGGGGGTGTCGTCGGTGTGGGGCCAGCGCTGGGTGCCGAAGGTGAGCGAGACCTGCTCCGCGATCACGTTCTGCCCGATCGCCCGGTCCACCTGGAGCCGGCCCGAGCCCTGCTGGTACGCACCGTCGGAGCCGCCCTTGGCGGAGCCGGTGAGGGCGACCTTGAGCCGGGCGGACGTCCAGTCGGGGTGCTGCTGCTTGAGGATCGCCGCGGCGCCGGCGACATGCGGTGTCGCCATCGACGTGCCCTCGATGGTCAGGTAGCCGGGCGGATTCTCGCCGAGCCTTTCGGCGAGCGAACTGCCGTTGGCTGCGGCGGCGGTGATCGCCACTCCGGGGGCCGTCATGTCCGGCTTCAGACCGGCGTCCCCGGCACGCGGGCCGATGCTGGAGAACTCGGCCAGCCGGTCCTGGTCGTCCACGGCCCCCACGGTCAGCGCGGCCTGTGCGCTTCCGGGCGAGTTGACCGTCCCCGCCGAGGGACCGTCGTTGCCCGCAGCGATGATGAACAGGACACCCTTCTCCGTGGACAGACGGTCGACCGCCGCCTCCATGGCGTCGATGCCCGGGGAGTCCGGGGAACCGAGGCTGAGGTTGACGACGTCGGCGCCCTGCTCGACGGCCCACTCCATGCCGGCGATGATGCCCGAGTCACTGCCCGAGCCGTTGTCGGCGAGCACCTTGCCGCTGAGGATCCGCGCACCCGGCGCGACCCCCTTGTACGTGCCGCCGGACCTGGCACCACTGCCGGCGGCGGTTGACGCGACATGCGTGCCGTGGCCGTGTCGGTCACCGGCGTCGGGGGAGTCGCTGAAGTTCCTGGAAGCGACGACCCGGCCCTCGAGGTCCTCGTGTCCGGTGTCGACGCCGGTGTCCAGGACCGCGATCGTGACGCCCTTGCCGTCGTAGCCTGAAGACCAGGCCGCAGGGGCGCCGACCTGTTCGACGGACCTGTCGAGGGCAGCCGTGCGGACCCCGTCCAGCCAGATACGGGAGATCCCCGAGGCGGTACGGCTGCCGTCGGTGAGCGCCTTCCACAACGCGGTGGCGTCGTACTGTGGAGCCTGCACCACATCGGCGTTGAGCGTCCTGAAGGTGCGACGCACCGTGCTCGCCTCGCGTACCTCCGACTTGGTGGCGGAGGCACCGTCGCGATAACCGACGATGACCTTCAGACCGTCCTGCTGCGCCTTCTGGATCGCGGCGGCCTTGCTCAGCTCGGTGACATCGAACAGGCGGGGGTCCAGTCTGCCGCTCGCGACAAGCCGCGAAGCGTCCGAAGGGAGGACGTAGGTGCGGCCACTGCTCTCGCGGACCTGGACGGGTATCTTCTCCCGGCCCTCGGCCGGTTCGAAACCGGCGACCCGGCCCCTGCCGTCCAGGGTCACCCGGTCACCTGTGATCAGAGTGATCCGCTGCTTGTCGACAGGGCCCGGGATCGGCGCCGCGTCCACGGCGGGAGTGGCCGACGCAGCCGCCGGGCTGATCACACTTGCGGCAAGAGCGGCGGCGGCAGCCGCCGCGACCATCGCGGCTGCCGGGCTCTTCCTTCGAATGGGCAAATCTCCTCCTGGAGACGGGATGCCGGGCGTCATGTCATCGCCCGGCGTGAGGTGGTCTCGTGCGCGTACGCACACGACCCTGAGGCGATCGGTGTGCAAGGGGGTGACCACTCGGCCCGGTGATGCACCGGACCTCAAGTGACCTGGCCGTCACCTGCGGAACTGCCACCTTGAGCAGTGCGTGGAACGGCGGTCTCCAGCCGATCGTCGTCGGTCGGAGGTAGTCGCCGTCCGGGAAAGTCCTGGTCCGCCTCCTGCACGGGGACGGGGCATGGGGCGGGTCAGCGCGGTGGACGAAAGGCGGTGCGCAGTTCCACGGTGAGGAGCTTCGGCTGTTCGCAGGTGGAGAAGCGGGCGCCAGGGCCGACTTCGTTCCAGTGAACGATGGTGCCGTAGGTCACCTGGCTCGCGGCCACGACGCGTGCCGCCCCGGCGGCAGTGCCGTGATGGGTGCCGCTGCCGTGGAGTTGTCGTCCGTCACCATCACGGGCTCCTTCTCTTTGTTCGGCTCACAGTGGGTGGGTGCGCCGCGTCCGTTCCGGGGGTGGGCGTTCGATGCCGGATGAGTACCGACTGGGCTGACGGCCGATTCAATATGACCGACCACATTAGACCTGTCAAGTGCCGTGTCGGGGGACGGAATTGCAGGTCAGACATGCCGCAGCGGCCCGCTGGAGATCCCTTCCCGGTGCGCAGGACATGGGTGTTCCAGACGGGCCGATCCGAGCAACAGCACACGGGATCCGGAGCGTTGCGACATAGAGACGCTCGACGGGGTCATGTGGTTGGCAAGAATCTGGCTCGCCCGCCAAAGTACGCGAACGCCGCGGCGACCTCGTCCAGGCGTGCCCCGCGGGAGGCATTGACGAGCACCACATCGCAGGCGGCGAGGTGGCCGAGCGGCCAGACGACGGCCGCGTCGTTGTCGGCCAGCGCCACCTTCCGCTCCCCTGAGGCGGCGATCGGCCAGAACGACCGCGACCACCACCTCGGCCTGGAAGGCGGCGACCTGTCCGGGCCCACCACCCCAGACGGTGGTCGCCCAGCTACATCGGCTTCATCTGAACACGCCCCCGTGCCCGCCGCCGCGGCGGCAAAGCCCTCGGCAGCCTCACCGAAATGGCTCACCACGCGCGGGTTGCCCGGCGCCGCCTGCGTGCGGCACGAATCTCCTCGTCGGCGGCTTGTCGTCGAGGAGTGTGCGGAGCTGAGTTGTCGCGGTAGATGCCTGGCCGAGCCGTCGTCGTACGGCCCGGGGCCACGCCCGACGATGCTTACGGTGTGGCGGGAAGCCGAATCGTGACGAGGAGACCGCCGGTGGGGCGGGGTGTGAGGTCGAGGGTCCCGTCGTGTGCTCGGACGACGCTGCGCACGATGGCCAGCCCGAGGCCGACGCCGGCGTGCTCGTCGGTGCGGACGCGTGTTGTTCCGCGTTGGAAGGGTTCGGTGAGGGTCGGTACCAGTTCAGGTGGGAGCCGATGGCCGGTGTTCTCGACCCGCAGCACGCTCGCGTCGTGCTGAGGTTCGGTGTGGACCCTTACGGTGCCGCCGGCGGGGAGGTTGTGGACGATGGCGTTCTGGACAAGGTTCGTCACCATCCGCAGTAGGAGCGCCGCGGAACCGGCGGTCTGTGTCTTCTCGCCGGTGACGTTGAGCGTGATCCGGCGCTGCTCGGCGAGGGGGAGCAGTGTTTCGGTGGCTTCTTCGGCGATGAGGGACAGGTCGACGGGCTCGCGGGTGAAGCTCCTGCGGTCGGCGCGGGTGAGCAGCAGGAGGGCCTCGGTGAGGCCGATCGCCCGCGTGTTGACGGTGTGGAGGCGTTCGATGAGTTCGCCCTGGTCCCGTGTGGGGTCGTTGCGGGCGACGTCGAGGAGTGTCTGGGAGATTGCCAGCGGGGTGCGCAGTTCGTGGGAGGCGTTCGCGGCGAACCGTTGCTGTTCGCCGAGGTGGGATTGGAGTTGTTCGAGCATGGTGTCGAACGCGTCGGACAGTTCGCGGAATTCGTCTTTGGGGCCTTCCATGCGGATCCGATGGGACAGCGTTCCGTTCGAGGCCATCCGTGCCGCGTCTGCGATCCGTGTGAGTGGTGCGAGCATCCGGCCGGCGAGGACCCATCCTCCCAGGAGGCCGAACACCAGGAGGAAGGCCCAGGCTGTGGCCGCGGCGGGGGCGAAGACCCGCACGAGGACGTAGCGGTTGGGTGCGACTCCGAGAAGGCCCCTGGGGCTGTCGGGTACGTAACGCAGCAGGAACACCCATACCAGGGCCAGCAGGAGAGCGCCGGCGAGGAGGAGGAATCCGGCGTAGCTGATGGTGAGTTTCAGTCGGGCGCTGAGCCCTGGGCGTCTAGTCATGAGGGTTGCCAGGGTGTGCGGGGCCTATGCCGGTGTCGATTCGGTAGCCGACGCCGGGCACCGTGGTGATGACGCGTGGTTCGCCGAGTCGTTTGCGCAGGGCGGAGACGGTGATGCGGACGGCGTTGGTGAAGGGGTCGGCGTTCTGGTCCCAGGCCCGCTCCAAGAGTTCTTCGGCGCTGATGACACCGCCTTCGGCGGCGAGGAGGACTTCGAGCACGGCGAACTGCTTGCGGGTGAGCGCGACGTAGCGTCCATCACGGAAGACCTCCCGGCGAAAGGGGTCCAGCCGCAGGCCCGCGATCTCGCGGACCGGTGGTCGGGCGTACGCGCGCCTACGGTCGAGCGCCCGCAGCCGCATGACGAGTTCGCGAAGCTCGAACGGTTTGGTGAGGTAGTCATCGGCGCCCAGCTCGAACCCCGAAGCCTTGTCATCGATCCGGTCGGCAGCGGTGAGCATGAGGATCGGGACACCGCTGCCGGAGCCGACGATGCGCCGGGCGACCTCGTCACCGCAAGGGCCGGGAATGTCGCGGTCGAGGACGGCGATGTCGTAGACGTTGATGCTCAGCAGTTCCAGAGCGGTGCCGCCGTCACCTGCGATGTCGGCGGCGATCGCTTCCAGCCGGAGACCGTCACGGACGGCTTCGGCCAGGTAGCGCTCGTCCTCCACGATCAGCACACGCATCCCCGAAGCATAGGCAGCACGGCATATCGCCGACGTATGCAACGGGCCTTCGACGGCCTGCAAGGCGCTGACCAGCTAGTCCTGGGCGACGCTTAGCCCGGAGAAACCACTTCCGGTGGGCGGACCCGTCCCGATCTTCCGGTGGATGCGCGTCCCGCCGCCGTGGTTCCCAGGCGTTCATGGTTCAGGGCAGACGTGCGGGCGTGACGGCGAGCTGTCGCAGGCGTATCGAAAATCGCATACGCCACCGCGACGGTCGTCCGCCTTCAGTGGAGGCATGGACAGCAGCACACCTGCAACGGTCGGCTTGTCGACCGGGAATGGATCGTGATCGTGGACTCGGATTCCGTACGTGGTATCGACCGGCGGTGGCTGTGCGGGTGGGGCGGGCTGGCCGTCGGCGTCGTGGCGGCCGGCGTGCCGCTGGTGGGCGCCCGACGCGGCCATGCCGCAGCCGCGGGACAGCACCGAACGGCCGCAACCGACCCCGGCATCCCACCGGACACCCGGCCCGGCGGAGCCTATGACCGGTACGTGACGAAGCTGGCCGCCGAGGGCAAGTTCTCCGGCGTGGTGCTGTTGTCGCACCAGGGCCGGACGGTGCTGTCGCGCAGCTACGGCATGGCCGACAAGGAGAAGGGGATCCGCAATCACGAGGGCGTCGCGTTCGCCCTCAGTTCGGCGGGCAAGCCGTTCGGCGCGGTGGCCATCTTGCAGTTGGCGCAGCAGGGGAAGGTGAAGCTGTCGGACACGGTGGGCACCCATCTGACGGGCTTCGCCAAGGACATCGCCGAGAAGGTGACCATCCACCACCTGCTCTCCGGCACCTCCGGGCTGGACAGCCCGGAGGACGACGTGCAACGCGTCTTCCAGAGCCGGGATGAGGTGCACGAGCACTACGAGCAGCGGGCCCGGCAGGCGAAACTGGTGGGCCTGCCGGGCACCTCCGACACCGCTCACGCCGAGTCGGAGGTCACCATTTCCGCGCTGATCGTGGAGGCCGTGGCCGGCACGACGTACTGGGACTACGTCGAGGAACACATCTTCAAGCGCTGCGGCATGACCGGCTCGGCGTTCTACACCAGGCCGCAGTGGCTCACCGACAAGGCCATCGCGCACCCGTACATGACGCTGGCCGACGGCAGCCAGGTGGACGCCGTCCGCAACCTGGACAAGAGCAGCCCGAACCCGAACGTACTCGGCAGGAACCCGGGCCGCGCCTTCATCGATGCCCCCGGGGACGGTGGCTTCGCCACCGCGCCGGATCTGGTCCGGTTCGCGCACGCGCTGGGCGACGGCACGCTCCTGGACCGGCCCTGGGCCGATGTGCTCACCGGGGCCAAGATCCCCCACGGACCGGCGTCGTTCGGCGCGTACAGGATTCCGGTCTCCATCGTCAACGGGCAGTGGAAGTACCAGCGCGCCGGAGGCAACCCCGGTGTCGCCGCCAACTGGGACATCTACCCGTACACCGACTGGGTCGGCGTCATCCTCGGCAACATCGACGGCGTGCCGCTTCAGGACATGATCGGGCGAGAGACACAGGCCATCACCGGGGCCACGCCCGGCGGCGGGTCAGGTGGCTGAGGTGATCCGTCGGCTGACCCGATGAGAAGGGATCTCCGCCTGCCTGGCGTACCGGACAGCCGGAGGGCACCCTCGGTCGGGCGGCCGGCACCGCCCCGACGCCGGTCGGCCTTCAGGAACTCCACCGCATCCACCACGGTGCGGGGTACAGCCTGACAACCGTCACATCCATTGGGACATCAAAGAAGACACTCTGACCTGCGGGGAGATTTCGGGGTCGGACGGAAGCGGAGGCAGCGTGATCATCAAGGGGTGGCACGGCTGGGTCGGTACGTTCACCGGCGTGGCCCTCATCACGGCCGCCGTACTGCCGTTGGCCGCGCTGACGGTGGGGCTTCTGGCACGTCGTCGGAGGGGCACCGGCACCACGTCGGCGTGGCGGATGTCGCTGGCCGAGGTCGGCATCGTCTACGGGACGGTGCCGTGGGTATGGATGATCATGTTGCCGGGCGGCCGGGCCGACACCGTCCCCGCTCGAGTGAGCCTGGTGCCGCTGCGGGACCTGCTCACGATCCTCGCAAGCGATCCGATGACGGCGACGGTCCAGGTCGTCGGCAACCTGCTGGTCTTCGCGGCGCTGGGGTTCCTCGCCCCGCTGCGGTTCGCGGCGCTGGCGTCGGTACCGCGGATCCTGGCGCTCGCGGCGGGCTGCTCGGTCCTGGTCGAGACCGCGCAGTACGTCCTGCGGCTGGACCGGGTGTCCTCTGTGGACGACGTACTGCTCAACGCCGCCGGAGCCGGGCTGGCCGCTCTGGCGTCGCGGCGCTGGTGGCGCCCTACGGGCAGAGCGTCGTCGGATCGACCTCGATCAGCCCCGGTACCGGGCTCCACCACCCCGCACACGGAAACCGGAGCCGTGCAATGAGGCCCTGGGCGCAGCAGACCCTGGCTGCGCTGAGTGCGGCGGTCATGACCTGCGCGCCGTTGCCGGACGGTCGCGCCCGTCATGCTCCCGGGCGTGCCGGCAACGCGCCTACCGGGCGAGGACGACGGCGCAGGGCGTTCACGTCGTCGGGAGGTCGGTGAGGTCCAAGCGGCGGTCGGTGCGCAGAGACGTTGGCCTGTCGCGCGATTCAGTGACGAGAGCAGCCCGGGAAGGGCAGGCGCAGAGGGTGGGTCCCTTCCGGACGCCGCATACGACGACCTGCCCGTTCTGGCGGTAGGAGGCAAGCACGCCCATCGGCGTCACCAACCCGCCCATTCGGGCACCGGGGTGTCGGTGTGCGCAAGGGTGTCGAGGCCGAGCAGGGTGGACCAGTCGGGCTGGGGTGGGGGCTCGGGGATCAGCGGGGCCCCGGGGTGGTCTGCGGGGGAGGGCCCGTCGTCTGCCGAGGGTTCATCGCGGCTGCCGGAAGGTTCGTCGAACCCTTGGAGCGGTGCCGGACCCTCGTATGCTGCGGGCGGCACCGGCATGGCGATCCGGTGCTGCAGCGTCCGGGCCTGGATCAGTTCTCCTGCGAGCCGCTCGCATTCCCGAATGTAGTCCACGGCGGTCATACTGGCGTGGACCTGGTCGGACAGGATCAGAGTGTCCGTGACGTGCCGGTAGAGGGTCAGGCGCTGTCCTGTGGTGAAGGCGGGGTGGGGCCGCAGCCCTCCGGTGTGCTGGTCGCCCATGATGTCGGCGGCCATGCAGTGGCCGATGGGGAAGGTCTCTTCGAAGGGCTGGAGTCCGCTGAAGGACAAGAAGGCCGACATGCCCGCGGTGGCCGGCATCACCGTGTCCTCTGCTCCGTACAGGGACGTGTCGCTCAAGCTGTTCAGGCCCAGCAGCACATCGAAGGCTCCGCCGGCCGGCGAACCGGGCGTGTGCAGAAGCTCTTGCCGTTGGAAGTGGTAGGGATACACCCCCAGCCGCTCCCACATGTTGATGCCGCTCCCGGGTTCCAGTACGTGGCCGGCCAGGGCCTCGGGCAGCCCGAGCCGCCGGAACCCTGGCGGCATGTACTCCTGCCCGAGCCGGGACAGCGGGCCGGACCGCACCAGGTCTGACACCGGGACGTCGTCACCGGCGAGGCCACCGCCCGGGGCCTCGAAGCGCTGGGCGATGAGCCGGCACAGGTAGGGATTGAGGAAACGGCCCTCGAGATTGTGGATCCCGACCCGCCAGCCTACGGGGGCCCCGTCGAGGAACCACCGCCAGGTCTTCTTGCCCGTGCGGTCCTCCAACGTTGTCCAGGTGTCCCCCGAAGCGAGCCGGACGGTCGGGCGGTCGAACAGTGGGGTGCGGGTCCGTCGCCGGAACTCGTCGAAGCGTTCGCGGAGCGCTTCGATGTCGCCGAGGGCGGGGTTGCTCTCCCTCAACAACTCGCAGAGGGAGCCGGCCGTATTGAAGGAGCTGCCATCGAATGTGGCGTCCTCGAACTGGCCCGGCCCGTCTCTGAGGTACTCCCACAGAATGCTACCGAACGCCCCGATGGCTTTGATCTTGGTCAGCAGGTGCGTGTACGTGTACCCGGGGTCCCAGCATGGGGTTCTCAGTTCCTTGAGGAGCCAGTCCAGGCCTTCCTTCTTCATGAAGTCCCTGATCACCTCCTGTCTGTACTCGGGTTCGGTGAAGATCTTGAGCCGGTCGGCCAGCGCCTTCTTCATGTTCTCGTCCAGGCATGCCCCGGGTTGGTCGGACAGTGGCGAGAACGGCATCAACAAGGCATCCACTACCGCGCTGAGCAGGGTCGTTTCCGTGTACGGGCGAACTTGCTTGACCCGCCTGTTCGCGACTTCGGGGTCGTCCTTCAGGCGCTGCAGGACATCGGCCAGGATGCTGCAGTACCGGTCGTAGACGTCGCCGATTGCACCTGGTTGGTCGAGGATTGCGATGCTGACCGCAGCCTCGAAGTACTGTCCGAACATGAAGAAGTCATCGGGGCCGAACGGTCCCGGGGCGCCTCGGGTGATGTCCTGCAGTCGACCGGTCAGACGGTTTACGGACGTCACGGTGTACGGAAGTGTTTCTCCACCCGGCATTGCGGTCTCCCGGCGATTCCTCTCAGCGGCTCATGATCACCTCGCAACCATCACATGTCCTCCATCGGCGCGGTGGACGGCGCGCCGGGTAGAGCCGCCGGGACACGTCCCGAGCTGGCCCGTGTGGTCGGCAGTGTGGTCGGCACCGCAGGGGCGGTTCGTGGGCGATCGTGCGAGCACGCTGGCACGGAAGGCGCCTGAGGGGCGAAGACGCCTCCGGCGGGTGGTGCTACTGAGACAGGGCGAGCCGAAGGCCGCTTCTCGCTCTCCCCGACTGCGGCGCATGCCGGTGCGCCGGGGCTGACCCGTGGTTGCCGGGACGCGCCGTCGATCGGATCAATCACGGCACCGTATGGCTCCGACCGGGTGCAATGGCCATATTCGCCCGTCGAAGAAGGCGGGCAGGAGAACCGATACCAGGACCGGGACCCACTCGGCGCGCAGGCCGGTGGCTCCGCCACCGATCCAGCCCGTCCCGAGGGCACTCTGCTGCCGCCCGAGCCGGCACCGGTGCGTGAATGGGAGGCCGAGCGATGACCAGTCCCGTTCCCGGATGGCTCGGAACGCAGGAGACGGAGTTCGATCCCGAGACGCTGGCCTACCGCGTGATCCGGCGTCTCCCGGTGACAGGTCGGCTGGTGGACATCAGTCACAACTTCCCCCCGTCCCCGGACCGGGCCCGGTACCTGTCCTATGCCCGGGACTTCGAGACGGCCCTGTCTCTGGCCATCCTGGATTATCCCGGGCGTGTCGGTGAGGTCTACGACCGGTTCAGCCGCCGTCTGGCGACGGTCCTCGAAGGCATCTACACCGATGCCGCCATCGGGAACCAGCGGGTGTGCCGGACACAGGCCGACCCGGCCATCGAAACCCTGGACGCCCCGGTGGAGACCCTGCGCGAGGTGGTCACCCGGGGCGTTCTGATGCAGATGTCGCCGCTCACCGACCAGATCGGGCGCTGGCGGGACGACGCTGCGGAGCAGACCATGCGAGGGCTGAACGACAGCGCCGACCAGCGCCACTACATGGAGACCCAGGGCCTCCAGTGGCTCCTGGCCGAACTCCGCACACCCACCACGGATGACAACTACCGCTACGACCGGCTGCTGACCAAGATCAAGGCGATCTGCGGATTCGGCTCGCTGGTGTGGCAGTACCTCCAAGAGCCCTACCAGTTCCAGGACATGCTGGTCCGGCGCGACGGCGAGACGTTCACCGTGAACACCGGCGAAGCCTTCCGCAGCGCCCTGCGACGAGGCAACCCGGACATCGCGCTGGGGCAGCGGCTGGAGTGGCGTTTCCGGGATTTCCGCAGCCGGACGCGCACCCCGCTGTTCGACCAGGAGATCAGCCGCGCCCGGATCGAGCGCGTCCCTGAACTGTTGCACGACGCTCCGTCCGGGACCTGGCGGTACATCGAGGCATCGTCGGTGAACAAGGGATTCGGCTCCATCATCGATGTCGTCGATCCCGGCCTGAGACAGCAGCTCCAAGCCCAGGAAGAGGAGATGGGCGTGGGCGGACTGCCGCGGATCGGGCAGCCCATCACCGACCTGTCCCGCCCCGGCACCCTCAGCGACGCCGACGCCCGGCTTGAGAACATGCCCCGCCCGTTCCAGGACAGCGGCCTGCCCGACGCCCTGGCCGACCACCGCTACTTCCACGGCACCGGCACCGGCCGATGGCAGCTGCGGGGCACCTGGATGTGGGACGCCGAGGGCCAGCTGCTGCCGGTGGCAGGAGCACAGTCCGGAGGGACCTGCGACATCCTGCTGGGCCTGAGCTGCCTGAGCCCCACCTCGCTGTACGGGGACCGCGACACCGTCCTCGCCGCCACGACCGGCATCGCCGCCTACATGAACTTCGGCGCCTACCACACCTTCGTCTCGACCTTCCCCATCGGGCAGTGCATGGCCGAAGGCGTCATGGGCAACGAGCACACCAGCGGCTACCGGCCCTTCGTGCCGTACGTCGACCAGCGCCGCGCCCGCAGCCTGTACCAGCAGGTGCGCCAAAGCGTGATCGAGTTCGCCGACTCCCCGGCCGGCGCCATGGCCAACCAGAACTGGCAGGCGTACTGGGAACTCACCCACACAGGCATGGAGCAGGCGCGCAGCTCCGACCTCGGCCTCATCTGGCATCTGGGGCCCCGCGCGTTCGACGCCGCCCTGACCGAAGCCCTCCCCTTTTACGACACTCGCCCGGAGGAGAACGATGACCCACCTCGCCGTGCGGATCACGCACCCCCGGCAGAGCGCCTCGACGCGGCCGCCGGCGCCGACGGCCCCGCACAGACCCCGGGCGCCCCACTGCTCCCCGACCTCCCGCCGCCACACGAGTGGGACATCCCGGGACCCTCATGGCGCTGAGGCACGGGCCATACATCGCACGGGTACCCCACACCGCACGGATAGGGGGAGCCAGGGCCATGCGTGGGTGAACGCTCTTGTGACACCACCCCGCCGCAAGGCACCGAAGGAGTCCCGATTCCCACGGCCGACCCCCGCAGAGCCGACCCCGCTCTGCGGGGCCCGCCCGTCCCGCGGACCCGTCGCCGTCCGAACGCCGCAGGACAACACACCATCGCCCTGGGCCGGCCTGCGCAAAGCGCCCGGCCGGCCCTGAGACTCCTCCCTCGTGCCGGCCCACACCCCGGGACGGCACTGCCGACGACAGACAACCCGGAAGCCAGGAGATCACCGATGCCACTCATCCGCGGCACCCATGCGGCCGCAGCCAACCCGCGCACCATGCGTCACGTCTCACGCCGTTTCGCCGACTCCGCGCTAGCCGTCAGGGTGAGCTTTCTCCTCGAACTGTTCGAGGAATCCAACCCGGCCGGTAAGTCACCCGCCCGAGCGGTGCGCCTCGGCACCTCCGGATCTACCTTCGCCACCGGAGGGAAGCTCGCCCAGCTTGAGGTGAATGTCACACCGATGGCCGTCCCCCTGAAAAGCAAGCACAAGGCCCAGTCCCCGACGGATTGGACGCTCACGGACTTCTCCCCGGCCACCACCGGGAAGAGCACGACGATGAGCACCTCCACCAGCGTCGGAGCCAACCTCGGGTTCTTCGGTGACTCACTCACCGGAGGCGTCAGCTACAGCTACTCGACGGGCAAGTCCTGGTCGGTTCCGGACTTCTACGTCTCCGGAGCGAACGCACCCGGCACCTACCTGGACATCCCGGGCGTGGCGTGGCGGTTCGAGAAGAGCGACGACACACCAGACCTTCTGGCGCAGACGGGTATCTCCCCGCATCTTGAGGCCGTCTTCGGCCTGGCATCCGACGTCCCCCGGCAACGGCATGCCGGATTCCAGATTCACATAGTCGTATCGGGAGAGAGCGGGATGCAGCGGCTCCTGCAGCGCTTCGTGATCGACTGGGAGGCGGGGGAGGCGTACTCCTGGGGCCTGGACGACGCCGGCGATCCGCCCTTCGACGACCCCAAACCCTTCCCCGACCTGGGGAACCTGACCCGCGCCAACTTCAACTACCGACCCCCCTCCCCCCTCGGCGTCCTGGTCCACCCGGCCCCACGCATGGCGGTACGCATCCAGCCCGACGCCGCGGCCGCCTACGCCGCCGGATACGAACTCACCGCGCTGACCAGCCGCACCCCCATCGACTCGGTGTGGAACTCCAGGACCCGCCGTGTCGAATTCACCACCTCGGACCCGGCCTTGGGACCCGTCGCCATCGCCCCGCCCGAATACACCGGTGGCCACATCTCCACGGGCAGCAACTACAGCAAAGACGGAACAATGAAGCTCACGCGAACCGAACCGGTGCGCGGCAGGCCCTTCCCCGAGGTCCCCGACGCCATCATCGTCGGCCACACCTTCGGCCAGGACGGAAAGCCCAAGGACGACACCCCCCAGTCCTTCGGGGCTTTCTGGGCCGACCTCCGCTACGACCTGAGAGCCGCTCTCACCAGCCTCGACCCCGTGGCATACACGCCCGTCGAGCCCAGCCACTCCGGCATCACCGCAGGGGTCTTCTTCGAACAGAACGGCAAAGGCATCGCGGTCATCCGCGACACTCTCCAGGCCATGGACCTGCAGACGGGCATCATCACACTCGGCGTCGACCACAAGTGGCCCGTCAAGCTGCCCGACGGCTCCGTCAAGGACCTTGTCACGGGCGTCCAAACCGTCCTGGGAACTCCCCTGCCCGCCGCCATCGTCGGCATCGACAGCAACTCTTTCGGCAACGACTCCGGTGCCATGGTGTTCCTGCACGCCGGCGACCGCATCGCCGCGGTGAACTTCACCAAGGCGGCCAACGAGGAGACCCCGCCTCTGTACTGCGTGTCCTGGGCGAAGCTCACCACCGGTGCCGCTCTGCCAGAGCTCAAGACCAGCTCCGACCAAGGCGCCAGCGCGATCGCCGCCGCGTTCACTGCCTGGGCGGGAATGCCCTACCTCACCACCGGCTGCGCCTTTCTCACCGACATCCAGCAATCCCTGTGGTTCCACCCCGCCTACGCCATCGACTCCTGACCCGCACCACCAAGCCGCCGGAACCGCCGGACGACAGCTACCGTATGCCCGGCTCGCCGTCACCCCCACTGGAGATCCCCGCAGACCGATCCCGGCGCGCGTGCGACTCCTCCGCCGGGCGATGCCCGGCAGGCGGGAACGCGAGCCGGGCACGGCCCGAGTGCGCGGGGTCGGGCGGGGCGCGTGGTGGCGAGCGCGTCCCTCGCGGGAGTGCCAAGGCCCACCGCAGCCTCTGATGTGGGGTAGTCCAGGACGCATCTGGGGCCGACGCGGGCGGACTTGCTGGTGCGCGCGGGCACGTCCGGGGGCATCCACTCGCGGGCTGACACCTGTGTTCGACCCCGAGGCCGGAAGGAAGCCACCCCCCTGCGTGTCCCCATCCCGCCTGTGCGCAAAAGCACTTGGTCGGGGCGAGGAGGGTCAGCGGCCGGCGGCCGGGTATGCGGGTAGCGAGGTAGCGGCGCGGCCGGGCGGCGGATTACGCCGTGCGGGGGCCGGGCCCCAGGGTGGCGCTGAAGACGATGAGGAGTTCCTCGCGCAACCGCCTCACCCGCTACCCCGACGACCCCGATGCCCGCAACCTCACCGCCCGGGCAGCCGCCTACCTGGCCGCGTAACCCGGACACCAGATTCTCCACAAGCCCCCGGCACCGCGGACCGACTGCACGGCGAACGGGACAGCCGGGTTCGTGATCGAACCCGGACGCGGTGCTCGATGTCGTCGCGGATCGGCCGGACCGCGTCGGTGTCCTGTCCTGCGGGGTCGTCGAGGATCGATCCGATCCAGTCGAGGTGTGCCTTGCCGGGGAAGGCGGGGCTCAGACGCCCGGACGGCATCGGGGGTCAGGTGCTTGGGGGTGTGCCCGGCGAGGTCGATGCCCTTCTCCGCCATGACCTCGATGATCGCGGGGTTCAGCTTTTCAGCGGGCTCTGAGCCGGCGGAGCGGACCTTGATGCGGCCCGGCCCGACGAGTTGACGGTCCGCTCACACGGAGGGCTCACCACCCGGCACGCTCATCCTCGCGTTGACCCGGCTACGGCCGCGGTGGGAATCGGGCGGACAGCCCCGATCAGGGTCGCAGCTTCCTGACCTCCCGGGCCTCAGAGCCCTTGGGTCCGACGGCGGTCTCGAACTCGACCCGCTGATTCTCTTCCAAGTTCTGGAAACCCTGCGCCCGTCCACACACCGGGAGCCCCGTCATGACCGCGCCGCCCACCGCCACCGGTCCGCAGCGCAGCGCCCCGCCCGGCCGCGTCCTCTCGAACGCGATGAGACCGGCGGTGCAGCTTCGGTGTCCACCGGCCGCCGCCATGGCCCTCTGCGACCCCCGGAGGCACCCCAGTCGGGCTCGTGACCCTTGTGGTGGCGCCGCAGCTGCCCACGTGCTCGGCACCTTCCCGGACGGCTTCTGCCAGGGCACGGCGGACTCCGGTGTGCCCCAGATCGACGCCGGGCGCACCACCCTCACCCTGACGCTCACGTGTGCCACCACCGCGTGGCCGGCCGGGGGCAAGGTCACCGTCGGGGCGGAGGGGTCCGTCGGTCTGGTGCTCAGCGGCGCGTTCGACTCCGTCGACGTGGTGGCCACCCTGGGCGAGGGCTACGACGGACGGCTGACGGCGGCCGTACGGCCTCGGCGGGCGGACGCGTTCGCGGACGCCCTGGACCGGCCGTCACGACACTCTATGATCCGGCCGATTGTGATCGCTCACGGCCGGACCTGAACCCCGGCACCCGGCGCCGGGACTACTCCTGCTTCAGTGTCCAGGTGAGGGCGAGCCAGGGCAGCGCGGCGGCGGTGAGCGCGAGGAGCCAGCCGACCCCGGACGACACGAGGAAGAACAGGCCTGGCAGCAGCAGTCCGATGCTCAGCACCGCCAGCAGCGCCCAGACTCCGTGCAGCCGGGGCCGGAACCGGCGGCAGTTCAGGCTCTCCGGGGCGACGGCGCTGAAGGTCGCGACGGTGAACAGGCACGCGCAGAAGGTCAGGACCAGGATCCAGAGGAGGGCGAAGCCACGTGACATGTACCCCGAGTCGTTGAAACGTGCCCCGAGCGCGGGCCGGTCGGGGGCGTAGAGCATGTCCACCGTGTCCCCCTCGGCCGGTTCGCCCCGCGTCTTCGCCCGGTGCACGGTGACCGATCGGGGGCCGTCGGTGAACGGCACGGTGATCTGGACGTCGGTCGCGTACTGGTCCACGTCGTTGATGTTGACCCCGGTCGGCACGGGGTCGCCGAGCAGCCGGTCGATGGGGAGGGCCTGGATGCCCCCGCCCGCCGCGTAGACCTCGGTCTGCCAGCGGCCGTCGGCGCCGTCCGGTCCGACGCCTTGTATCAGTGCGGCGCCGCTGGCCAGCGGGACGGTGAGGACGAGGAGGGCCCGCAGGAACCGGCCCGTGCGCGGCAGCACGTACCGCCGCGCGTCCCGTCGGCCCTTGTCGAGCGGAACCGGCGGGACGGGCGGAACCGGCGGCGCCTTGACCGAGGCCAGCGTCCACAGCAGCACGCACACCACCACGCACCCGGCCAGCGCCAGCCGGAGGGGCCGGGTGACCGGGTGCGGGATGGCCAGCGGGACGATCCCGGCGAGCAGGGCGGCGTAGACCGCGGCCAGCGTGAGGACGCCGGTCAGCCGGGTCCAGAGGGTGGCCCTCCGGGCGGTCACTGCGAGCCGCCTACTGCTCTGCCGTGACCTGTACCTCTGCCGTTCCCCATGGCATCCCGCCCTCGCTCACTCGTTTCCCCGGCCTGCCGAACGTACACCGCACGGCGGGCATGGGCGGTGGTGGGGCGGTCATGTGGGGTGGTCTCCGGGCGAGGCGAGGACGGCGTAGGCGTGGGAGTGGTCGAGCCGCTCGTGCGGGGGCGTGGGGCGGCGCCAGGACGCGGTGGTCACTAGCCCGCCGCGCTCCACGGGCTTCCAGGAGCGGAGCAGGTGACGGATCTGCTGCCCGGTGCGGGGCCGGAAGGCGATTCCGGCGCTTGCGTAGTGGGCGGTGAGGGCGGCCATCGCCGCGGGTGCCGTGTCGGAGGCGGCGTGGGTGAGGGACAGTACGGACCCGGACGGAAGCCAGGTCCTGAGCGCTGCCATTGCGGTGTGGGCGGCCTCGTCGTCGATCCAGGGCAGGACGTCGTGGAGCAGCACCCCGACGGGACGGCTGCGGTCGAGCCCTGCCACCGGCTGCGCGGCCAGCAGGGCGGGCATGTCGGTGAGATCTGCCCGCAGTGAGTCCGTGCCGTCCCGTTCCGCGAGGATCATGCGGGCGTGGGCGTCCACTGCGGGGTCGGAGTCGATGTAGATGATGCGGTGTACCGCGTCGGGCGGGTGGCGGTTGTCGTCGTGCGGCAGGCCGCATCCGAGGTCGAGGACCTGGTCGATGCCGGACTCCCGGGTGAGGCAGTCGAGGACCCGGGGGCCGTGCCGGCGGTTGGTGCGGATGCTGGCCGGGAGCCAGGGCGCTGCTGCCACGAGGCGGCGGGCGAAGTCGCGGTCGGCGGCGTGGTGGTCGGTGCCGCCGTCGAGGTGGTCCTGGACGCGGGCGACGTTCGGCCGGTCGAAGTGCCCGACCGGCATCGGGGGTGTCACTGGGGCACCCCCGGTGACCGGGTGCGTTCTGCGGTGTTGCGGGGTTCTTCGGGATGCTGCCCTTCCGCCCGGCGACCCGCGCATCGGCCTCCAGAAACTGATCAAGGAGCTGCGGACATGACCGCCAACCCCAAGCCCGATCCCGCCGGCCTCGACCTCACTCAAGTCCAGTGGACCGTCTCCTCCCACAGCGGAGGCGGAGGCGACTGCGTCCGGGTCGGCGCGATCGACGGGCACATCCTCATCGGCGACACGAAGAACCCCGACCGCGCCCCGCACGTCTTCACGCCCTCAGAACTGCGGGCCTTCCTCAACGGCGTACGGGACGGAGAGTTCGACCACCTCATCCAGCACGGCTGACCGGCGGGCACGGAACCGTCCTGTATAAAGCGGAGACGGCGGGGGAGCCCCACACGGTGCCGCATCCCCTGCCGGCTCACGGCGCAGCCGCCACACGCCGTGCTTCGCCGGCGCCGGGAGAACACCGGCCATCAGGTCACCCGGTCCAGCCACCAGCGGGCAACAGACATCATCACAGCGGACCCCGAGCAGTACCGCTGGGTGATCCAGCGGCAACTGTCACAGGCTGGATACCTGTCTCGGAGTTGTTCAGAGAAGCTTGTGCCAGATGCTCGCTCCTCCGACCTGAGCCGTCCCAGCGTAAACGCCTGATCGAGATCCGCGACAACCTGCTCGACCGGATCGCCGAAGCTCAGCGCGAAGGCTGGATCGGAGAGGTCGAGGGCTTGGAGATCAGCCTGGTCGGCGCCGAGGAGAAGCTGACCCAGCTCAATGCCGCACTCAAACCGTCGGTGATCCACCTGGGCCTGCCCACCTTTGGTCAGATCGCCGGACGCTGCAGCACCCTCCGACCACCTGATTCTCTCGGGCTACCCAGTCGAAGCGCCGGAGTCCGGCGGAAGCTCGAGATCCGTCGTCGCGCGCGACTCGGTTGCGATGCTGCCAGATGCCCAGCCGAGTACTTCCTCGAGATGGCGGGCCGCGAAGGGGACGGGTGGGCGTTCGCTATCACTCTCGTGGAGCCTGATGGTTGCCTGGCTCAACTGGGTGCGATACGCGAGCTGCCTCACGGAGATGCCTTCGGATTCCCGGTACTCGATGAGAGCTTTCGCCAGCCGCTCGGAGTCTTCGCTCATGACCAGAGTATTCCGCATCACGAACGCTCGATCAGCGTCCCGGTTTCGCCCGGGCGCAACTAACCTTTTCGCCGCCCCATCAGGAGCCGAAGGTATTCTCGACAGACTGAATCGAGACGCTCTGGCCGTTGACACCCAACGAGGCCCCGGGTCTGGGAACGACTGCCCGGAGGAAAGCACGTACGTGCCGCCTCGGTCCATTGGCGGAGTGTCCCGACCGTCGTCGATCAGGTCGTCCTGGTTGTAGTACAGCGTGACCCACCAGTGCGGGCCCGGTCCGAACTCGGCGGGTTCGAACGTGGTGCTGGCCGCGGGAATGGTCGGGAGATGGCTCGTCACCCACCCTGCTGGGCTGGTGTGCGGGTCCCAGGGGCCCCAGGAGGCCGCGACTACCTCCGGCTCCGTCGCCCTGAACGGAAGCGGTTCGGCGAAAAACATCAGTCCCGTCGTTGACGGCACGCGGTGGGCGGAAAGCGAGAGAGTTACAACATCCGACTCCACCATTAGGGCGGTCGCGGCGGCGGTCAGCTGGTGGACGGACGCCGTCCCCGGCGGTGGCCCGCTGATCGCGGTCGCCCAGAAGGCCAACACGGCCTCGCCGCATGCTGGAGGCGATCGGCATGACCGTCGTCGACGAGCACGGTGCGCGCCAGCGCCTCTACACCCCCGCGGGCGACCAGGACGACAGTGACCTGCGCTGGTTGCGCCTGTTCGCCGCGCGGCGGGACGCCGTCGAGCGTCGTCGAGGCACCCAGGCCCGCGCGACCGCAGCCGGCCAGAACCTTCCCGACGACCTTGCGGCGCTCACCCCCCCCCGGGTCAGGGTGACCTGGGCGCCGGACCACGAGCCCCGGCAGCGACTGTCAGAGGGCGGTGCCTACGTGTTCGCCACCCAGCCCTGGCGGGACGAGACGACCGTGAAGGACGGCAACGTCCTGATGTTCCACGGCGAGATGAAGCCGGCCGACGAGGCGGTACTGGACACCTGGAAGGCAGCCGCCCGCGCTCCGCTGTCCCGCCGCAGCCCAGTCCAGCGGCCGGGCGGCCACGGCGTCATGAAGCGGCACGGCGAAGCGGGGAGTTCCGGCGGCACCGCGCCCGCTTGGAACGATATGCCCTAGACCGGCTCCGCGGCGCGTCCGCAGGTCCGCGCTGAGCTCGGTCTCCAGATGCGCCACCGCTTCGAAGTCCGGCAGGCCCAGCCCCTTTAGGTCGCGTTCCACCGCGCGCCGGCCGACCCCTGGTCACCCGTTCCGCCGTAAACGGGTCAGGAAGGCACCAGCGGGGAACCGGGTCACGTCGGCGCCCCGCTCCCGGGTCGACAGGAAGTCCCAGGTGTTCTGGGCGGCTCGCAGGCGCTGGGCCTGCTTGATGATCGCCTCGGTGGGAAAGGTGGCCGGGTGCCCGATACCGAGGGTAGGCCGTGATGACACCGCCGACTCTCACCTTGATGTACAGCATCTCACGCTCGCCTTCCTCAACGCTGTCGCCGTCTGCCAGCGGTTCTACAGTGCTGTGCTCCCTGACCGTGACCTCTGGATACTTCCTGCGTTGCCCACGTCTATGGGGCATCGCAAGTCGTCGACTGCCGTTCTCGTCGACAAAGGCCACTGCTCGCGTGCGCTGTCGTCTTTGCCGCATGTCCGTCTCCTCAGAACGTGCCTGCGTGGCCACGGCAGGGGTTGTGGATCAGCCCAGGAGTAAGGACCTCTGGACAACGGTGGCCGAGAATCACGTCAGGTGACCGCCAGCCGTCACCCGGCTGAACGGACGGCTCGGCCGCTTGTGACCTGAGCGTTCCCACGGCGAGGACGGATCTTTCCCTGTAGCGTGAAGGCCAGCTGTCGTGGTTCCGAAGTACCGGTCGCCCGTGAGCAATGCGCACGGGCGATTCTGCTGTTCACAGTCTCTGAGGACCAGGGCGATCACCTCCGGTTCCCGCGCAGTGCGGGACCGACTTCGAGTCCCCTTGGAGGGCACAATGGCCAGCGGAACCGTCAAGTGGTTCAACTCGGAAAAGGGCTTCGGCTTCATCGAGCAGGACGGCGGCGGCCCCGACGTCTTCGCCCACTACTCCAACATCGCCAGCTCCGGCTTCCGTGAGCTCCAGGAAGGCCAGAAAGTGAACTTCGACGTCACTCAGGGCCAGAAGGGACCCCAGGCGGAGAACATCAAGCCTGCCTGATCCCACACCCCTCGGCACCCGCTCTGCGACGCCCGCTGGGCGGGTGCCGTGCGTTCGGCAGCTGCGGAACCCTGCGCCGCAGGATCCACAGCCTGAAGTTCAGAGCCAATTTGGACACCCCGAACAGTAGGGCCAGTTGGCGCATGGTCAGGTTCGTGCGCCAATACGCCACAACCAGCAGCACCCGGTCTTCCAACGACAGGCCCCACGGTCGCCCGCGTCGCGTCTCGTTCGCGATCGCGTTACGCACTACCGTCACCAGCCTGCCGAAACAGCGCGGGCTCAGCCCGGTGAGCGGGGCTATCCAAGACGGCTCCGGCGCCGTGATCACACCAGGCACCGCGTGATCATTCCGCTGCTTCAGGTTCTCCCTGCTCGAACGCGATGCGGCAACGTTCGACCTGCTCAGCAACGTGCTCCATGAGCCAGCGCATGATCTCGTAGGGGATGACGTGCTCGTCATGGCTGTGAATGTGGACGGTCGGTTCCAGGTCCGGATCCTCGTCGGGTATCACCGCCACCACGAAGGCCGCCCCAGGCAAATGGGGTTCCGCACGGGGGATCTCAGCCCATGCCTCCGGCGCGGGAGCAGCCTTGCTCAGCTCCACACACCATGCGTCATCCGGCAAGGCGCAGTGGAACTGGACGGCATAGTGACGACCCGCATGGACGCGCAGCTCTGGCATGTCCGCAGACAGTCACAGCCCCGCGTCAGGGTCTCGCGAGTATCCATCTCAGCACCTGACCTGGACGTCAACCGGCTTTTGCGAGACAGTCCTTAGCTTGATCTTTAACGTCCGGTGTCGAATGGTCCCTCGAACTTGATCACCCGGTTCGGCAACTGCCGTACACGGAGGCGGCCTTCGCCTGAA